>CAZQIP010000223.1:0-3417 GCA_964593655.1 uncultured bacterium | reverse complement strand
GTAGGTGCGGTTTCCTAACCGCACCGGGCATAACGAAAAATAGTCAATCAGATTTGGTATAAATTCAATGTGATAGAATATGGGGGATACTCCTACGGAAAATTTTTTGAAACGCCACCAACATTGGCTACTCGCGATACTTTCAGCACTCTTGCTGTTTCTTAGCTTCCCGAATGTAAACCTCTATCCGTTCGCTTGGATCGCAATGGTGCCATTTTTCATTGCACTCACGCGGGCAACACGTTGGAAGCCCGCATTCTGGATCGGTTATCTAACAGGTTTTCTATTTTTCGCAGGCTTGCTCCCCGCTATTGCCCTTCTCTATCCGTACGCGAATATCTTCATTACGATAGTCGCCTATCTACTCCTTGTCGGTTATACGGGGCTCTATTTTGCAGTTTTCGCCGCACTGATGAAGGTTGTGCCAGTGCGTTCAGGCGTACTATTTCCCATTGCCGCTGCCGGCATCTGGACAGCATTGGAATGGGTGCGGAGTTGGATGATAACAGGATTCCCCTGGGGCAGTATGGGCTACTCACAATGGAACAATCTACCCGGTATACAGGTCGCTTCTCTCTTCAGTGTACACGGCATCAGTTTCGTGATTGTGCTCTTCAATGCCGGTATTGCTACCCTGCTTTGTAACCGCAACCAGTGGCGACAAGAAATACGTGCTTTAGTACTTCCAGTGATTTTAACAATCTTTTGTTTCGGTTACGGTGCCTTCCAACTCCAAGACGCTGAACCTTTGGACCGTGAATCAAATGCTACAGCACTTGCGGATGCCGAAACCTTAAACGTCGCACTTGTCCCGGGTAATGTCTCGCAACTACGGAAATGGGATGTGAATCAATTCCCAGCGATTTTGCAGCATTACATCAACTTGACATACAAAGCGAGCCGAGAGGCTCCTGACTTAATTGTATGGCCCGAAACATCGATTCGGAGCCGGGCATTAACGGGTGAGTGGCCGACATACTACGGAAAGTTTTCCCGAATGCTCCGTGATACATCACTGCCGATACTCGTCGGGACAGCGAACAGAGGTAAAACAGACGAAGCCATCGGCAAATTTTCTAAAGATATAGATAAAAGAAATGAACCCATCTACAATCGTGTCCTTTCAATATCTCCAGATGGAAAGATACACGGAGACTATGCGAAAATGCACCTCGTTCCATTTGGCGAGTACGTACCCTTGGAAAACCTTCTCCCGGATTTTATTCCCGATTTTATCCAGTTTGAACCCTTCGCGCCTGGAAAAACAGTAAACCTTTTGCCTGTGTTTATCGTTAAAGATAAGACAGACACCCCAAAGCGGACGGAGGGTCTGTTTCGCGACCCGAAAGTGTTTGTCGTTAAAGATAAAATGGACACGCGGAGAGTAGAGATTGGTGCTTCGATCTGCTTTGAATCGGTGTTTCCTGACGAATTTCGTAGACCTGTACAAAAAGGTGCCAGAGTGATGGGAATCTTCACGAACGATGCTTGGTTCAAAGGGACTGCTTTCCCCGAACTACATCTGTCGATGGCACCTTTCCGCGCAATTGAGAACCGAATAGCAGTTTTCCGCTGCGCAAATGGCGGATTTACATGTGTTGTGGACAAATTCGGTCGGATAACGACACCTATGATTACACCGACCGCCCCGCAAGAGGTGCTTATTGCACCCGTACCGCTGCTTTCATCTACGGAACATCAACAGACGCTTTATACCCGCTACGGTGATTGGTTCCCGATCCTTTGCACGCTCGTATGTGTCGGAGGGTTCGGAAGTCAACTCGTCAGACGACGATGGCGGAAACGTTCTTAACTATTTAGGACTTACGCATTCCCTCTTAAAGTCCCCCTGATAAGGGGGATTTAGGGGGTTTAAAGGACGGAACTTACCGCTTTTTGCGTCTAAATATCCGATCTTTGCTCAATTTGCGTAAATCCTACTATTCATAGAGGTGATATATGCTTATAGATTTAAAAAACAAGACTGAAGAAATGCAGACCCGGCTCTTAGAACTCGGAGGTTATCTTTGACCTCGCTGCAAAACGAAAAGAATTAACAGAACTTGAAGAGGCAACGATCGCTCCAGACTTTTGGAGCAATACACAACGCGTTCAAAAAACCAATCAACGTATCGCGGTCCTCCGAGAGGAGGTTAGCAAATACGAGGAACTGAACCTCAAAATTCAAGACATACAGACGCTCATTGAACTCGCAATTGAAGAGAACGATGAAAGCTTACAGGCAGAAATTGGAGATGGGTTAGACAGTGTCGCCAGTCGTCTTGAACAGATGGAACTCCAGTTAATGTTGAATGGTGAGTTTGATGAGAATAACGCCATCCTCAATATCCATTCGGGTGCAGGCGGGGTTGACGCACAAGATTGGGCAGGGATGTTAATGCGGATGTACCTCCGTTGGTGCGACACACGAGGCTATCAAACCCAAATTGTCGACATCACTGTCGGAGACGAAGCCGGTATCAAAGGAACGACGATTCTTGTTACAGGGCCCTCCGCTTACGGTTACCTCCAGGCTGAAACCGGTGTACATAGGCTCGTCCGGCTGTCACCTTACGATTTTAACAAGCGACGACATACCTCTTTTGCCGCTGTTGACGTTACCCCCGAAATCGACGACGCAGTGGAAGTGGACATTCAAGCTGAAGACCTGCGCATAGATACCTATCGAGCCAGCGGTGCCGGTGGACAGCATGTCAATGTCACAGACTCAGCGATTCGGATTACACATAAACCGACTGGGATTATTGTTCAGTGTCAGAATGAGCGTTCTCAGCACAAGAACCGAGAAATCGCCATGAAACTCCTCCGATCACGCCTTCATGAAAAATATCGGGCTGAGCGGGAAGCAGAACTTGCCAAGCAGCGGAGTGAACGTTTAGAAATCAACTTTGGAAGTCAAATCCGGTCGTATGTGATGCACCCTTACCAACGCGTTAAGGATTTACGGACGAATGTCGAAACTGGGAACGTCAGTGCTGTGTTAGATGGCGCGTTAGACGCGTTCATTGAGAGCTATCTTAAAATGAAAGCACAGGAAAAATAAGAGACTGACGACTGACAACTGACGACTGATAACTATTCCTCTGATTTTCGGTTGCTTTATGAAGAAAACTAAAGTATAATTATTAGGAAATAAGATAGCACCTTGAAAAGGAGGAATAATTCGTGGAAGAGACAAAGGATTTAATTCAGCAACGTCGTGACAAGTTGGACGAAATTCGCCAATTTGGTGTAGAACCGTATCCGCACAAGTACGAACCTACACACACGACATCCGCAATTCACCGAGATTTTGCCGATATCCAAGAGACACCGGACGAAACACATACTGTTCGCATCGCTGGCAGGATCATGACGAAACGCGACCACGGCAAAAGCAGCTTCGCACACCTACAA
>CAZQIP010000222.1:0-5198 GCA_964593655.1 uncultured bacterium | reverse complement strand
CCTTAAGGGGTGCTGCAGGAATTTCCTCCGCAGTTTTTAGGGCTTGGTGCGTCGCAAATGCAAGGGCAAATCCAGCGACATCGCAGGCACTGAAACCGCCTCGCAACGGATACCCGTTAATATCCGCTGCGCAGCCTTGCGCGAACAGTAAAACGCTTTCTGGCTTCAGTTCTAAGAAATTACGCAGGTGTTCAACGGCATAACCCGGGTAATCGGCACCGATCTCTTCGCTCGACCAGTGGACAATCACCGGATGCGCGGCATGTGAGAACAACACAGCAATAACCTCTCCATTTTCGTCGTAAGCCCCCAACACATCAACCCACGGCACAACAGACCCTTCTGGGTTCGGTGCCATTGTAATATAACCTTCGTCATTCATCAGGCGACGGTTGTAGCCGATTTGGACAGGTGCGCGTCCACCGCGCAATGTTGCGGGTTCAAGCGCATCTACTGCGTTTTTCACCAACTCGGCAAGACAAGTCGCTAACCACGTCTCGGATGCCTCGGTGATCCATCGTCCATCAACCCCCGGGGCGTTATGCGTATGGCTACAGTTGATGACAACATGTTCTGACGGTATGCCTGTGGCTTGGTGGATTGCATCGAGCAGGACACTATTATATTGGAGTGGAAACTGCCCGTAGTCGGCTGTTACAATAGCGAGCTGTTTTTCGCCATCGGCAAGCACCAACGCGCGTGCATACAGTTCAGCGTAAACGTCGGGTCTGTCCTTGATGGCGGTAATCGTAGTCTCTGCTGCACCTGCCATGAGGGTATGCATAAGATGCCTCCTGATTTCTGTCCACCACAAGTTGTAAGGGCAACGGCACGCGGCGCGTGCCTGCTACTATGTCAAATCTGCGAGTTGTGGCATGACCTCGTTCTTGAGGAGTGTCATTGAGTTTAACCACTGCTCTTTTGGATCCCACTCGTGTCCCATGGCGAGTAAGACACCAAAGCCGCCGACCTCATCATAAAGTTCGCGCAAACGGTTTGCGACGTGATCTGGACTTCCAACAATCCATAAAGTATCTAACAGGTGTTCGAGACTCATATCCGCGTCTTCTATATCCTGACTCGGTTTGAAGTGCGCTGGGCTAAATAACTTGAACCAATAATCCCTAAAATCGCGTCCGAGCGTACCTTCGAGTGCCTCTTTACGCGCCTGTTCGGTAGTATCCGCGACGTAAACCTCACGGGCAATACGCCACGTTGAACGAGATGGCGACAAACCCGTCTTTTCGGCACCCTCTTCCACCGCGTCCCAGTGGGTTTTAATGGTAGGCACATGCGCTAAATTAATACTCATCGGAATCCAGCCGCGCTCACCGGCGAAAATTAGCGTGTCCGACCGTGCGGAAGACCCTGCCAACGCAATTGGCGGATGCGGTTTCTGATAAGGCTTCATGTGGACACTGACAATGTTCGGACGGTACTCAGGGATCTTAAATTCCCAGAAATCGGTCTTGTAATGTCCGGGTTCCGGGTCGGTCCAGATTTTGAGTACGGCATCAATCCCCTCGCGTGTTGATCTACGCCTGTCCTCGCCTGCCATGAACATCTCCGCATCGCTCGGTGTGGAACTTGAACCGACTCCCCAGTGGAAACGTCCGTGCGTTTGATGATCCAGTTGCGCGATACGATGTGCGACAACGGCAGGATTATGGATCGGCATACACGTAATCCCTGTGCCGAAAATAATGTTCTCTGTCAGCGCAGCCGCCTTGGCAATAAAAAGATCAGGAGACGGAATATTTTCCCACGTAAACGTGAAATGCTCACCGACATAAGCCTCTTTGTAGCCGAGTTCATCGAGGACTATCATCTGCTCAAGATCGTCGTCTAATGTCTTCGTCGTATCACTGCCGGGTGGATGCAAAGGCATTGTGAAAAATCCGAGTTCCATTTTTTAATTTTTCCTTGCAGAGCAATAACGGCAATTTGGATATTGACGGTTTTCGCGTCAGAGTCGCCTGCGCCGTTGTTGCAGGCTACGCGCTTTCGCTTACGCTCTCAAAAGGATATGTTTCTAAACTTGACAAAATTGGTCAGATGTGTTACTGTTTTTAGGAAGCTTTGGATATTAGGTAAAAGTTACCACAAACCCGAATATTTTTCAAGTATTTTGTCAAAAGGAGAAAAGTTAGTTATGTCTATGAGGATTTTTATCTTAATTTCAGTTATGCTGCTTACGGCCTTGAGTGGATGTGAACGAATAAATGAGATGGTTCAACCTGATAGCACCACGCCCCCGACAAAAGCGACATTAAAAATTGGTGTGATTCAACCGTCTAACACTTTTACGACCTTCAGCCAAGGTGCTGAAACCGCCCGTGCTCAAATTAATGAAAAGGGCGGGTTACTCGGTATGCAGGTAGAATTTATCAGTCGAAACAATCAACCTGTGGCGAGTGAACCCCCGACACCGGAAGCCAGCGTCACTGCTGCAAAAGAACTCATTGAAATGGAGGATGTCTTTGCCCTCCTGGGTCCCGTTTACTCCAGCAATTCTGTCGAAGTCGGTCCGATCGCGCAACAGGCACAACGACTTATGCTTCCGGGTTCCAGCGGTTCAAACGTGCCAGCAGTCGGGGATTACGTCTTTCTCATTACGGTGCCGAACCCATTTCAAGGAAAAGTGATGGCGGGTTTCGCCATGAACCCTGATGAACTTGGCGCGAAAACGGCAGCAACGATTATCGAGGAAGGCGATGCCTATACGATTGATCTTGTAGCGGCGTTCGAGGCGGCTTTTCAGGCAAATGGTGGAGAGATCGTTTACAGTGGTGCCTATACCGTAGGCGATACCAACTTCACCACACTGCTCACAGAAATACACGAGGCAACGCCTGATGTTATTTTCTGTCCCGGTTTTCAGCCGGAAGTGCCATCGTTGATAAATGCAGCACGGCAAATCGGCATCACAGGGACCTTCCTCGGTGGGAGCGCGTGGGATGATAGGGAACGATTTCTCAGTATCTTAGACGATAACAGTGTGTTGGATGGCAGCTACTATCCGACCAATTTCTCGGTTGTGACCCAAGACGCGGATGTGCAGGAATTCGTGAGTGGTTACACTGCACTCTTCGGAAGTCCACCGGATGGCATTGCCGCGTCCGGCTACGATGCGATGCGACTCTTGGCACGCGCAATAGAGACAGCAGGTTCACTTGACCGCGTTGCAGTTCGCGATGCATTTGCTGCAGTCAATGGCTACAAAGGGGCGACAACTATTTCGCATTACGATGCGAACCGCCACCCCGTCAAAAGCCTCGCGATTCAAGTGATCCAAAACAGTCAGGTTGAACACTACAAAGTTGTGGAACCGTAACACACGAGCGTACAATGCAGAAAATATCACCAACGCGCCCGAAGGCTTTTTTGATTGATTTGGATGGAACGCTCTATTTTAAAGGCGAACCTTGCCCTGGCGCAATCGAAGTTGTCAACTACTTGCGGCACGAGAACTATCAACTCCGATTTTTGACGAATACAACTGCCAAAACCCCAAAGATGCTTCACGCGCAGATGCAGGCACTCGGTTTTGATATCTACGAAGATGAGATTTTCAATGCGACTTACGCCTGTCTCCAATACCTACGCTCGCAGCGGGGGGCAAGTTGTCACTTTATGGTCGATGATGCCGTCAAAGCGTTTTTTAAAGAGATACCGGTAGATGACGATGCCCCGGATTTTGTTGTCGTCGGAGACTACGGCGAAGGGTTTGATTTTCGGACTTTAAATCACGCCTTTCGTCTGTTGATGAATGGTGCCGAACTGATAGCGTTGCAGAAAGGACTCTACTGGTTCTCTTCAGAAGGTATGTTCTTGGATTGTGGTGCATTCGTGACACTTCTGGAGGCAGCCGCAGACAAAATCGCTACGGTCATGGGCAAGCCGAGCGAGACCTTCTTCAAAATTGCGCTTGAGAGTCTTCAACGCTCTCCAAATGAAGCGATTGTGGTGGGCGACGACATCACTTCTGACATCGTTGGGGCGCAGGCAATGGGGATGCGGAGTATCTTGGTTAAAACTGGAAAGTTTAAACCCAGTCAATTGGAAAACCCCGTCGCGAAACCGACATGGGTGCTTGAGGGTGTTTCAAGGTTGACACAACTTTTTTAACCAAAGTGTTTGGAATTACAAGATATCGGTGAGGATTTTTATGTGGGATGTTACCGACAAATGGGGTAACCGAATTGAGTTAACTGATGAAAGGTGGCAGCACATCATTGAATATCACTGGGAATTAAGACACTCTCTTGATAAGGTTCTTTCAACTGTCCGAACTGGGAGAAGAAAACAGTCGTTGATGGATCCACACAAATACACATACTATAAAGATTTTGAGGGCCTTCCTCACAATTACACCCGTATCGTTGTTATTGTTAAATTGATACGGAACAATTTCATAATTACGGCATATCCAATAAGAAAAAGGAGGTAAGATGAGTAACCACCAAAGCGGAATTAAAATCTTCTATGACCGGGAAGTTGATGTCCTCTATGTAACCCGGGGCACCCCTGAATATACAGACTACGTTGAATACGCGGAGGATATTATACTACGTTTCCATCCAGAAACAAAGGAATTAGTCGGATTCACGCTCATTGATTTTTCGCGACACTTTGCCAACAAAGAATCAGACCTCTCGCTCCCCTTTAATATTGATTTCCACATGTCTGATACAGTAGATATATCCTATTAAAAACCACTTCCACAGAAGAAGTAGAGGGACCTTACTTATGACGAATCAAATTACGCAACTCGGTGTCGTTGGGTGTGGATGGGCAGGCTGCCGCGCTATCGAAGCTGCCAATGGGACCTCTCGGCTAAACGTTATAGCGGTTGCAGAGCGCGATGCAACCCGTCGTGAGCAAGCGGGCGACGACAATGCTGTGCCACACCGCTACGCTGATTATCAAGAGCTGCTTGAGAATCCCAATGTTGAAGCCGTCTACCTCGCGACCTCTCCAGATGGTAGACTACAGCAAGTCTTGGATACACTCAATGCGGGTAAGCATGTCTTAGTGCAAAAGCCTCACGCCATCCGCGCGCCTGAAATTTTAGAGATGGAGGCGGCGGCGCAGGCAGCCGGAAAAACGCTCCAATTCTGCTACTTTATGCGCCACTTTCCGAACAATCGAAAGATTCGGCGCGCCGTGCTAAATGGCGCAATCGGGGACCTCTATCA
>CAZQIP010000221.1:0-27014 GCA_964593655.1 uncultured bacterium | reverse complement strand
TTCTACCATAAATGACCCTGACTTACCCACCAAAAAAACTTGACATCCGCACCAAAAAACAGTATAATTATACTATACTAAAAATAAGTTGAAAAATATGCCTAAAATCCGAAGCAACCCCACTATTACATTTGCCTTGGTATCTTTTTGGCACAAAAAATCTGTTTTTGGTATCTTTCAAGACAGCGGATAAAACACCCAGCAAAAATCAAATAAAGCCGATAAACCTTAATCGAAAAAACGAAAATTACGCCACATTCCGTGTGTCTCTTGATCTCTGCACGTCACACTGCACAAACACAAAACAATCGCAACAAACTTTCATAGCACACTTCACGAAAACCGTCAAAAACATAGGTGTGGTTTAGGTTTATGGCACTTCATAAATTTCATAGTTTTTCGATTTGCTATGAAAACTGTGAAATGCTGCTTCCGTATGCTTTGCAGCTAACAACTCTACACGAAACAGAAATCTGGTTCATTGAAATATCCTCTTAACTGAAAACCGAGTACCGACAACTGAAAACCATTTACGGTCATTCAATTGTCCGTTTTGGGTGTTGCCCTTTGTGCAGGCGTTAATACTTAATATATGTTATGTTTTTTAAAAATTCGCAGAAATTTTCGCTAGATTTCGCAGCAGATCCTCAAAAAAAGACGTCCAATCCAATAATTTCTTAAAATTGAATGACCCTGGAAAACCATTATAATTTGCTATTTTTCATTAGACATGGTATAGTTAAATAGAAGGGAAATCTTCACAAAAAACCGAACTGTAAACTGGAGGCGTAGAATCGCGAGTGGATTCAACATTAGCCAATCCGTATCTCATAAATGCCTTAACAGCACCACCCCCGCAAACGTATCGTTACGAACGCTGGCGAGAACGCGGATACCATCCCGACTTACGCCCCATTTCCCCTGACAGTGAATGTGGGACGCTAATAGGACAGATGGGGTGGGTCGGCGCACATGCACATGCGCACGACTATCTATGGGCGACTGCCGGTAATATGGGAGCAGTTTTAACTCATACCGTTGAGGATACCTGTCTCATCTCTTATGAGGCATCACCGCGTTACCAATTACCCCCACAGATTGTTGTGAAAGGGTTAGCCGGTAGACACGTGTTACTCACAAAATCAGGTTCACGTCTGGACATGGTCGGTATTGAGCATCCAGCACTCAATTTAACGCTTGTAGAGGTCGAAGCAGATGGCACACATTATCGGATGCGGTTCGGTACGCCAGATCAAACGACCTTAGATCGCGGGGGAAATAGCATCGCGCCACCAGCACCGACGAGTGAGATGTTCCATTATCTCCTCATTTTTGAGCAATTAGCGGAACACGGATTTAATGCGCTTGTTCACTTGCAACCGAAGTTTTTGAACTTAATTTCGCGCACAGAACACGGCGCACCCGATAAGTTTTACGATTTTCTCAGAGGGTACGAGCCGGAAACACCTATCATATATGATCCGTCTGACGGGATCGGGTTCGTTGAGGAACGCGCACCAGGCATCCCAGAACTCTCTTATGAGAGTTTAAGACTCTTCCAGAATGGTGGCAATCCGGCGCGGCATATTCTCTATTGGGTCGGACACGGCACCTTTTCACGAGGTACGGATATCCTCGATGCTTACAAACACGCAGAATACTTTGAAGCCGCAGCACGGATGGCATGGGAGGCAAATCAGCAACGTGTTGACGCTCAGGCGTATACAGAAGAAATCGTCAGTTGTATCTTGCGCGAATTCAACGCCAACCGCGAGGCATCTTCTAAATCGGATGATAGCTTTCAGGATGCCGATGTCTCGGTGCAGTCTGATAATGTCTACAATTATCCGTAAACTGCTTTAGACCCCAGGCCCGGTAGGTGCGGTTTGGAACCGCACCGGACTTGAATAAGAACGAGGAAAAAATATGCAAACACCTATAGAAGATATTCATGAACCGGAGATTGACGATACCGAAACTGAGATGGATGCCCGGAAAGCACAGCAGCTTGAAGAGTACCTCCGCGACAGTATCGTTGGAAGGTATATCAGGAACTACAGCAAACGGTTGCGAAACCTCAGCCAAGATTTAGAAAAGGCGCGCCAGCACGTTGATGATAAAATCGCAGCTCTGGAGCAACGCTTCATCGGCGAAATCGCAGGCGTTAAAGCCGATATCCGTAAACTTTCCGACCAGCTTGAAAGCGACAATTTGTTGCTAACCGCAGATAAAGTCGAGGCACTCGTTGATACGCGGATTGATGCGAAACTCGATGGAATTACCGGCCGTAGTGAGGCGGACCTCCAGAAATTGTCAACGCTCGTAGACGAGTTTGCCCGTGAATTTCAAGCACAAATTGACCGACTCAGTGATGAGACGAAACTGCTGCGCGAACAGACCCGCCGAAACCAAGAAGCACTCCGAGCAGACTTAACCTCTGAAACCGAAACGCTTGAAGCAACAAAAATTGATCGGTTAACCTTATCTGAGACCCTCATTGCGCTCGGAATGAAATTAAAAGAGGACAACCTGTTTGATGAATTCGGCGTGGACCTTGATCTCGATGAAGACTTAGATACGGATTTAGAAGAGTCATGATACTTAAACGCACTGAAAATTCCTTTTGGCACAGCTTGCAAGCCAAAACTTGCTATACATTTTGGCGCAGCTTGCAAGCCAAAACTTGCTATACATTTTGGCGCAGCTTGCAAGCCAAAACTTGCTATATAAAAGATAATCTACGATGCCAGAACCAGAAGTTTCAAATATGCCTGCTGATTATGAGTCTGTTGTGCATGATACACGCCAGCGGCGTATTGGCATTTACCAAAAACGCGTCTACAGATATTTTCGCGAAGGCGCGCGTTTTTGGTAAAACCTTCGCAAGTGAAACAGTTTCTGACGATGAGATTTCTGTGCTGGCTGTCGGGGATATTACGATAAGTAGCCGTATGACACCGTTGATTGAAAAGAAGGGTGCCGGGGCATTTTTTCACGGAACCACCACCTTGATTCAGTCCGCGGATATTGCGACTGCCTCCTTAAACGCAAGCATTTCCGAGCGCGGAGAACCGAGATACGGTATTGAACATCCTTTTCGGTCGGCACCGGGGCTCGGAAGAGCCCTCGCGAATGCCGGATTTGACGCGATCTCCTTAGCTACGCCACATATAATGGATTTCGGCTTTGAAGCTTTAGAAGATACCATCACTGAACTCGAGTGGTATAATGTCAAACCGATCGGTGCTGGAATAGACGCTAAGACTGCCAAACTTCCAGCATGGGTGTCAATCGGTGTAGGGGAGACTGAACCTCGACAGGTCGCTTTGCTGGCGTACTATCGAGCGAATGCGTTCGCCCGATACACCGAGGACCCACTCGCTTACGCCGTTTATAGTGAGATGACCGAAGCCGTCAAGCAAGTGCAAACAGAAGCTGCACTCGTGATCGTTTGGCTGCATTGGGGAAGCCAAGTGGGGGCAGTAGACGAAGCAATCGGGCGGCAACGAATTTTCGCACACGCACTCATTGACGCTGGAGCGGACATCGTATTATGCCAGCAGTTACATACCTTTGGCGGTATTGAGCTCTATCAAGGTAAACCTATTGTTTACAGTCTTTCAGATTTTATCTATGATACTTATGATAAACAGCACTCACATATAGTCATCCCAAAGGCAACCTTTAAAGCTGGCGTTCTGAAATCTATTGAGTTAATTCCAATTTTGACGGATCCGCCGAAGACACCGGTACGTCCCGGCAAACCTGTGGATTCATCAGTAAAACCCGAAATTAAAAATCAGTTTCCGAGCATCCTTACAGGAGAAGCAGCAATAAAAACTTTGCAGGACTACCAGCGGCGCTGCGCAGAACTGAAAACGGAGGTGTTCATAGAGAACGAACGTGGATGGATTCGATAGAGAGTGTAGGTTAGAGGCAAAAATATGACAGGCAATGAGCGGGTTATGGCACCGAGCTGGCAAACTCATAGTGCGGAGCGTTCGTCTCCGGTATTCACAGGTGAACGCGGTTTAACGCCTAAGGCATTTGTCATAACCATGCTTCTAATGCCTCTAAACGTTTTCTGGATCATTCAATTAGAGGTCGTCCGTTATACACATCCGACACTCATTCATCCGCTGTCTAACGTCATTTTCATCATCTTTTGGCTGATGGTACTCAGTGCAGTGTTCGGAAAATTATCACCGACACTGAGACTGACACCGGCGGAATTGCTGACAATCTACGTCATGTTGTGTATTGTTTCTTCCCTCTGTTCGCACGATATGATGGAGATTTTGGTCACTATACTTGGGCATCCGTTTCGGTTTGCTACATCCGAGAATGAGTGGCAACAACTCTTTTGGAAAGAACTTCCGACATGGCTAACTGTTCAGGACACTGCAGTGTTGTCGGGATATTATGAGGGGCAATCGAGCCTGTACCGTAAGGCACATCTTACCACGTGGGCAGTACCGGTTGCATGGTGGACCGTTTTTATTTTCGTGTTGATGTTTGTTATGCTATGTATCAACACACTCCTCCGTCTCCAGTGGACAGAGCGGGAACGGTTAACCTACCCGATTATACAATTGCCACTGGCGATGACAGAGACGAATACGAGCTTTTTCAAAAATAAACTGATGTGGTTCGGTTTCAGTATCGCCGCAGCCATTAGTATTCTGAATTTACTAAACTCGATTTACCCAGCGGTCCCGTATCTGCCTGTTAAACGGCAAAACATCCATCAATACTTTACCGGTCGACCGTGGAACGCTATGGGGGGTGTCCGTCTCTCATTTTATCCTTTCGCGATTGGGATCAGTTTCCTGATTCCACTGGACCTGCTTTTTTCGTGTTGGGTGTTCTATTGGATCTACAAATTTGAGTTAATGGCAGGCAGCGTTCTCGGCGTGCGGAATTTGCCGGGGTACCCCTACGCCGATGCCCAAAGTTTCGGCGCATATATGGTACTACTCGGCACCGCTGCCTGGGTCGGTCGAACGCATGTCAAACGGGTTTTTACGGGCGTCGTAGATGGACTCCGAGGCACTTCTCAGATAGATATGCAGCGCGAGCCGATGCCTTACCACATCGCTTTTCTCGGCATTGTGGGCGGTATGCTGTTTTTGACGGTGTTTTCCTATAAGGCAGGAATGGCACTTTGGGTGATACCCATCTTTTTCGGGCTTTACTTTCTACTCGCAACCATGATTGCCCGACTTCGTGCTGAATTGGGGTTCTTAGTCCACGATTTACACAGAGTGGACCCACACGGATTAATCGTGACAGCGTTCGGGTCTCAACGGTTGACTACAAGTACAAAAGCAGTTTTTTCGTTGTACATGTTCTTTAACCGAGCCTATCGGGCACATCCGATGCCACAGGAACTGGAGGCACTAAAAATCTCAGAACGGCGACAGATACAGCCACGACACACCGCCGCTGCAATTCTTATAGCGACCTTCGTCGGGGCTATCGTCGTATTCTGGCTGCTCTTGGATAGCTACTACAGGCACGGGGCTGAGACCGGCTATTATGGACCTTGGGCATTAGGGTTCGGTAGAGGCGTTTATAGACAACTTGAAAACTGGCTGAATTATCCACAAGAGACCGATATACCCGCCCTCATCTTTATGGGGGGTGGTGTCGGTGTCTCACTCGGATTAATACTCTTGAGAACCCGATTTCTCTGGTGGCCCCTGCATCCGCTCGGCTATGCCATGGCAAATAGTTGGGGCATGTCCAATCTCTGGAGTTGTATCTTTGTTGCCTATGTGATCAAGGCACTCGTCCTGCATCACGGGGGGCTCAAAGCCTACAGACGCGCTGTACCGTTCTTCCTAGGCCTTGCGCTTGGAGACTACATATGCGGGAGTTTGTGGAGTATTAGCAGTATTCTCGCGAATACAACACTCTACCAATTCTGGCCTTGATTGTAAGAATGGCTGTCAGCAATCGGTCTCCATCGGCTATCGGTTAAGAGACGTCTCGGGACCTTCACTTAGACAGGTGAAGTCATAATAACCCGCTTTAACTCTCACTGCGAGGCAAACTGACGACTGAAAGATTTTTTGAAAAAAATCGAACCGACAACCATTTCCAAGGAGAAAAAATATGAAAACCGAAGAAAAAGAAAACGAGTCTAAAAATACTATGGATCAAGAAGAAGAAGAAGAACTTACACAGGAACTTCCGATTCTACCACTTGACGATCTGGTCGTCTTCCCATACATGCCGCCAGTGCCACCCTTTCCGCCGCACCACGTCGCACTCTCTGGAAAGATGGCTACTACCGCTATTGAACAGGCTATGGAGGCCGATAGGGTGCTTTGCGTCTTTCGTCCAAAAAAGGAACTCTCCAAAGAAGATATCAAAGACATTAAAGCAGACGATCTCAGTCCAGTCGGAAGTCTCATCCATATTTTACGCTACAAAACTGATGATGAGGATGTGTTGTTCCTCGCCCATGGACGAGAGCGCGTACAAATTGACGAAATCCTACACACAGAGCCTTTCGTCAAAGCGCGCGTCAACATCGTCGGAAGCGATGAAACAGACCCAGTGGTTCCCGCTGACTCAGAAACGGACTTGGAAGTTGAGGCTCTTGTACGTAGCAACGATGAAATGTTTCAGCGCATCGTTCAGATGTCATCACGCTACCAAGAGGAGTACGGCAGTATAACCAAAACCATGATTGATGAGCCAGGCCGCCTTGCGGATTACATCGCTGCTGTATTGGATTTAAAGGCACACGATAAACAGCGCATTTTGGAGGCAGTTTCTGTTCATGAACGCTTAAATACCCTCGCTGTTATTCTCGCAAAAGAACTGGACTTGCACGAATTAGAAAGCAAAATCCAAAATAATGCACAAGCCGTTATTAACAAAGGACAGCGCGAATACTACCTCCGAGAACAACTTAAGGCGATTCAAACTGAACTCGGCGAAGCGGACGACTTAGGACTCGAAATCGATGAAATGCGAGAGCAGCTGCGCGAAACTGAGATGCCCGACAAAGCCAAGCAGGCAGCCGAAAAAGAATTCAAACGGCTTTCTAAAATGCAGTCGTTCTCCCCGGAATCAACGGTTTCTCGCAATTATTTAGATTGGTTGCTAAACCTACCCTGGGCCGTCAGTACCGAGGATTCATTAGATCTCATCGCGGCACGGGAGATACTTGACGCAGATCACTACGATCTCGAAAAAATCAAAGAACGGATTTTAGAGCATCTCGCTGTACGCATGCTCAAATCGGATATGAAGGGGCCCATCTTCTGTTTCGTTGGACCACCGGGGGTCGGAAAAACTTCACTCGGAAAATCCATCGCACGCGCAATGAACAGAAAATTTGTGCGCATCTCATTGGGCGGTATGCACGATGAAGCTGAAATCCGGGGACACCGACGCACCTACATTGGATCTATGCCAGGACGAATTGTCAAAGGCATCCGCCAAGCCGAATCGAATAATCCCGTCTTTATGCTTGATGAAATTGATAAACTCGGTTCTGATTTTCGCGGCGACCCAGCCTCCGCGCTTTTAGAAGTCCTTGATCCGGAGCAGAATCACTCGTTTACCGACAATTACCTCGATGTCCCGTTTGATCTCTCGAAAGTGATGTTCGTCACAACAGCGAATCAACTGCACACGATTCCACCCCCTTTGCGCGACCGGATGGAAACAATAGAACTTCTCGGTTACACCGCCAACGAGAAACAGATTATTGCCAAGCAATACCTAATTCCGCGCCAGTTGACCGCAAATGGGCTGAAAGACGATTTGATTCATATTCGCGATACAGCCATTGATAAAGTGATTAGTGCGTACACCCGCGAAGCCGGGGTGCGAAATTTGGAACGCGAACTCGGGACCCTTTGTCGTAAAGTGGCACGCCGAGTCGCTGAAGGAAAGACCGAGCGGACAACTATTGCGACAAGGGATATTCAACGCTATTTGGGACCCGCAAAATTTGATTCTGAGATTGCCGGACGTAAAGCCGACATCGGCGTCGCAACCGGGCTATCTGTCACACCCGCCGGTGGTGAAATCCTTTTCATTGAAGCAGCCACCACCAAAAAGACAAACGCCCATATCCAATTGCGCATCACTGGACAGATCGGAGATGTCATGCAAGAATCTGTACAAGCCGCACTCAGTTATGTTAAATCCCAATCTGACACCCTCCAGTTTAACCCGGGCGTATTGGAAGACGATATTCATGTACATGTACCCGCAGGGGCAATTCCCAAGGATGGGCCCTCGGCGGGTATTACCATTGCAACTGCACTCGCCTCTATCGCCACTCAGCAACGGATTAGTCCTGAGATCGCTATGACTGGTGAACTCACGCTCAGGGGCAGAGTTTTACCTATCGGCGGCGTGAAGGAAAAAATACTCGCAGCGAAGCAGGCAGGCATTAAGAAAGTTATTCTGCCACAAGGCAACAAAAAAGATTTCATTGAAGTTCCGAAAGACATTCAAAAAGGTGTTGAGTTTCTGTTTGTAGAACATGTAACCGAAGTTTTCACGGAGGTATTCGCATGAGACACTTATTGAGAATCACCGTGCAAGGTCCAAGTACCCTGCACATCTTTCCTCGGTTTGCCACACTGACTATTGTGTTTCTGGTCGTGATGTCATTCGCTACGCAAGCTGATGCGATTGACAGCGCAAACCCGGTGTCCGCAGCTACATTGCCTGAGACTGTTAAAAACGCTGATGTTAATGGGACAGAACCGTCTGTTAAATTTCTCAAAGACATCGCACCCATCCTTGACAAACAAGGGTGTTCAGCAGGCATGTGTCACGGGAAATTTGGCGGACAAGGCGGGTTAAATCTCTCGCTGTTGACGCTTAACCCAGAATCAGATCACGAACCGATTGCTCACCACAATCGCGGGAGACGCATCAACCTACTTGAGCCAGATCAGAGCCTCTTTTATCTTAAACCGACTGGACAAATACCGCATGAAGGCGGGTTACGCTTTGATCCGAACTCAGATGAAGGGTTAACTATTTTACGGTGGATCGAAGCAGGCGCACCTTTTGACGACGACGAACCACGCTTGAGAAAACTTGAAATTGAGCCGAGCACTTTTGTCCTATCCGAGGTCGGACAAACTTCACAGTTGAAGGTACTCGCCTACTTTTCTGACGGATCCGTTGAAGATGTAACCGAAAAAGCCGTCTATGAATCTAAAGACGCGCCTGTTGCCGAGGTATCACCTATCGGTGAGGTAACAAGTGTCCGATGGGGAGGGACTGCGATTATCGCACGCTTCTTAGGGGTCGTCGATGCATCCTTTGTAACGATTCCGCGGGCTTCCGACACAAGTCTTGCCTCATTAGAACCGGCATTTGCGCCCAATAATTTCATTGATGAGTTTGTACTTGCCAAACTCAAAAAGTTGAATATTCGACCTTCTACGTTGACAACTGATGATGCATTTCTGCGCAGAATCTATTTGGATACTGTCGGCCGGCTGCCGACCCCAGACGAGGTGAAAGTGTTCTTGGCTGATGCCAGGCCTGATAAACGCTCGACCCTCATTGATGCACTTCTTGACGCACCGGAATGGGTGAATCTGCGCACACTGAAATTAGCGGATATGTTGCGTATTCACCCTCGGCAGTTAGGAAATGGCGCATTCGGAGAACGCGGTGCGACACTTTTCCACGAGTGGGTGCATGACGCAGTGGCGGAAAACAGACCTTACGACACCTTCGTCCAAGAACTCATCACGGCGCGAGGCAGCACTTATCAACACGGGCCTACAAACTACTACCGGATTGAACGCCAACCCGCAGGCAGAGCAGAAACAACCGCACAGGTCTTCCTCGGAATCCGTCTGAGTTGTGCAAGGTGTCACAAACATCCCTTTGACCAATGGACGACTGATGACTATTGGAATTTTGCTGCCTTTACCGGAAAGGTCAGAATCCAGGGCGGTGAACTCTACAACGAACAAGTCATCTCCTACAACCCAAGAGGACGTGTTATTAACCAATCTGTACAAGGCAATCGCGGTGAAGTGGCTCTCCCGACGTTCCTCGGTGGTGAATCGCTGGCGCCGAATTATCAGGGCGATGTCCTGCAAGTACTTGCGGATTGGATGACCTCCTCCACGAACCCATACTTCGCCAAAGCAACTGTGAATCGCATCTGGAGCCACTACTTCGGTAAAGGGATCGTCAATCCTGTTGACGATATGCGGGCCACAACGCCATCAAGCGTTGAGGGACTTCTCGAAGCATTGGCAGACGATTTTGTACAGAGCGGATTTGATACGAAACACGTCATTAGACGCATATTCAATTCGCGGACATACCAACTTTCCGCAGAACCCAATGAGACAAACCAGTTGGATGACCGCTTTTTCTCTCGCTTCTATCCGCGTCCGATGATGGCACAGGTCTTGCTCGATGTCTTAAATGACGTGACTGAGACAGAAGAAAAATATGGACGGTATCCGATGGGTACGCGTTCTGTGGAACTGCCCCTACCGGTGAGTTCGCGCTTCTTATCCCTCTATGGACGGTCTGGAAGAGAGTTCCTTGGTGATTTGGACCCGAAACTCGAACCGACGCTAACACAGGCACTCCACATGATTAATTCCAGTTATATCCATAAAAAATTGAGGAGTTCCAGCGGCGTACTCACCCGTTTGATTAAGGGGAAATCTAACAATCGTGAACTCGTTACCGAGTTGTATCTCACCACATTGAGTCGGTTTCCCACGGATGCGGAACTTGAGACCGCTAAAGCCTACCTTGCCGAGAGTCCGAAACGCCGTGCTGGCGGCGAGGACCTTCTGTGGGCTCTCATCTCATCGCGGGAATTTATCTTCGTCCAATAGACTAACCCTGAAAAACCCTGACGGCGAGGTCATAGACCTCGCCGCACCCATCTTACGAATTGCAACTGCAACTCCGCGAACTATTGAACACGCCTAAGAAAACCAACGATCTGCTTTAACAGTAGAGGAGACTACGATGAAGCTTTTGAGACATTATGTCACTTTGAGTTTTTTTCTCTTACTGGTGTTCGGTTCAGTGATGCCAGCATTGGCGCAAGGTGAAAAAAAAGAGGATTTAATTGGGCACTGGACCTTTGAGAATGGTGTTGAATTAGAAGACTTGACGGGGCATTTTAGCAAGATTGATCTCTTAGATGCCGAGGTCAAGGACGGAAAATTGCACATCGGTAATAATGAATGGGCAATGACGACAGGGTATAAAGGGCCTGACATCGGGCCTGACAAGACATTGATAACGTGGCTCTATTTAGACGATCTAAACGTCACGAGAGGTGCTACGTTGGCGGTCAATAAAAGCAGCGCAGATACCTTTGACGCGATCGTCTATGCCGAACGGCAACCGAAACGTTGGATGGCTGGCAGCAGCTTCTTCAGACGCACCCAAGACGCAGATCCGGGATTCGAGGAGAAAGAGACAGGCAAACTCATTCAGTTAGCGATCTCCTACGAAGACGATGGCGGAAACGCAAAAATCGTGATATATCGCAACGGCAAGACCATCGGCGATTATACGCAGGGCCCCATCGTATCTTGGAAAGCCGGCGATGTAGAAGCACTTTTCGGGCCACGTGCCCTCATCGGTGGCACCGCTCATGGGTGGGTCATCGCTCGCGTGGAGGACGCAAGAATCTACAATACCGTCCTCAGTGAGGAAGAGATTAACAACTTAGCAGTCAATACGTTAGATGTCAAAGCGCATGCTAAACTCACGACGACGTGGGGTTCCCTAAAACTTGCCAAATAGAGCTTAACCCAAGTTGCTACCAACGGATTTTGAGCATTGTAACACGGTTTTCCGAACACTTTCTTCACCCCGTAGGGGTGGTATGTCTATAGAAACGGTGTATCTAAGAGACCGCACCCCGTATGAAGTTTAATAAAATCTTTGGGTAATTCTATGTTACCCCAAACCCGGTAGGTGCGGTTTCCTAACCGCACCGGGCATTGGTAAAAATTACCCGATTAAATTCTTAATCTTCATTAGGGGTGCTATGTCTATAAATAGGTGGCAACTTGCGTTAGAGCTTAATGAGTGACGGCACAGAACGGTTTACTTTATCAGGGATGACATAGATTTCACGGAGATAGCAGCGCAAACCAAGCCCGAAATGAAATGGAGGGCGACTCGATAGCAATAACCTTCAAAGTTCAAAACTATGCTGCTTATCCGCAAGGAAAATTAAAAAATGGTTATCCGTTTCAAAAAAGGCAAGAATCAGTGGAAACACAAACCCGATACGCTCACCTGTATTCGGGAGGATGGAAGTATCACTTGGACACATCTCCATCGTGGGTTTGTGCATCATGACTTCGCACACTACGTTGTCGAAACAACGCTCGGCTTTCAAAATGCCTTCTTCGGACTCGTAGCGAAAGGGTATGACATCCCAGATTTCAGTGAACCCAAAGCGCAACGTCCTTTTGAAATTCCGAAAGAAGCAACAGATACCGAACCGATTGTGGCACTACTGCAGGCAGATTTTCCGAACACGCCGAATGCCCAAGACGCTAATGCCAATGGGTTATTTCGAGAACACAGTGCCACGCTTCCCGTAAGCATCACAGATGAACAACTTGAGGTAATGCGCCAGAAATTACGGACACTATTGCAGCAGTGGGGAGATTTACAGCCCGGCGAGTCGATGGCATTACAATTTCACAAGTAAAACGCCGCAAGATATACTTTGTTACGGCACAGCGGAGGGTGCCTACGACTATATCCTACGGCGTTTTCAGTTTTACGAAAATTACGACTTATTCACTATTCTTCGTCAACCGTTCGACGATTTCTTCAACCGCACTCTCCGCACGTTCACGAATCTGATCCGGCGTCAAACTCTGAATCGGATGCGCAACAGTGAGCGGTTCCAAATCGCTGTGACCCAGCACACGCGCCTGGACTTTACCCGCAGCGAAGAAAACCTCCGTACACACTGCGACGCTTGGCACACCGCGTTCCTCTAAAGCACTTCCATCGTGCATACTGCACGATATACACGACCCTCAGTCCGCAAGCCCTTCAATCACAAAATCTGCCTGTTCCGCCAATTCAACGAGCAATTCGGACGGCGCAGGACGCGAGAAGGTCGGTTTCTTGACATGAATCACTTCCGCAAGCTCAAACCGTTCCTGCATCAATTCCGCAATCCGATCAAGAAAAATATCACTCCCGTTCTTCGTGATGTTGAGCAGCCCCATCACTTTCCCATCAAGACTATCAAGGCGCGGGGCAAGAAACTTCGCGGAGACATCACCTTGAGAAGTTGGATCAAGTAAGGTAGCATTTGGCATTCTGAAATCCTCAGTATTCTTTGTTAACGAGGCTTGAACCTCGCCAATCGCTAAGATGAATTGGATGCCTCCATCTGCAGCTCCTGCGACTTTGCCATCGCATCTTCTGCCTCTTGGATCATCCCTTTTCGCTGGTAACAGATAGATAAACTGGTGTAGGCAAGCGGATCCTTCGGGTTAATAGCAATCGCTTTCTGAACAGCATCAATCGCTTCATCGTAGAGACTGAGACGTTCATAAGCATGCCCTAACCCAAGATAGCCTTCAATATAGTCTGGATAAGTGTCAATTAAGTTTTTGAAAGCATTGACAGCCGCCTCAAGGTCGTTTTCGGCGAAATGGTTGAGCGCGGCATCGTAAAGTTCTGCTTCGGTTGGCATCTTTTATGTCCTTTGGCATAAGAATTTGGCAAAATTCTATCAGAAAAGGTCGCAAATGTCAAACACAAAATGATTCTGAAATTCGGTTGCACACTAAACTATGTTACGGTATGCTATATGTAGAACTTTTGCTAATCCTGTTGAGGAGCACCGAAACTTGCGCGATTATACTCAAATCACGGAACGTCTAAAAAACTTGGCAGTGCCAATAGAACGCATCGGGACTGCTCACAATTATCCGATACATCAGATTCGTTTAACAGCGTCTACACATACGCAGCGACGCGTTCTGATCACTGCCGGTATGCATGGCGATGAACCCGCAGGCGTTGAAGCCGTCTTACAGTTCCTGGCGCGCGACAACGCTACGCTCCTGAAAAACTTCTCCTTTGTAATAATTCCGTGTATCAACCCCTACGGCTACGTTCACGGCACACGTGAGACCCGGGACGGCATAGACATCAACCGATCTTTTGAAACAGATGATATTGTAGAAGTGACGATCCTCAAGCAGGTGCTCGGACAGACCCAATTCTCGCTTGCAATAGATTTTCACGAAGACTATGATGCAACCGGTTTTTACCTCTACGAAGGCAAGCGTGACGAGCAGTACATCGGACCCGAGCTCGCCGCAGCTGCGAAAGCAATCGGGCCAATAGATCCAGAAGACCCTGGCGAAGATGCACCAGACCTTGCCGAAGGGGTCTACAAAGTTGCTAATTCATGGGGGACCCAAGGTTTAGCACCTTACCTGTTGCATTTTCATAGCGAACATGTTATCATCTCTGAAACGCCGACAGTCTGGCATCTTGAACAACGCGTCGCACTCCACCTAACGATATTGGATACCGCGCTGAACATCATATCAGGAAAGGACATGTAAATGGAAGATCAACAAGTACTATCAAATGTCAATACCGCTTCTCAGCCTTCCGCACTGAAAATCACCGACATGCGGATTGTCCGAACGCAAGTCGGCGGTCCCATCTTGAAACTGGATACAAATCAAGGTATCCACGGACTCGGTGAGGTCAGAGACGGCGCAAGTCCGACGTACGCACTCATGCTGAAAAGCCGTATTTTGGGCGAAAATCCGTGTAATGTTGATAAAATCTTCCGGCAGATTAAACAGTTCGGGCACCACGCACGACAAGGCGGTGGTGTCTGCGGGATTGAAATGGCACTGATGGACCTTGCCGGTAAGGCTTACGGCGTGCCGTGTTATCAACTCGCCGGTGGCAAATTCCGAGACAAAATCCGATGTTATAGCGATACGCCTTCGCTTAAAGACGCTGCGGAGATGGGAATCAAACTTCAGGAACGCATTGACAGAGGGTTCACCTTTCTGAAGATGGACATCGGGGTTGGGTTGTTACGCGGAATACCCGGGACGCTCTCCGCCCCTCACGGAAATTTGGACACGCATAACCTGATGCACCCGTTTACCGGCATCCGCCTGACCGAGAACGGTATCGCTGTACTCTGCGAATATGTGGAGACGGTGCGAGACATTATCGGCTATGAGATACCGCTTGCAGTCGATCATTTCGGGCATATCGGTATTGAGGACTGTATCCGTCTCGCAAGAGCATTAGAGAAATACAACCTCGCGTGGCTGGAGGATATGGTGCCATGGCAATACACCGACCAATATGTCCGTCTCTCGAATTCATGCGCAACACCCATCTGCACAGGCGAGGACATCTACTGCAAAGAGGATTTCATGCCATTGTTTGAGAGCCGAGGCATCGCCGTAGCACACCCAGATATTGCAACATCCGGTGGAATTTTAGAGACAAAGAAGATTGGCGATCTGGCGGAGGATTACGGCATCGCGATGGCACTCCACATGGCAGGCACACCGATCTGCGCCATGGCGAGCGTCCACTGTGCCGCTGCGACATCAAATTTCATGGTATTAGAGAACCACTCCGTCGATAACCCATGGTGGGATGAAATGGTGACAGGTTTGCCGAATCCGATTATCCAAGACGGTTATATCGAGGTCCCAGAGACCCCCGGCTTAGGCATTGATCTCAACGAAGAGGTGATCCGTGAACACCTCCATCGCGACGAAATAGCATACTTCGCCTCCACAACAGAATGGGATTCGGAACGTTCGCACGATAGACTGTGGAGTTAATGCATCCATCTCATCTTTTCAAGAGCAAGGGAAAAAAAGAAACCGTCGACTTCCACAAGTGGACGGTTTTATTTTTTTTATAGGACTTACGCATTCCTTCTTAAAGTCCCCCTACCCCCTGATAAGGGGGGATATGGCGGGTGTTTTTACTGGGGTGTTTCCTCTGGGGATTTAGAGGGTTAAATACAACGAAATTACTGCTTTTTGCATCTAAATGTCCGATATTTGCTCAATTTGCGTAAGTCCCGTTTAAGTTAGCAGAGCAATGAGGGCTATAATTGCGGCACCAACAGCCGTACACACAGTGACAACAGTCAACACTTTACCACTGCCTTCTTGCTTACCTTCCAGTTTTCCCTTAATCCACCCAACATCACGTTCTAAGGTGCCCACGCGGGTATTCAGAGAATCAAGCCCTTTTTCTACTTTGTTTTCAATTCTTAATAAGGATTCGAGAACCCTTTCCCGAAAATCTTGATCTGCCATTTCAATACTCCCTTCGTCCTGTGTGTTACCTTGTATAGGACTTACGCATGCCATCTTAAAGTCCCCCTGATAAGGGGGATTTAGGGGGTTTAAGGGATAAAATTGCCGCTTTTTGCGTCTAAATTTCCAATATTTGCTCAATTTGCGTAAGTCCTATTGTACCTAATAGATCGCAGCGAGGCTGTTTTATAGGGCAGTAGGTAGATCCCTGTTACGCCAAGTACATATAGGATAGCATACAAATCATAAGAAGTCAATATTTACAATTCAGTTTTTCGAGTCGCTAATGACATTCGCGCGACATCCCAGGGCTATTTGATCGCGTTTGCCACAATCACCAAATCCTGGATATTCACAACGCCATCGCCATTCAAATCCGGTTCCGCTTCCCCGAACGCATTCGCAACAATCACCAAATCCAGCACATTCACCGTGCCGTCAGCATTGACATCGGCTGTAGGAGGGGTTTCCAACCCCGATTCCGATTTTAGATAAATCTCACCATCCAAATCTGCCAAGGTATGCCGGCGTTGATGCTCCACACCGCTCGCCCAGCCAGAGACCTCCTGCGGAAGTTCTATCTCCTGTGCTTTGCCGGACCGGTTATACACCGCCCAACCGTTGGTGAACTCCCGGATGGACAGCCCATCCCTATTCTCATAGGTTTCACCTTTCGCTCCGATCGGACGACCGAGAGGCGCATCAAAGAACGGATACCAGTACGGGAGCTTATTCTGCCCGACAATCAGAATATAGCCGTTAGAATGCGTCAGACTGAGGGTTGTGGTGGTGCGTGCCAATCGCCGGTTGGCTGGCGAGTCCCAAGGTTCACTTGGATTTATCGCAATCTCCAAAGCGTTGATTTGCGGGTATCTGAGATTTTCTTCATACCACGACAACGCCTTCTCAATTTCAATCAGCCGTTCGCGAGGATACGCTTTATCCCACGTTTCTATGTACGCACCATTGACATACGGTGCAGAACGTGGGATTCTCTCGGTGCGCGTATTGACAATAATAAGAAAATCATCGCCGACGGCTTCACGGATACGCTTTACCAGTGAAACGAGTGCCTCCACACGATTGCCGTGATACAGGTGCGCCGCGGAATCTACCCCCGGTATCTCGGCTTCATCTTCACTCCACAGATCCATGAAAATACCGTCAAAGATACCACACGCTGCTACCGAAACCGCCATGTGGACGAAATGATCTTCAGCACCCGGAAGGGTGTAGTCTATTAAATGCTCTTTATAGGGGACAGCTTGAATTCTGTTTCCGGCTTCATCTCTGAGCCAATACGGCCAATCCTCCAATCCTCTGGATAGTGGTCCGATGGGTGAGCACCATAATGGTAAAGTGATAAAAGAAACAGGTAGTTTGGATTTAGAGACTGTAAGTGCTGTCTTTCATATGTAACGTCCGCTGCATATCTGGCTCTACGAAAAACTAAATTGGGAAATTCAACGTCAGGTGTGAGATATTGAAAACCAACTGCAGCCTTGAAGCTAAGCTGCCAATGCAGATCTCGGCGTGAGAGTACCTTTTTCATGTATGACCAGTCCCACACATTTTTGGGCATTGGCTCGTTGGCAATTTCATGTGTCCATTTTACAAAGACGGAAGGATATGACCGATTCACAACCCGTTCTACGATACTCGGTCTCTCAACCTCACATACCTTTTCTTCAGCAGGAACGCCTGTTGCAACACACAGCCACAAGAACAGCATAATGCGTGATATGTATTTAACCATCTATTTTGCTCCTTTTTCGATGTCTATCCGGACGATGTAAAGTCCATCGGAGTCATGATGTGTTGTAAATGTTTCCATGTTAAAGTTCATGCCTCCTTAGTCTCTGTTGATAATCGCGTATTTTTCTCCAAAGTTCGGCAAATGGTTAAATTTAGACTATCGCCTCTCCACTTATTAAAGAGACAATTTTCGAGCAGAAAAGGTGCATAATCTCAAAAAAAAATGAGCATGGACGGAAGCGAACGTCCTGCTCTGGAGTTCCCTAAATTTTTAGGTTGATCTCATGTTAAGCCCTAAATAGACACCTGATTTTCAATCAGACAAGGCGCGAACTGCTATGCGTAAGAAAACACATAAACGGCATCTATAGATCCGTCCTATAGTCCCCACCTCACGGAATCACAGCAACATAAACCTGCGAATGCCCAGAAACGTCCGATGTATACACAACAACCGTTTCGTCAGGAATGAAAACCGTTATCCCAGGTCATTGAGTTCCTGAAGGCGTTGCTGAATATGAACTTTGATATTCTTACATCCCGGATGTTCAGTCAATTTTAACGCGATGTGCAAATCAGTCTCCGCCGCTTCCTTCTGCTTAAGGGTAAACTTCGTTAGACCGCGATTGTAGTGTGCTTCTACAAATTCTGGATTCAGACGAATAGCTTCGTCAAAATCGGCGATGGCGGTTTCATATTCGCCAATCAACGTTTTCGTTGTGCCACGATTGTAGTAAGCTTCGGCGTAATCAGGTTTCAGGCGGAGTGTCATGTCGTAGGCAGAGATGGCTTCGCTTACCCAACCGCCCTCCGAAAGGATATTACCCATTGAGAAGAAGGCATGAATAGCTACCTCCGTTTCGCTCCATTCTAAGATGGCAGCAGGCGGATGGTATTTTTCAAGTTCCTGCATTTCTTCGGGTGTTAAGTCGCTTATCTCTATAATTTCCCATTCGTCGTTCCATTCAACGGGCGCCTCTTCTATCGGTTCTGATGGGAGCTCTGACAACTTTGGAACGTTTTCAGTCTCATACCTTTCAACGAGAAACCCGACGAGCATCATTAGGGAGGTCGCAGGGTGCTGTATATTTTCACCGACTGTGAGAACTAACTCTTCTAGCAAGAGCGAAAGTTGCTTGTAGTCATGCCTCAATACAGTGTTGAAACTAAGGCTTTCGTCTCGATTCCCGATCTCAATTAGCAGCTCCAGCACGTAGGCAAGCCAACGATAATCACTTTCTGAATAAGGGGCAACCTTCATAGTTTTGAGGAGCAGAGAGTGTTGTTTTACAAAAGGAGTTTGATTTTCGGATTCAAACATACTCGGCTGCGTAGATGTTGGAGGTGCCAATAGGGGCAATACATTTTGTGCTGTTTGTTTGCTGGTTAACACTGTTTTTTAAATCCTCCTGTTCCACTTATCATATTCTGCATGCGTTAGCACTTTATGAATAGTAACACGTTGCAATTGGTACTGTATGGATACGATAAGACGCGTTTTGTTGCCGCCGATGTTGAAAACTGTCGCGATAGCTTCTATACTTACGGGAATGCCAACAGACTGCCTTTTTTGCACTTTTACTCGAACCGGGTCAGCATGTGGAAATTTTTCACGCAACTCAACGATTGAACCAAAACTCTCTTGCTCTATCAACGCCCGCCATCTGTTAAGTGCAGATCTAGAATTCGGGTGTTTCTGGGCAAATTCGGTCAGTTTTTCTTGATTTCTGATATGCATAGGCTGTGTGATCTGCACGGTAGTATGCTATTGTTATTTAAGCCCTTTTCATCTCCACTGAACGGTGCAGGTACTTCCATCACAACGGTAACTATTATATCATGTCAAAATTGAAATCACAATGTTGATTTACTGTCCAAACGCGTTTGCCACAATCACCAAGTCTTGTATATTCACAACACCATCACCATTCAGATCAGGTTCCGCTTCACCAAACGCATTCGCAACAATCACTAAGTCTTGAATATTCACAACACCATCGCTATTGACATCCGCAGATGGTCTGGTTTCCTGTTTCAGATAGATTTCACCATCTAAGTCAGGAATAATGTGCAGCGTCCTTCGCAATTCACTTTCTACACCTGTTGCCTGTTTTGGTAGACTAATTTCTTGCACTTTTCCACTACGGTTATAGACCGCCCAACCGTTGGTGAACTCCCTGATAAACAAGCCTTCTCGGTTTTCATAAAGTTGTGCCTTTTCACCGATAGGTTTTCCTAAATCCGCATCCCAAAAATCATACCAATAGTGTTCATGCTGTATGCCACCATTGTAAAGTACATAGCCATCCGAGTGGGTAAGGCTCATTGTGGTAAAGGCACGCATCCACCGAAGATTTCTCGGACTGTCTGGGGATTCTGTCGGTACACCCCAACCTTCCAAGCAATTTATACGAGGTTCTCGAAGGTTCTCGTCTGCCCAAAGCAGCGTGCTTTCAATCTCAACGAGACCATCGTGTGTATAGCCTGCATCATGGTCCCGACCTGTTTCCATAAAAGTGCCGTTGATTGCCCAGCCGGTGCGCGGAATTTTGCGCCGATTTGCGTTGACGATTATTAGAAAATCATCACCAACACCTGCTCGGATACGCTGAAGAATAGTGTCTCTTGCACGCTGTTCAGCTTCATTTCCCCGATAGCCATCAACCTTTTGACCAGTGCCAAGCACCAGATTATCCTCATCCCACCAATCTAAGAAAATGCCATCATATAATCCACATTGGGCAACCGCGAGTGCTTGTTCAACAATTATATCCTGTTGCCCTGGGTGCGTGAAGTCAAGGAGAAAATGTCCCGACCATGCTTCTACGCGATTGCCTGTCTCGTCTCTGACCCAAGAAAAACTGTCATCATACACAGCTTTATAAAAAGGCGAGTCGGGATCCGCATCTCTCATGGAAAGTTGAAGTATGAAAATCATATTCGGATTCATTTCGAGCAATCTGTCGCGTCGCCCTCTTGCTTCGTTAAGATTACCAACCAATTGAATACCGTCGCTTGTTCTTTGGAAACCTAACCCAAACTCTGGGCTCCAAAACAGATCGTGATGCGCTAATCGGGCTTCATAGGATAAGGAGGGTCTGTTTAATATATCCTCCCATGCCTGGACAACAGAAGGATAACTTCGGTTTTGGATCCGCTCGTGAATTGGACGGCCTGGGAATACACAAAATTCATCATATTCAAATATCGTTAAAGATAGTGCATCAAAGGGGCGGTGGTCTATAATGTTGTTGCTCTGAATCCACAGTTTTTCCAACCTGGTTAGACTTACCAACGGACTGACATCAACAATTCCATTGCCACTTAGGTTCAATTCAGTAAGTTCTGTTAAATTTGCCAGAGGTGTAATGTCTTGAATCTGATTGTGAGGAATCTGTAAAAGCTCTAACTTCGTCAAATTTTCTAACGGAGAGATGTCTGAAATCTCACATGCTTCCAACCAAAGTGTCTTTAAGTTCACTAAGTTCGCAAGTGGAGAAAGATCGAACAGTGGATTCACAGAAATCCACAAAGTTTCTAAACCGATTAACCCTGCTAATGGAGATATGTCTGAAATCTGGCATACGCCTAAGTCAAGTCTTTTTAAGTTGACTAAATTCGCCAAAGGAGAAATATCCGAGAGTGGATTTGCGTAAATCAATAGAGTCTCTAAACGAACCAATCTTGCTAACGGAGAAAGGTCTTGAATCTCGTTTACACCGAGACTGAGTGAAGTCAAATTAGTGGCATGTTCCAATCCAGTCAGATCCGTTATCTGACTGTCAGAGGCATCCAGTCCCGTCAATCGTTTCATCTCCAATTGCGTAAGCAAGACACCATCTGGCAACTCAAGAGATTCCCTTACAGTCTGCCGCAAATTCGCATCCGGCATCCAATTCTCTTGTGCTGATGTAACACCGCTCGCAATGCCAAGGACAACGAGAATACATAAGCACGATCTGCAAAACTGTTTCACTTTTATAGTCTTCCTCCGTACGGAATCACAGCAACATAAACCTGCGAATGCCCCGAAACATCTGACGTATACACAACAGCCGTTTCATCAGGACTAAAAGACGGATGTGGATGCGTCCACTGCGGACCATAGACCGTGTCCACCTTCATCTCCATCCAACTCAAGGCTTTTTCTCGATCGCCTGACTGTTGCGCCGCTGCCCAATCCGCAGCGAGTGCGTACCGGTCGGTTTTCCACTGACTTCCGCTGGATGAACTCTGTGGATAACAGATAGGCGTATGTTCACCTGTCTCCACATCAACGAGTCGCAAACCGATGTCGGGGTGGACGGTGTCACATAGAACCTTCGTCCCATCACGATTACTGGCGATGTGCCACGCATTAAAATCGGCAATCGTTTGCATCTGTAAAGTTTCCAGAGACATCCGTCGGAGGGCGTAGGGCCAATGCGTTACAATTAATTCGTCTAACGCGCCGAGAAAGGTCTCGTGGACAAGAAACTCATTGTTGTCATGTTGATAGAGTGATCGGTTTTCTGTGCCATCGCGCCGAATCGTCCACATCCGGGGTGCCGGATCGCCAGAATAGGCGATGAGGTCGGCGTGCTTTGGGTGGAATTGGGGATGAATAATCGTCTGATCTGGAGAAGTGTAGATAACCTCGCCGCCGCTGCCATCTGTAGCAGTTACAGTAATATGCGATCTATCGTCACGCTTCATCGCCGTTACAATAAACCGTTCATCCGCACTGACGCTGCATTCGCCGAGACCCCCACCCGGAAATTCTGCAAGCACACGCTCCGCAAGAGAGTCAAGATGAATCGCCTTTATGGCATCTGCCTGCGTATAAAAGAGTTCGGTGCCATCTTTGGAAATCACACCGGAGTAACCGTGGATGTCATCGGCATCTGTCAACTGCACAATATCGCCGTTGGGGAATTCCATCTTGAAAAAATTCGGCTTTCCTGAACGGTAGGAGGTAAAGATGAGGTGTTCTTGATCAGGTGTAAATGAAGAAGTTAGGAAGTAGAGGTTATGGTTAATAGAGGTATCGTTTGTGAGTTGATAAATATGCGCGCCCGTTTGGCTGTCTTGGAATTCTTGTAGTTCTGAAGAATGAACGGACGCTTTGGCGTAGTTCGTCATAATCACTCCTTGTAAATCTATTTATGAGATAGATTTTACGAATTGAATAGGTAGTTTAACAGCTGAGTGCCTTCACGAAAATCGCGGATAATAATGTCTGCACCAGCGCGGATAAGACGTTCCCGTTTGTCGGCGTTCATATTGTACCTGTTATCCTCTACAGACGCAACACCGACAGCGATTGCCCCCACTGCTTTCGCATTTTCGATCTCCACGTACCCGTCCCCGACGATAAGCAATTCATTCCCACTGTAGGAGCGAGCTGTGCTCGCGATATCCTCGACGATCTTCTGGATAACCATGGCTTTAGAGAACTTTTTGTATTCTCGCAACGCACCAAAAATCCCGCCATCAAAATATGCTGCAACGCCGAGGAGTTTCGCCTCGTTTTTAACGAATTCGACATCCGTCCCGCTGGCGAGATAGCAGCGTATCCCCATTTCACGCAGACTTTGTAGAAATTCGAGCGACATCGGCACACGAAGCGGCTCAGCAGACAACCTCCCCGCCGCAAGTCCTGCGATCCGTTCCTCAACAACAGGCAGCAATTGACGGTTATACTCATCTTTGTAGGCGAGTGGCTCTTGCGGTATCCCGCCGCGTTTCTCAATCTCTTCGCCTAATTGCATCATCTGATAGATCGTCTGCTTACCCGTCAGTCTATCCACAAATTCAACGACAAGTGCCTCAAGTTGTTCCGGTGTCTCGGTGGTATCCGTTTCGGTCTGAAGAAATTCAACCATCATCGGTACCATCACGTTCTGCCAGCCGTCTCGGATGAGCGAGATTGTCCCGTCGAAATCGAAGACAACATGACGGATGTTACCTGTTTGAATCTCACGATGGATTTCGATTGTAGTGTTGTCCAAAAATAGATTTTCCATAGTTATCCTGGGTGCTAAAAAGGCATTGATTCCTCTGTTCTTTTGTGATAGTATAATGGCAGTGCGATAGTTAAGCAAGTCTTTTCAGCGTCGCTCGCAGGGCCATTCAATTTTACCTGTTCACTTTATGTATGTGGGTATTTTTCCGCTGTAGGAGCGAGCTGGGCTCGCGATTTTTCCTAAGACTGTTCATTTATGTAAAGCAAAGCCGATATCCAAATCGTACGTACAATTGAATGACACTGGCATCGCTCGCAGGCAGGAAGTGGGAACTATAACTGGTGAACGAAAAAGAGATCCTTAAAAAAATCCAACGCATCGAAATATTTACCAATCGCTTGGTGAACACCGTCTTTGCAGGTGAATATGAAAGTGTCTTCAAAGGACAAGGGATTACCTTTGATGAAGTCCGTGAGTATCAAGTCGGCGATGAAATCCGGACGATTGATTGGAACGTCACCGCACGCATGGGACAGGCTTACATCAAAAAGTACGTCGAAGAACGCGAACTCGCGATGATGTTGGTTGTCGATATGAGTGCCTCCACCAGTTTCGGAAGTATTGCTGAAACAAAAGCGGAGATCGCTGCCGAGATTGCAGCGTTACTCGCGTTTTCCGCTATTAAAAACAACGACAAAGTCGGGCTTATCTGCTTCACTGATACCGTTGAACACTTCGTCGCGCCACGGAAGGGCAAACGGCACGTCTTGCGCGTCGTTCGCGATATCCTCCGTTTTCAACCCCAGCAGCCCGGAACAAATATTGAAACGGCGTTAGCATTCGTCGATCAAGTCCTCAAGCCCCACAGTGTTGTATTTCTTATTTCTGATTTTAAGGATACGGGTTGCGAAAAACAGTTACGCTTGAGCAGCAAGCGGCATTCACTCATCGCTATCACCTTACAGGACAGGCGAGAACTGGAATTGCCCGATGTCGGGTTGATCGAACTCGAAGATGCTGAGACTGGCGAGACTATGGTTGTTGATACCCGTTCTGCGGAAGCACGGCAGTTATACACAGCACTGAATCAGCGTGCCGATGCGGAACGTCGTCAGGTTTTTCGAGCAAGTCAGGTGGATTCTATTTTTATTAGGACAGACGAGCCTTATGTGAAACCGCTTATCCAATTTTTCCGCCAACGTGCCGCTAAAGGTTGAATGCCTATAGAAATTATGAGCAAATTAGAAGCAAGAAATCTAACCCAAACCTTCGTTCAGAAAACGGGGCAATTGCCGGTACTGGACAATTTGAATTTCTCTGTTGAGGACGGAGAGTTTGTCGCCTTGTTGGGTCCCTCTGGTTGCGGCAAGAGTACGCTTTTTAATATTATCTCCGGACTACTCACACCAGATGTCGGGGAGATTTATCTCAACGGCGAACGCATCTCCGGTAACACCGGCGATTTCGCCTATATGCAACAGAAAGACCTCCTACTACCGTGGCGGACGGTCCTCAAGAATGTACTCGTCGGTCCAGAGATTCAGCGAGAATCGCTTGACACCGCGAAAACAGAGGCAAAACAGCGTTTGACACAACTCGGATTGAGCGGCTTTGAAAACAGTTATCCGATGCAACTGTCAGGAGGGATGCGGCAACGCGTCGCGCTCGTTCGAACACTCCTTTTTCGGAAGAAATTCTTGCTCTTAGATGAACCTTTCGGTGCCTTGGATGCAATGACCCGCACCGTCATGCAGTCAATTCTGCTTGATATCTGGGCAGAAGCCCGACAGACCGTGTTGCTTATCACCCACGATATTGAGGAAGCGCTCCTACTTGCCGATAAAATCTATGTTTTGACAGCCAGACCCGCAACGCTGAAAGCAGAGATTCTTGTTCCTTTGCCCCGTCCGCGTAACGTCACGGATACCGCCCTCATTGACTTGAAAAGTGAACTTTTAGCGTTACTACAGGTTGAAATGTCGCGAGTTTTTGACGTAGACTAACCTTATTCTGCATCTGAATCCTTTGTCAATGTCCGCCAAAATGAACGTGAAGGACGGTTCATGTTGTCAAGCATCTCGTAACTTTCGTTCTTACAAAATTCGTAGAGTGCTTCAGTTAACGGAATTTCAAATCCAGCGGCTTCTGCAGCAGCAAGGAAATAGGGCAATTCCGGGTATTTCACAACGAGATTCTTCCCGTCTCCGTCAATGATACGTTTAGCGATGCCATCAAACTGCCCGCGCCAACCATCACCCATACCCACCGCTTCACGAATTGCGTTTGGATCCACACCAGCACAAACGCCAAATGCCATCGCCTCCATGTACGCTGCAGCACCAAGTCCCATAGCCAATTGGTTCACACCTTTGACAATCTGCCCGGAACCGCTCGGACCGCAGTACACCACATATTTCGGTTCTCCAAGCACCTCCAAGATCAGACGACATTTTTCGACTACCGCAGTATCACCGCCGACAAAAATACGAAGCGTGCCTGTTTCAGAGCCGTGCGGTCCACCACTCACAGGTGCATCTATAAGCGTAGCCCCCTTTGCATCAAGTGCCGTCGCAATGTTCCGCGTTTTCTCTACTTCTGTCGTACCTAAGTCGATGAAAACGTGTCCTTCACGAGCATTAGGGATGAAGTGTTGTTCTGCGACACTACAAAAAATATCGGAGGAACGTAAACTGGTCAGGATAACATCGCTATTTCTGACGACTTCGGTCGTATTCTTACCCGCGCTCGCGCCTGTCGCAGCGAGTGCCTCACATTTTGCCGCGTCAATATCATATCCGATGAGCGGATACCCGGCGTTATGAAGATTCTTTGCCATCCTTCCGCCCATATTTCCGAGTCCAATAAAACCGATTCTTGGAAGCTGTTGGGATTCCATAATATTCCTGTCGCTTAATTTTTAAAGACTGTTAGCACGATTACCCTACCGTTGGCGTAAGCGTCCATGCGTCTAAAC
>CAZQIP010000220.1:0-9077 GCA_964593655.1 uncultured bacterium | reverse complement strand
ATCCAGGCCATTGAACAGACCGACCCCCCGGACATCCAGGCCGGGTTTCCACTGGTGGAGTATCTCAAATCGGTACAGAATTTGTGGGTTCAAAACGAATTGTGTTGCCATTGCAGCAATAAATTCGGTCATTACAATCGGGAATGGCAGCACGAACCCAAAGAGCATCTGTCCGAAATCGGTTCGGAAGGCAAAAACACCTGTTGGTGCGAAGCCTTCAATACTCTGCGTAAAATCTATCCACGGGATCTTCAAGATCTGAATAGGCTCGCTCATCATGACCCCGGTGAGCGAAGGCACCCCGATATAGAGGAACCCCCAGATGAGTCCTGCCATAGAGCCGATAGAGAAGACGCGCCATCGCCAGGTCTCTTCTTTTCCTGTGGTTTCTGCGAGTGCGGTAGCCCCCTGTGCGGTAATGGGTGCCATTGGATATGGGAGGCGTTCAAGGTCCGCCGTAAGCCGGAACAAGATGTACTGTGCACTCACAGATCGCAAAGTTCCGAGGAGTTTTCCTGCGAGGTAGATACCGATAGGCAGGAGCCAGTCTGGATGTAACAGGCTCCGCGTAAGCACCCCGACAGAATCCCCTGCGGGTACGACCCATTCTGGTATTTTGTCAGCGATTTCATAGGAAGCTGCCTGCGGGGTATTGATAAAGTAGGCGTACCAGATAAAACTCCGGTACTGCATCCCACTCCCGACGGCTGCCCCGGTTAGCCCGAGGAGCATATAGAGTTCCTGCCGCCGGGCAGTCGTAAAGGAACGCCGCGCGAGTTCAGTGAACAGAATTACCGCGACCCAAGGCGCTGCCCCAGCACCGGATTCGCCGGATACATAACTGAGATAGATGGAGCCTGGCATCATCAACAGGCCAACGAAAAGTGCTCCGACGAACACTTTAACCGTTAGCCCCGACTCAAAGGTACGGATTCCGCCTTCAATGTCGTATCGCTGTGCCCAAGCTTGCCACTCATCTGCCTGTGTTACTCTTTCTCTCGCCAAATTGAATATTCTCCTTCCATTAGTTATCAGTTATGGGTAAGAAATTTTCCTTCCTGACGACCGATAACTGATGACCGACAACTCATCCTTACCCTTCGTCTCCCTCTTCAGAGTTGCCTGTGTCTCGTAGCTCTTCCCAGAAATGCGCGCAGAAGATACCAAGTATCAGCACAAGCGCCGAGAACATTTGCCATTGCCAACGTCCTTCAAAGACGATAATACTAAACAGCCACAAGAAGGTGCCCAGGATAATAATGAAACTTGCTATTTTTTCCATCTTTTTAACTATGGTCCTCTGATCATCGTTCCACAATTTAAAGCTAAGACAAATTGTTGGCTGATCGCTCACAATTTCGTTTCACGATGGTTTCTGGTTAATTCTGTGTAGGGTTTGAAAATTATTACATGCTTTAATTTTGGTTTGGACTTCACCGAAAACCTGCCCGAAACGTAGTAGAGGGTAGTCCAGATTTAATAGGTTAAAAAAATTTTAATCCGCTGGTGTCGGCACTGCATCCATTTGTGAGGCTTCTTCAGCTGATGCGTCTGTGCCTTCAGTTCTGCCGCGTTCATGGAATTCGGAACGAATATCGACACTGAACGTCCGCCAGATGAGGAGTTGCTTCCGTAGCAGGTTGAGGAAGCGTCGGTTGACGCGTTTCCACGAAGCGATCTCGCCACTCTCTCGATGTACATCCAATGTGATTTTGAAGAGATCTTCCTCTTCGCCACCGACAGGCGATGTAACGAATTGAATTGATTGACTCACACCCAAGTCATAGGGTGCCAACCAGACCATCATTGCGATTTGGTATGAGTCTTCCGCAGTTTCACTGAACGCGACTTGGTCGGTGTAGAAATCGCTTGCGGATTCATCGGCGTGCGCCTCAAAATAGTCGCGCATAAAGACGTTCAATCCGAGTGCTTCTTCTTCAAGCACCGTGAAAGGCAGATTGAAGTGCCATACATCGCCTTCTGGTTCCGGGAGTTTCCATTTACGTTCAATATCAGGGACAGCCATCCGTGAGGCTTTGATTGCTGGATACAGGGTGCTCAGCAGCACCACAATCATGACGATAATCGTTGCGACAACGGTTGACATCGATGAATAGTTGAGCGTCAACCCTGCAAGCCATCCGAAATGTACGAGGGTTGTCGCGATTGCTTGCCCCATGAGATAACCTAACACTGCCCCAACGATGGCATATACACATGCTTCGGCAAGGAAGAGGAAAGCGATATGTACGGGTGCGAGACCGACAGAACTGTAAATACTGATCTCCCGGACCCGTTCATAGACTGCGCCAAGCATCGTGTTGAGTACAATGAGTGCGGCAATCAAAATCGGTACGAATAGGTTGCCCATTCCACTGAAACTCGTCATCCCGATACTGCTATAGAGGTATGTGTCTTTATCGCGTCCGACGAAGAAGTCAAGTGCGATCCGGTTCATGAGCGGTGCCATGATGAGGTCCAACTTATCAATCGCTCCGAGCAGTTTCGGATCATCTTCTCTTGGTTCCATGTTAACAGCGACGCTGCGGAGCGTGCCGCCTTGGTTCATGACGACCTCATAAGGCAGAATAGCGATACTGTCTGGCGTGAGGTGGAGATATTTTTGCAATTCGCCCTCAAGCGTCTCATCGCCCGTAGCCCCGCGGCTGCGTTGCTGTTGCATTAATTGATAATCGACGGGTGTAAGTTCTTCCCCATCGTTATCTGTGAGGTCTTTGAAGCCGATGCCGAGTACACCGACAACGGTAAAGTCTGCGCCGTATACAGAGACAGTCGCCTTGCCCATATCGCTTTCAGTGATTTTCAGCAATTCTGCCATCCCTTTCGGGAGGACAATTGCATAGGGCCACTCTGTGGGCCATTCGCTGGCATCAGCGGGATCAAACCACTTTCCATATTGCAGGTATCTATTAATCCCACTGACCGCGGGTTCTGATTCGTTCATTCCGACGAGCATGTTTGCGGCGAAGGTCAATGCTTCACCGGTGAGTTGATGCGTCGGAGGTGATGTATCTGCGGTGTTTGGTGTGCGTGTTAGCTGCACAAACGACTGATCCCCAGTTCCTGAGGATTGATACCATGCGCGTGGTGCGATGACGTTTCGGACGGTCACAATGGATTCTTCGTCTACCTTTTCAATAAAGCCGTCCTGCTCTAAAGCGGCGATCGCTTCTGCCACATCAATCGGCTGTTGCCCCTGTTTGACGAGGATTTCATTTTTCCGCGCCAAGAGTCGTTCTAAAGCGGTGAGTGTAATCTGTGTCTTCTGCATGTCATTTCGCACAGAAGTCAGCACCGGTTCCTCAAGCGGGCGCCAGTACTGGTCTCGGATAAGGAGTCCAGTATAGCGCGGTGTCACCTGTGGGAGACTCGTTCGATTCGGATGCATAAACGTCCGGACGGAGGTAAAGGAGATAACTGTGAAAGTAAGAATTACCAACGTGCAACATGTCAGGATCGTCCGTCCTTTGCGTTTCCGCATATTGGAAATCCCTAAACTAAAGGCGGCAGCACTTGCACTCAACCTCCCGACATCCGCCTTGTAGACTTTGCTGCCCTCTTGCCGAATTTTTTCGAGTTGCTCCTCAAATTTTCGGACGATGATGCTGATGACGATAACCGTCAATGCGAGCACAACGAACGCAATTAGAATAATCACGGGTGTTGTCGTGATCTGGAAGGCGGGGTGAACCTGGCTTAAGAAGAAGAACACAAGTAAAAAGATACCGAACGATCCAAGAATTTGTTTATGGATATTTGGGAAACCGAAGATGAGCCGTTCCATAAAATAGGCGAACGGCATCAACAATGCGAGATAGAACATCACACCGTTGACGACATCGTTACCGGTCTGTTTGACATCAGGGTATGCGCGCGATTCATATCCCCATGCGGCGCGTGCGAGTTTGAGTGCCTGTTGATAGTCACTTTGGAGTAACTCAGTCTCGGCACGTGCGAGGTATTCATTGGCGAATTGATGTAGTTTGTCGAGCCGGTCACTGGAGATACCGAAACGTTTATAGAGTCGCGATCGGTTCTCATCAAGCCACCACATATCTCGAACAACGACGTAGGGTGTGAGCCGGATACGTCCATTTTCACGAACGACAAACCCTTCGCCCGTGTAAAGGGTGGGGTTCTTCATACCGCTCTTTGTCGCTTTGATGAGTAGGAGTCGTTTCCCGATCTGTCCGTAAGCCATTCCGATTTTAATACGGGTGTTCGGTTCGCTGTAGACGAGGGCGATCGGTTCAGCTGCGGAGACGCCTTCCTGTTGCCAGGGTTTGGACATTCCATATTTCTCCGGTGCACTATCGGTGAGAGCGTCATAAATTTCGAGTTCGCGCAAGGTTCGGAGATACCGCTGGTCGACCAAATCATAGATTGTCGTGGAGACACAAGGGAATGTTACGACCCGGCACCCACGCCTCCGGGTATTAATAGGTACTTTATTGGGGAGAAGTTTTGCCCCATAGTTCCCCAAATCAGGTGCGAAGACGATGTCGCCTGAATCCTTGTCAAGAATGTATGCTTCGACCTCTTGTGCGCCCCCGAGTCGGCGTGTGGCTCTTCCTTCCATGGCTAAACCAGCCACCTCAAAGTTGCCTTTGTTATCGCCCATGACGAACAGGTCGCCGCGTACGCCCATCATGGTTTTATGTTTTCTGCGAAGTGTCAAGATAGGATAAGGTACCGGTTTATTGGGAAGTGCGGACTCCCGTGCATCAAATTCGACGACATCCCCGAAGAGGTTGCAGTAGAAATTACCGACGCGAGCAGCGGTAGGCATCTCTTCATCTCGGAGTGCTTGAATGAGGAGTGAAGCCAATGTCTGTGCTTGCTGATGGAGATTACCGCCTTCGCGCAAATCGACGCGATCAATTGTGTCGAGTGGGGTATCAGTTAAGACGCGTGCGTCTTCAATTGTTGCGAAAGCGATTCCGGTTTTCCCGACAAGCGTTGCGACCTCGCTGTCAAAGGCGATTTTACCGGGAATGTATGTTTTCCATGTCTTTCCGCCGCTTGCGGATATAGCGTTAACGAAGTTAGATTGTCCGCCGAGTCCAGCGATTGAAATGAGGGTTTTGATGTCCTCAATCTCATCTTCGGAAAAGGTATCAGGATCTTCGTACCGAAGTCGGAGCATCGTGTCAAGTTGCTCACGCGTCCGAATACTGTTCTTCCGATTTTTCTTCGCGGTGCGTACATCGTTTCGGATGAACCGCTCAACCTCTTTTCGGATATAATCCATATCCTTAAGCATATCCTCGGAAGGTTCTCCTTGATTGCGCCACTGCTCAAACTGCATCTTCATCAGTCGGCTCACCCCGCTGAGTCCAGTGAGTTTGTTGAAGTGGGAGCTGAGTAGCGTTTCAAGGGTCTTTCCTTCGAGTGCGGTTTTATCGGAAATCCCATTTGCGACCGTCCATTGGCGTGCCATAACTGCTTGCCGGATCTGGTCATCTGTCCATTGCCAAAGTTTTCGGATACGGACACCGAAATCAGCATCTTGTGCGTAGGTAGCGAGTTTATTACCGATGCTGGCAAATTCACGACGGAGCACAAATTCGGGTTGTTGGTCGTAGAACCATCCTTTATTGAATACACCGAACTGATTGGACTGAGACGAGAGATCAACGCTAATATAGAGTGAAGTATAATAACGGTTGAATAGGTCCTGGAGAGCGATAGCTGCCTCAATCTGCCCGAGTTTCCGATTGTATTCGCTTGTATCAATCCGCAACATTTTTTCAACGCGACTCTGGATGTTACGGAAACGGGCATTTCGGAGGGTTAGCATGTTATCCCGTAGGAGGGTCTTGGTCTCTTCATCAAAATCTGTATACAATGTTGGCAGACGCTCGAGAAGATTTTCGAGTGCTACAATGTCCGTATCTGCTCGTTTTTTAACAGTTGCTAAGAGTTCAGTCTCATTAATGTATGATGCGATGCGTAAACGGAGTTTCAGTGCTTGGTCTACCTCCGCGTCTGATAGATAATTTTCCAATATGAGGCGTTCTTCAGCCAAATATTCGCGTCCTAATGTGCCGGCAGTTGCGAGTAAGTTTTCGATACGTGTACGCTCCAACCGAGCGTTCCGTAGTGCTATTTCAAAGATACCCTGTTTGTCCTTGAGCAGATCCGCTGTTAGTATCTCGGTGTCAACAGTGTCTTCGGATTCGGCTAAGCGTTGTCGGAGTTGGGTATCAATAGTGTTGAGTCGTTCTACACCGGCTTTCGATAAGTACTCGCCACCGTAAATTCTTTCATTCAGTTCTTGCGGCAATGCTGTTTCCTTGAGTCCGCGAATGCTTGCCTTAATTTCATCTTCAATGGGTTGGCTGTCAGGGATTTGTGAAAGCACCTTCTGAAGTAATTCAGTTTCGCGTTGGATGGCACCTGCTTGGGTGTCGGTGGCATTGCGCAAAACGCTGCGCGCGTCTTTCGCTTTATTGAGTGAATGTAAATCGAGATGTCGGTCGAGTACCTTTTCAGGGGTCCACATCAGGGCAAACTTACGTTTATCGCTCATCTCCCAGTTTGCGAGAACTGTGTTAAGTATTTCAATATCAGGCACGAGTTCTTCGGGGAGATCTTCAGGCACGGGTACATGCCAATCGGAACCCTGTTGTACAGGCAGCAGATATGCGTCATTCGGATGCTTCGCGTATTCGTCAATATCACCTATTCCTACAGCGCGAATGAGCTTATCCACCGCCCATACATCAAGTCGGGCGATCGGGAGTGCCAACTCGACAATTAATTCGTGCTGCGCTTCACGGCTCGTGCGAAGTGCTTCGGTGCGGACTTCAGCTAACCTTTTAACAATGTCTCGGAGGAAGTGGGTTGTTTGTAAAGCCTCTTTCTTAGAACGCGCGAGATTTGCCAACAAGCGACTCTTCTCTTCCCCGGTAAAATCTTGCTTTTCACGTTTTCGGTTCCGATCCGCCTGCTTCTTCTGGCGCTCTGAGAAGTCGCGCTGTTGATTCGTGAGGTTTTCAATCTCAGAACGCGTTTTTGCCAAACCGTCAAGCGTTGTTCCCAGCGATTCGAGATCTTCTTTTACGTTGTGTATACCGTGGAAAAAATCGGCGGGGAGATCGACAAGTACACTCCGGTCAATAGAAAGTAGGAGTCTTCTGCCTAATTCTTCAAATTCGATGATGTCCGTAGAGAGTCCACGGCGGAGCCCGTGCATTGTGGGTGTCCCGGGTGAGTCTGTCGCAGCGCCGACAATATCCTGCCCGACCCCTTCCATGAAGGCACGCATGCCAGCCAGCCCTTGGAAATGTCCGTCAACTGCGACAAACAGGACGGAGTACCCTGGACGATACTGTGTCTGACTAAAGAGGCGTGCGAGTTCCATGAGGGTAGCGATGCCGCACGTTGGATCTGCGCCAGGTGCCATCGCTGGTACTACAGACATGGAATCGTAATAAGCGGTGATAACGACGAGTTCATCGCGCAGCGTGGGGTCTCCACCTTCCAAAAATCCGCGTATATTCTGTCCGACGCGGCGTTCCCAGGTCATTTTACCTCTGACACGGACATTAACCTGATTCCCTTGTGCGTGCTGTTCTTCAAGTACATTCGTGAGAACATCGGCATCATCTTTAGATATCCAAAATCGCGGTATGTTGGCTGGGACGGTGCCAAACTTATTTTCTGCTTCTCCGCGAATGGTTGTTTCAGGTTGGATGAAGATAACAGCGGTGCCGCCGAGCATTGCGGCGTTGATGTATCGGGTGCTGGAATTAAAGTCAAGGAGTACAATTGCACCTTTCGGGATGAAGACATTTGATTCGCTGGCAGCGACAAACTCACCGGACTCATCAATTTGCCCGTCGTCGTTGTTATCAATGCCATCAGTCGCGTCGCCAGGGATTTCATCTGTCCAACCGTCGGCATCGTTGTCAATACCATCAGTTGCCCATCCGCGAATTTCAGAGAGGAGTGGGATCTCGCCGTATTCATCAATAGTGCCATCCTCATCGTTATCAATGCCGTCGGATGCTTTTTGTAGGTGTTCGTTGAGTATATCATCAGTGATACTGGCTTCAGTAATTCGATAGCGTCGAGCGAGCGTTGTGAGGGTATCACCATCTTGGAGTTCATACCAGAATCCGCCGATATTAGTGCCGTTAAAATCAGCGAGTTCAGCATCGTCGCCGTAAAGGAGGGGCCCGGATAAACCGCCCGTCGGAATAAACACGGTACTCCCTTCAACGACAGGGCTCGCCAAAAATTCGTTTCGGCTTTCGGCGAGGATCGTGGCTTCGTCAACTTGGTAGCTTTCGGCGATGTCTTGCAGCGTTTCGCCTGCCAACACGGTATGTTTAATTCCATCTGCTAACAGTGAAGTACGGACAAGGTTGGGCCAGAGCGGTGTGAGTTTAAAAGTATGTAGAACAGTAGCGTCAGGCGAGAGCACCTCAATAACACTATCGCCGTGGTCAATCGGTACAGTGACTGGGAATTCGCGACTCTCCACGTTTTGCAAACCGATTTCGACGAATCGGTCAAAGATGTATTTGCTGCCACTTGCGGCTTGCGGGTAGCCTGTCACACGCGTCTCAAGACTTGACAGACGTGCGATGTCCTTGCGGATGTTACCGATGGAGAGGTCATCCCGGATCTGGATAGCAGCAGTTTTCATACCGGTACTGGAAACTGTTTGCGCATGCACGGGATAATGCAGGCAGATAACCAGCATCAGAGAAAGAAAAAACGTTTTTTTAACTTTCTTTGCGGTTCGGTTCGGTGAATTTGTTGTTTTGAAGTACATTTACGTAGATCCGCCTCCCATTACATTACAGGCTACGTTTTGATGTTAATTTTCCACAGTCGCAGCCTAATTCCAAATATCTGCTTTTTAGAGTCGATTGTTATATAATCCTGGCAATAATTAGATATATTTTATACTATTACTGCAATTTTTGTCAAATTAAAATTTGCATTTACGTTTTTTTTGGGTTAAAATATAATTCACGCCTGCGTCTCTCCACTGAAGCAGAATACTCTATAAATAAAACTGCCCTTCATAACAATCATGGAAG
>CAZQIP010000219.1:0-21272 GCA_964593655.1 uncultured bacterium | reverse complement strand
GTTCGGATAAGTGAAGATATGGATAGACCACGTCGGAAGACTGCACCTTCGTAAGTATTAGAAACTTCGCTTTGGATAGAAGCGGATGCACTGCGGAAGAATCCTTCACGCCATTCGTTACGGAAATAACTCCCTAAACTTAGACCGCGATACCCCGTAAATGGGTGGTATCCGAGTCTGTTGACGAAATCTGAATCCACAAAAAATACGGATAAATACGGCTGAACGAGTTGGCCTTGGTAAATTAAACTGGCGAACCCGTCCCTTCCGTTTGATTCGCCCGCCTGACTTTGGGCGAAAGCGGATCTTGCTAAAAGTTTACCATGTCGCACATCACCTGACAAGTAACCAACATTGTTGAACCCTTCCTCTCGTTGATGATGGGACAAGAATGCTGCGCTGATATTGGATGTTGCCGTTAGCGATTGTGAGGCTTGTAGGATAACATTTTGGTTGTTTCGGTGATACGTGCCGAGGGTGCCAACCGAAGTGTTTTTACCAATTTTTCCAAGAGTTTGAGCCCGCCGTCCATATCCATTATCCGTCGCGAGTGGAATAATCGACCGAGACGGTAGACATTACTGCCTTCCGAAAAGAAGGGACGGCGATCAGGCACGTAGCGTTCACCATAGGAGAAGTCAATGCCTTCCACTGCCTGTTCGATGTTCTCAAAGTCTGGATTGGCTGTGCCGATGAGCCGTAATTGGGGTGTAACCTCATAGCGGAGGTCTGCGCCTGCGCGGGCAGTATATTCTCTCTCGTCGGTTTCCGTTTCGCTAATACCACCAATCAGATAGGGTAACACCTTTAATTCACGCTTACGCTGCGGCGGCAGCACATCAACCCAGTGTCCATCGTTTTCCCGAAATTCGTTAACGCCAAGATTGCACCACCATGATTTTTCACCAGTGCGTTGCTGTAGTCTGTCAACATTGATGCCCATCCGGATCGGTTCTTTTGTATCGGGGTAATCGAGCATCTGCCACGGAATTTCCATCTCTACAACCCATCCGTCTTCTACAATCTGTGCCGCGGTTTTCCAGAGTCCGATCCATTCGCTTTTTTCGGCGCGTCCGGTGGCGAGATGTGCATATTTCGTGCCAAGTGGATTTACGATAAAGAAATTCCTGTCTGAAAATTGGTGTGTGTGAAACGGATCGAGACTAAAGGATACCGAATCTTCGCCGCGAATGCGCGTCTGATCTTTGGTTTGGCGCGCCACAATTTTGTCGGGCATATCGTCGTAAAGGTGAACAGCGACGTAGATAGCTGTGTCTGTATAGACAATCTGAGCAACGGTTTGATTCTTCGCTGCTGTTTCCGTCCGTTCATCTGTGAAACCTGTAGCCTGCGGTGCATCCTGCCAGCAAGCATCGTCGAGGACACCATCAATGGTGGGTGGTTGCTCGGTTTTGACTGCGAGGAGTTCCTTTTTTACAGTTTGTGTATTTCCATCTGCCCAAGTTTGTCCGTTTGTGAGTAACATAAACGATAATGCAACGAGCAGAACTATCGGGTAAATTTTCTGTTTTGTTCGCCTATTTGTAGCGCGTCCGTGCGTAGCGTAATTTTCTGCCCTCGTGAATTTTGGTGACCTCATTAATTAGTTTCCTCCGTATGTGGGTATTTTGTAGATGCAAACGCTATAATTTGATGAAGATTAAAAAATAGTTTTTTAATCTTCATCATTCACTTACCCTTATAGAGACACGGACTCTTAAAAGGATAGTGAAGAGTGTTTTTTCCACACCGAATGAGAAAACTAAGCAGTCCTACGCACGGTGCTGGCATGAAATTCTGTGATACTTTCAACACCGCGGAGCAGCATTTCATCGCTTCCATCCTGTTTTCAATCAGGTATTACATAGGTACTTGCGGCAAATGTAACGCGCAATTTGTGAAAAAATCTAAAATGCCCGAATTACCTTTGCTACCAAACGTTGTTTGAATTCCGATGCGTTTGGGTCGCCAAGGATAATGAAGAAATCGGTGCCAGCGTACCCGGATCGGCGCAATGCAAAGTAGATATTAACACCGTCCACTTGCCAGATTAACCGACTGCCGAGGCTTAAGGCGGAACTGAAGTCATACGTTAGGGTTAAAATCTGTTGGTAGCGACGCTCGAAATGCCACTGGATTTGGGAAGTCAATCCAGCGGTAAAGCCGTAAGCGCGTAGATTTAGGTTCCCACTAATACCATAAAACTGCTCGCCTGCTTGTTCACCCCAGTCGTAACTCACACTAAAGTTATTGAAGCGGTCCGTGGCACGGACTCCCAAACTGATGCTGAACACAGAATCTGAGAATTCTTTAAATCGACCACCGTTCCAGAAAGCAGAAAGTGAGTAGTCGTTGTGTGTCAAGAGTTCTGAGTAGAGTCTGATGTCGCGGCTGAAAACCTTACCTTCATAGGTGTTAGTAGCGTCAGTATGGGCAAAAAGGGTAAGACTGCGGACGAACCCTTCACGCCACTCGTTTTTGAATGTAGTGGTGAGGTTGATGCCGCGGTAGCCCGTAAACGGATGATAACCGAGATTGTTGACAAAATCCGGATCTACAAAAAAAACTCTTGAAGACGATTGAATGAGTGGACCGTTGTAACTCAAACCGATGACCCCGTCTCTTCCATCTGACTCACCTGCCCAACTTTGGGTGAGATCACCGAATACTGAAAATCTTCCGTGTCGCGCATTACCTGATACAGAGCCTACATTGTTCGAGGAATTACCCTGTTTGTGATGTGATAAGAACGCAGCACTGATTTTGGAGGTCGCTGTCAGGGATTGCGACGCGCTAAGGATAAAGTTCTGATTGTTCCGGTGGTACGTACCTAAGGTGCCGACTGAAGTGTTCTTTGCCAGTTTTCCAAAGAGTTTAAAGCCACCGTCCATATCCTCTATCCGCCGCGAGTAAAAAAGCTGCCCAACGTTGTAGACATTGCCACCCTCAGAAAAGAAAGGACGACGATCTGGCACATAACGTTCACCGTAAGAGAAATCAATACCTTCAACAGCCTGTTCAATATTATCAAAGTCGGGGTTGGCTGTGCTGATGAGGCGTAGCTGCGGCGTTACCTCATAGCGGAGGTCCGCGCCTGTGCGGGCAGTATATTCTCTCTCATTGGTTTCCGTTTCGCTAATGCCACCGACGAGATACGGCAGAAACTTCAACTCACGTTGCCGAGGCGGTGGTAGGACATCAACCCAGTGTCCATCGTTTTCCTTAAATTCGTTGACTCCCAAGTTGGACCACCATGTCCGTGCCCCGGTTCGCTGTTGCCCCCTATCAATGTTAATACCCATCTGAATCGGTTCTTTTGTGTCAGGGTAATCCAGCATCTGCCACGGGATTTCCATCTCTACGATCCAACCGTCTTCTACAATCTGCGAGGCAGCTTTCCATAGCCCAATCCATTCGCTTTTTTCGGCGCGTCCGGTGGCGAGATGTGCGAATTTCGTGCCGAGTGCGTTCGCCATAAAGAAGTTTCTATCGGAAAATTGGTGCGTGTGAAATGGATCAAGACTGAAGGACATCCAGTCTTCACCTTGAAATCGGGTTTGGTCTTTAGTTTGGCGGGCGACAATTTTATCGGGCATATCGTCATAGAGATAAACGCCGAGATAGATGGCTTTGTCTGTATAAACGAGGCGACCGATGGATTGACTCTTCGATAATTTACCAGTTCGTTCATCAATGAAACCTGTAGCTTGCGGTGCGTCTTGCCAGCAAGCATCGTCGAGAACGCCGTCAATGGTGGGTGGTTGATCTGTTTTTACAGCAGTTAGGTCTTTTTTTATTGTTGTGTCATTTGAAACAGCCATTAGTTGAGAACATATAGTGAGTGTCAAGGTGATAACGATTAACCAATTTATTTTCATTTGCTTACCTCATATTTCTAAGTAAAGCGTGGAAGTACAAACCGTGAAATAGTATTTAGAAATCCGCCAAGTGATTAGCAAGACAATACTTTAGATAGAATTGGCTTACAAGAACACAGCGAGAAACTTGTAATTCGTACTACAAATGAGGCACTAAAAAGTTGCACTTTTTTCTTAGTGTCAAAGGGAAGGTTTGTGGAAGGGTTGGTGGATTCTGGGTCATTGCTGATATCTATAGAATGTTATCGATTTTCTCTTCAAGCGTACCATGATGCTTGTGCGTCCCACATTTCGGCGTATAGTCCATCTATGGCAAGTAACTCTTCGTGTGTGCCATCTTCAACGAGTTGTCCTTCATCTAAAACGAGAATTCTGTCACAGAGGCGGGCGACTCCAAGCCGATGCGAGATGACAAGGGTGGTACGCGATTCGTCTTTGGTGAGCAGTTCTCGGATCATTTCAACTTCAGCGACTGGGTCGATGGCGGCAGTGGGTTCATCAAACACAACGAATTGGCTCTGTCGGAAAAGTCCACGCGCAACAGCAAGGCGCAGCCATTCTCCGCCAGACACATCGCGTCCACCGAATTCGTATCCCAACCAAGTATCAAGTTCTTGTGAGAAAGTGGAACCTGCTCTGTCAAGTGTGTGCCGCATACGGTTGTCGTCTTGCATACGATTCAGGTCAGCAAAGCCAACGTTGTCTCTGACGGGCAGTAGGAACTTTGTAAAGTCTTGAAAGACAGCACTTGCTGTGGGTTTTTCAAAAGTTGTACCGTTCTGTGAAAACGTGAGTGTTCCACTATCTGGTGCGTACAGACCGAGTAATATATTTGCCAGTGTTGTCTTTCCTGCGCCATTTTTCCCGACGAGCGCGACGGTTTCGCCGGGCGCAATTTTTGCGGTAATCTCTTTAAGGGCCTGCGTCGCAGCGCGCGGGTATTGGAACGAAAGATCGTTCATGGCAACTGTCGTTTCTCTCGCTTCTGAGGTGGGCTGATGTTTCTCTGTTGTCTTAGAAACGCTTTCCTCTTTCGTAGATTGCGTTGTGAACAGTGTCGCCAGGTCACGTAAGATGCCGCTCTGTTCGGCGAGATTTCCCATGGAGTGTGCCATATATGAGAGAAATCCTTGTAAGCCAGCGGCGGCGGCAATTAAGCCGGTGAAGATACCTGCGATTTTTTCAGGGTCTCCGTTACGTGCGGTTTGGGCTGCGATGAAAACGATCACGCAGTATCCGAGGATAGAACTGAGGTTGGCGAGTGCGTTCCAAGCGGTTTTCCTTTTCAGTGATCCTATTTCCACCGTAGCGAGCGTATGATATGCGTTTTCCCATTTTGAAAGTAGCCACTGTTGGAGTGTAAAGAGGCGGACCTCTGGACTGTTGACACGTTGGTAGAGTCGAGCTGCCCACGCTGTCTGTGTTCGGTTAGGACGTGCTGCTGCGCGGTCTCGTTCGAGTTCAAGCCTCGCAATGGGCTTCCTTGTGAAGAGAATGATGGCAGAGCTGACGAACAAAGCGATCATACACCATATATTACGACTTATAATGAAGACTGCGCCCAACAGTCCGCACACGCCTGCAACACTATGAATATTGGCCAGAACACTCTGAAACCAACTGACAACGCGCCCGCTGAAACCTTGGGTTGCCCGGTTAAGATTATCGTGAAAGTCAGCATCGAAAAAATGGAGGAGCGGTGTTTGTCCAGCTTGACGCAGAAGATCCTCCTGGAAATGGAGCACAGCTTTATTGGAGAACCACATCTGTGTTACACCGTTGAAAACATCGGTTAATATCTCCAAAATCATTAGCAGGAGATAAACCCCCATCCATAAAAAGAGTCCTTCAGCGTTTATTAACGCGTTTGTGAATCCGGCGATGATAATCGGCGAAAAACCGCGATGTCCCGCGTTTATCAAACGGAGCAGAAGGATGACAAGGAGAGGAAATGGGGCAATCCGTATAAATCGCCAGATTAAGCGAAGAACCGCGCGTCGCGGTAATGTGTTTGTGTTTTTCATTGGTACCACTCACTTTGGGCTGCGAACATTTCAGCGTATTTTCCATTTCGCTGTAGGAGTTCAGCGGGATTTCCGATTTCTGCAATGTACCCGTTATCCAAAACAACAACGCGATCGGCAAGCCGTGTGGGTCCGAGTCGATGGGCGATGAGCAGTGCAGTTTTACCCTCTACTAATTCAACGAACTGTTGAAAAATTTCCAACTCAGCGAGCGGATCAAGGGCTGCCGTGGGTTCGTCAAAAATGACAAATTCGCCTCCTTCTTTAATCAGACTTCGGGCGATAGCGACGCGTTGCCATTCGCCACCGGAGAAATCTACACCCCCGAATTCGGGACCTAAAAATGAGTTTAGCGGGAACTTTTCTACTGGCAATCCGACTTGGGTTAAGACCGCCTCAACGTATGCATCGGCGGCAGGTAGGGGCGAGGTACCCTCGCCCCTACTGTCCAAAACCAAATTTTCTTGTAGGGTGGTCGGATAGCGTGCTGGATGCTGAAACACTGCGGTGCAAGCGCGTCGGAGGTCTTCGGATGGGATTGTGGCGGTATCTATACCGTCTATTGTGACGTGTCCTGCTGTTGGAGAACGTAAGCCTGCTAAGATGTGTGCCAAAGTCGTTTTTCCTGCGCCGTTTTCACCGACTATAGCGAGAATTTCGCCCGGATGAATATCAATGTTAATATCGGAGAGCGCGTCTGTGTCTGCACCCGGATAACGATACGCGACATCATGCAAACGGATACCCTCACGTATCGGGTGAGGATAGGGTGTACGCTTTGTAGCGGAATCTTCATCTTGGTCTCTTTCTAACAGACGGCGAAGGTCTTCTCCGTAGCCAGCGTGTTGGACAAAGCCGATGACGAGATACTGCATGGAGTTCATACCTGCAGTGATATTCCGGAGTGCCTCTAACACCAAAGCAGCGAGTCCGGCTTCGACCCTTCCCTGTGAAAGGGATGTAACGAGTAATGCCCCAGCGATGATGGCTACGAAAATAAACACTTGGAAAATACCTTGAAAGACATTTTGAAAATCGATATGCAAGCGTTCCCGAAGATATTGGGCGAGGATCGTCCGCCAGCGGTGGAGAAGGGTTTTGCCGATGCCCCATAAACGGATTTCGGGGGCACTACGTCGTTCTGTTAGAAGTTGGGCGTAGTAATCCGCGAGTCGTTTGTTGCGTGTATTTTCGACTTCAAAATGGCGTACGCGCGCCCCCATCCGAATTTCAAAAACTCGCAGCAATATTGCGCCGCTGATGATGATGGCGGGGATCCAAATTGAAATCAGTCCTAAAACAACGGTACTGGTGAGTAGGACTGGAATAAATTCAATAAGGCTCAGACCATTTTGCATCAATTGGACAACGCTCGAATCCCCACCAGCAAGGACGCGATTGATGAGGTCATGCGATTCTTCGTCGTCAAACGCCTCCAGTGGCAGTTTGCCTGTCTTTTGCAAGGCAGCACGCTGCAAAGTGAAACCGGCTCTAATGCGGAGTTGTTCGCGCAGAAGTGGAAGGAGTGTTGAAATCGCTTGCTCTATGAAAAAGAGGAAACAGAGCGCAACCAGCCATGGGATAGCACTGCTCATGAGGTCTGCATCTACGAGAGTGTTAACGGTTTCTCGGAGTACGAGGAGCTGGGCTGCGCCGGCACCTGCGTTGATGAGGACAAGGATTATCCACACTGTAGCGATAAAAGGCGATGCTTTCAACACTCGTGCGAACAGCCAGAGTAGGTCCCGAAATGAAGGGCGGGTTAGTTTTACTTTGTCCCACATGGTTTTTTGTCTACCTCGTGTAAAAACGCCAAGGAAGGTGTTTTGATTTTTCCCTTCATTGTGTTTCTTCTGCACTTAAGTAGTCCAATGGACTTTCGATGATGTAATCTCCCGAATCCTCAAGAAACTGCTGAATTAGAAAGGTATGTGCGGCACCGATAATCAGCAGGATTCGCTCATCGTCAGATTCGGTAATTCGCGTCAGGTTCACATAAATCTTGAGATTACGCGGATACCAGAAGTACCCCATCCAATTGGCCCCTGGATATTGATCGCCTAACCCAATCCGCGCGCTCCGCAAATATTTCTGATGGTCTGAATGTATCCATTCAGGTTGATTGAGCCGTATGTACATGTCAATAATTGGCTCGTACTCAGGTTCAGTCCGAGTTGTACCGTTTTCATCTTGAGCGTTTTTTTCTTGAGTAGAAGGAAGACGCAGGAGATGCTCTTGGCCTCGCGTTCTGGCAAACTTATAGTAATCTGTCAAATCGTCATCAGGATCCCCTCCAAAGATTGGGTTCTCCGCAGCACTTCGGAAGTAATCCACACAATGGATCTTCGGGTGTCCCATCATTTTCGCTAATCGAAACCCGACTTGATGGGCTTCATGGCGTTCAAGTTGAAATTCGTCCTTCAGATAGGCGTTGTATTCCTGATGAAGATTGGAGTCAAGGTGGTCGACCTCAACAGCTATCTTCGTCGGCTGAAATTGAGCCAGTTGATCAGCAAGTTGTTGAAGTTCGAGCTGACGTTTAGGCGCGCGCATATCATCTATATTATCTCCATCCCAACCTGCCAAGTGGTGACTCCCGAGAACCATGACTGTCGGTTTCATGTGCGTGTTTCTCCCTTCTATACTGAGACATTGTCCTCGTTTCAAGGTCTCAATGTCTCAGCGCGTTCCTATTTTACATAAACTTATGCTGTCGCAAACTTAGGGATTTGATGAGTCAGTTGCTGCTGGATTTAAGTAGTGCAGCGGGCTTTCGACGATGTAATCTCCGGAATCCTCAAGGAACTGTTGAATCAGGTAGACATGCCCGGCACCGATAATCAGCAGAATGCGATCATCGGTGGACTCTGTGATTCGCGTTAGGTTCACAAAATTCTTGAGATTATGTGCATACCACCAATGTGCAACCCAATTCGCACCTGGGTATTGGTCTTTGAGTCCAACGCGTGCGGTCCGTAGATAACTTTGATGGTCGGCACGGAGTTTTTCAGGCTCGTTAATCCGGATATACATGTCAATCAGAGGTTCGTATCCGACACGTTCAACCCAGAGTGTTCCATCTGCACTCTGCCGAATTTTTTCATCGTTTGAAGAGATGCTCGATAGAAGGTACTCCTGATTGTGTTCTTCCGCGAACGCATCGTAGTCGAGTAAGCCATCGTCAATATTATCAAGGATTGGTCTGTGTTCGGGCCAATCAGCAACACAATAAAGTTTCGAGTGTTCCATCTGTTTTGCTAATGGAAAACCGATTTGGTCCTCCAGCCTTCGTGTGGGTTCGTAGGTACCTTCCAAGTAGCCTTGATAGTTTGCGTTAAGTTCAGCATCATAGCTTTCGTCTGCATAAACGGCTATCTTGGTAGGACGAAATTCTTTAATTTGTGTCACCAGTTGTTCCATTTCGCTTTGGCGTTTTGGCGAGAGCACATCATCCATTCTATAGTTGAATCTATTGATTCCCGGATTTGTGAAGAATGCGCTGCCGAGGATCATGACTGTCGCTTTCTCTCCCGTGTCTTCTCTTTTCCATTGCCCCTTCAATTTGTCTCCAAAATCGATGTCTACCGCGCCGAAATTACTCAGATTTCCGAGCAACTCCTCAACGCGTTCTGGCGCGATTTCTCCAACGATGTTGACAAAAGTGGCTTCCCCAGCCCCTTTAGCGATGACGATAGCGAAAATCCCGTAAACCTTGTCTTCGTCAAACAATAGATGAATTTCCACCGTTTCATTGTTTTCCTGAATTTTGACGAGGAGTTCCCACTGATCTTTTTTCACGCTATCCTGAAAATAGTTAACTAATTTCTTCTCATCAATCGTCGCTCTATCGTAGGTGCGGACATAGATGCCATCCAACATCTGAATCAGTTCAACGACTTCTGGCTGATCGCTCACCGATTTGGTAACCAGATTGATGAGTTTCGCGGGTAAGTTAACTTCGACCTTTGCCGTGAGAGGCTCTGGAAAATCGAAGAGGATCAGTCCTTTTTCAAAATGGTTTTGCGGTTTCATGGTGTTTCTCCCTTTTAGTTTGAGTAGTACTGACCTTCCGGACCCCGAACATTTTCGGGGAACCGGTTAAAGTTCTCCAAACTCCGGTGAATTGCTGATGAAATCTTTTTTCTCTGTTTCGATGCGTAGCGGGAGGCTGTTTCAACCTGAACAAAGGCGCGACCGGAAGCCTCATTAATCTGCACATCCGGAAGTTTTTCGCTAACAACGGCGCCTGTTCGCGCCACAGCGTAATTCAACTTACCGAGGGCGTAATAGAGATCACGGGAGGCTTGCTTCACTTTCAGATACCGTTGGTACTGATAGATGCTAAACAGAACAACGCCCATGAGACACACTAACGCACCTGCGCGAACGAATGCTAAATTATTATCCCAGAATGTGAACAACAGGACAATCCCAACAAAGCATGCCAGTGCGCCTACGCGAATGCATGAGAAACTTAGATTATCCCAGAGTGTCGATAATTGAAATATCCGATGCCACCATCTCTGACCCGCGGCCGGGTGTGCGTGCATATAAGCCTCAACCGCGTCGAAGATTTTCGGGGGCGGCTCCGGTCTCGGAAGTTCGTGTAACGCGCCGCTAATGGCTTCTGCGAAGCGAACTTCATCTTGACAGGTTGTACACGATTCGACATGTGATGCGACGCTCGCGGACGTGTCCGCATCCAACTCGTTGTCAAGATACGCCTCTAAGGTATCCTGTACTTCCGTACACGTTAAATCTGGATGGGAAGGAAATCGGTTCATTCTTCATTTCTCCAATAAGGACGCAGCAGCTCCCGTAATTTCTTGCGAGCACGGAATGCTGTTGATTTCACGGTGCCTTCAGGTTGCTCCAAGACCTCAGCAATCTCCTTGAAACTCATACCGTTCAATTCTCGCATAACTATCACCGACCGCATATCTGGTGGCAATTTCTTGATGGCACAATGCACGGAATCCTTGAGTTCTTGCTGAACCACAATTTCATCTGGCGATGGATTTGATCGACCAGAATGTGTGTGCATTAAAGTTTCGAGTTCTGTTTCGGGATCCATATCGTCTCCATCTGTTAAATGCACCTGAAATTTATGTCGCTTGAGCAAATTGAAACAGAGATTCTGTGCACATTTTAGTAACCATGAGCGCGCTGTTTTCGGACGCAGTTTAGCACGGTATTCCCACGCTTTGATGAACGTCTCTTGTGTTATGTCCTCTGCATCTTCCCGATTTCCGAGTAGATAGAGGGTGTGTTGATAAATCTGAGCCTTGTGTTTATGCACAAGCTTAAGAAATTTATCTTCCGTCATATTGCTGCTCCGCGCGCTTTGAGGTTACTGTTACTACAAACGAGTTCCAAAAAAGTTGCACTTTTTTCAATTTAAATTTTTTGAGAGGGAAACATAAACAATGGGTTAGGATAAGTCCGGTGCGGTTGGAATGCAGGTCGCATTTGGGTGAGTACACCGCAAAACCTCGCCAGCAAAAGGGTTGCGTAAGTTCTATTAAATTGACACCTATGGTGTTGTTTGCAACCGCACCGAGTTATTAGGGTGAGACATTTGTCGATGGTACGAGAAAGTAAATCCAACTCTATCCCCATTCAAATACAGTGCCTAACAGACGCATCGGTTCATCGCGGAGCCATCTGTATATCTGTGGTGCTTCGTCAACAGGCACGCGGTGTCGAATTAACGGGGCAATCCTGATGGAATTTTGGCGGAGCAATCGACACAGGTTTTCCAAATCATCACGAGTGAAGTGGCTGCACTGCAGAATGCTAATCTCCTTAAATTGTCCCGTGTTAAAGGTATAATTGACATCAAAGCGTCCAGCGACTAAAAGGAGTCGTCCACGGGTTTTGCAGGCATGAATCATCGGCGTGACCATATCTGGCACACCGGCGAAGTCCATGACAGCGTCAAATGCACCGTCTTGAATCTGTGCATTCCAACCATCACCACTTGTATTAAAAATTTGTTCAGCAACACCTAATTGACGGATCTGTTCCAGTCGCGATTCTTCAACATCGCACACAGTGACGCGTGCCCCCATGGCGTATGCGATCTGTGCTGCAAACATACCGATGCAGCCCTGTCCCACAATAAGCACTCTTTCGCCGATACGGGGATCAGTGCGACGGCAGCAATGCATCGCAACCCCAGAAATGCCGAAAAGGGCAGCATCCGCCGGATCAACATCTTCTGGCAATTTTAGCAAAAGTCCATCCTCTGGAATAGTGAACCGTTCAACATGGTCTACGCTGGCATAGATGAGATCGCCGACTTGAAGCTGCGTCACGTCCGGTCCCGTCTCAATGACTCTACCGACGTTCTGGTACCCGCCGCCTGCTGGGAGCCGGTCATCGGGTGCTGAATAGTTTCCACCGATAATCTGATTCCGTTCTGTGCCGTTGGTAAGTCCCGTAAAGACAGCTTGACAGAGCACCTCGTTGCGGACAGGTGGTGCAGGCTCTTTCCAGTCGGTGACAACGGTTTTTTCGCGTCGTTTGTCTGGTAGTAACTTGGTGACAAATGCTTTCACGATGCTAATGACCCCTTATGAAAATTTGCGTTTGTAATTGATTTTTTTTAAGGTAAATGAAACCCTTGGATTTGTCAAGGCCAAAGTTGTCTAAGATCAAAATTCTCGATTTTCATCGCTCACAATTTTGAAAAAAATTTGTTGACAGATTGTCGCGTTTTCTATACAATTTTGAATTATTCCACCGCAAAAACATCGGAAGCGATTGAAACTATTTTTCATTTTGCACGTTAAATTAATAAGGAGAATCTGTAATGCCAAAACGCGTTAATAAAGCGATTGAATTACTGGAAGATGATCTGCCTGTCTTCTACACTGGCAGTCACACAGGCGCGAATCTCAACTATGACGCGGGACTCGCGATGGCAAAGACTTGGGCAGACTATATCAACGTCGGCATGGAGCACGGAAGTTTCGATCTCGGCGGGTTGGATAATTTCATGCGCGGTCTTGCTGATGGCGGTCCAACGAATAGCGGACACAAGACCCCGGCAGTCATTGTCGAATTGCCGGTAGATGGCATCAGCGCAGATGTAATTCGTGCCAACGGTTGGCAGATGCGGCAGCTCCTCGCACGCGGTGTGCATGGACTCCTCCTTTGTCACGCTGAATCTCCAGAGGCGGTCAAAGCTTTTGTTGAGGCGTGCCGGTACCCGTTCCAGACAATCGGTGTCGGTACGCAGTTGGATGTCGGCAGACGCGGTTCAGCCGGTCAAGGCTCTGCCGCACCTATCTGGGGCATCTCTGCCAACGAATATCTCGATGTCGCTGATCCGTGGCCCCTGAACCCAAATGGCGAACTCTTCTTAGGTCTCAAATTTGAAAATAAACGTGCATTAGCAAACGTCGAGATTACAGCGCAGGTACCCGGCATCGCTTTCGCGGAGTGGGGACCGGGCGATATGAGTATGTCGTTTGGCTACAAAAACCCGCCGAACCCTCGTCCACAGGAATTGCAAGATGCTCGGGATCGCGTCTTTGCAGCGTGCAAAGGGGCTGGTATTAAGTTTTTAGAAAGTACATCTCCTGATACAATTGAGGCGAGCATTGACGCTGGTGTACGGATCACTGGTGGTGGCGAAGAAGCTGCACGCATCGGACGAGCGTATGCTGGCAGGACAATGCCTGTCTAAAACTTATAGCATCCCCGAGATCCAAAACACTAAGCCTGAAACGAAGTGGAAGGGTTTTTGATTGGGGTGTTTTTGCTTGGGTATTTCTGCGGATTGATAGGGGTCTTTGATAGGGTGTTTCTGCGGATTTCTTCAACTCTACACAAAGGCACGTGAATGCTCCAACCTACGCTACTTAACCGCAAGGAAAATTAAAAATATGGCATTAACAGAGCAGGAAATGTTGGCAGAGCTGCGTAAATATGATACGCCTTCGATTACGAATGTGGTTGCTACGTATCCGGGGAGTCCACTTTGCCTCGGACTTTACAACCCGTGGACTGAGAATTGGTATACAGATACGACGCTCCGTTGTATGTACCCTGAACTCGGCGCGGTTGCTGGGTACGCCGTGACGTGCGTCTACGGTTTACCTGACCCAAATTACTCAGAACTCTCTTTTATGGATGTTATAGATGCGTTAGGTGCTTCTCAACAGCCAACAATCTTAGCGTTTGAGCAAAAATTTCCACCCGAATTCGCGAATAAAGTCGGCTTAGCCGGTGGCAACATGACAGCAGCGATGAAATCAATCGGGTGCTTAGGCGCGATTTCAAACGGTCCATCCCGCGATATTGACGAAATCCGACCCATGGAATTCCAGTACTTGTTAAGCGGTATCACACCTGGCCACGGAGCGATGGCGGTTCAGGCGGTCAACGTACCGGTCTCAATCGCAGGAATGGATGTCGCACCCGGTGAAATAATCCACATGGACGAAAATGGTGCCTGCAAGTTCCCTGGGGACAAACTGGAAGCGGTGCTGACAAACGTCAAGGCGCTGCTTGAAGAAGAAGGCGATCGGATAGGGAAATTGCTCTCAGGTCCAAAAACAGCCAAGCAGGTTCGCGCCATTTTCGGTGGACATTCTTACGCAGAAGATGACGAGGAATAACTCTATTTTTTCAGCAGGTTTGAATCTTGGAACTGTCCTGCTCCAATCCATTTAGGCATCTGAAGCAAGGTTTATGGTGGTACACATGTCATCTGTTGTCGCGCAAACCTATCTGACACCTGAAGAATACCTCGCTTTTGAGCGCAAGGCGACGACTAAACACGAATACTTGAATGGACAGATAGTCGCAATGTCCGGTGCGAGCTTCGCGCATAATTTCCTCACAATGAATGTGGCTAATCAACTCTACAACCAATTAATCGGAGGAGAGTGTCAAGTCGCCGCAAGCGATATGCGGGTGAAGGCTACCCAAACGGGATCCTACTTTTATCCGGATGTTGTCGTTGTCTGCGGGGAGCCCCGTGCTGAAGATGATACTTTTGACACCCTTCTGAACCCGACACTCATCGTAGAAATCCTTTCGCCTTCGACCGAAACTTACGATAAAGGTGAGAAATTTGAGCATTATCAGCAAATTGCTTCCTTAAAAGATTACATTCTCATCTCCCAAGACAAGGTTCACATTGAACATTATTGTCGTCAAGGGACCGGGTGGCTGCAGACCGAATTTCAGGAGCTTTCGGATGTCCTATTGCTTCGTTCTATAGACTGTGAACTCCGTTTGCAGGATGTCTACAGACGCGTTGAAATCGCTTCGGGGTAATCTCAAAAATTTGAAAAACGTCAAAAGCCTCAGAAAAAAATTACTTGTCAGAGCCACAAAAATTCTATATAATATTGGGCAAGGATATTTCGGTAAGAAATCTTGATCTCTAATTTCCGTATTAGATTGTAAACACAAGTTTACGATCAAATTCCTGATTGTGTCCCTTGTGTGTTGGGTCTACAAACGGCGCATTGTAGGGTGAAGTTTGTAGATTTCCAATATCATAATACGAACCGTACCTTCCGAATTCTTTAAATAATAATTAATAAAATTGAAACAGGATAAGAAATGCACAACGTCTTTGAAGCCCTGAAGGAACGGGGTTTTATCAAACAGACTACAAACGCTGAGCAAATCGTCAACCTGTTAGCTGAGCAACAAGTCACCTATTATGTCGGCTTTGAGCCAACAGCGTCAAGTCTGCATATCGGAAGCCTTGTCCCTGTAATGGCGATGGCACATCTACAGCGCGCAGGGCACAAACCGATTGCAATCATCGGCGGCGGCACAGGGATGATAGGCGATCCAACTGACAAGACCGAGATGCGCCCTATGTTGTCGCAGGAACAAATTGCAGCCAACGGTAGGGGGATCCTCGTGCAGCTGCAACGTTACTTAAATCTGGATAATGAGATAGCGGATGCTAATGATTCGCAAACAACTCTCTCGAAAGCAGGTAGATTTCTCAACAACGCTGATTGGCTGCTCTCTATAAATTATATTGAATTTTTACGCGATATCGGCAAACACTTTCGGGTGAATGAGATGATCAAGGCAGAAGGCTACCGGCAACGACTTGAACGTGAGCTCGGTCTCTCATTTCTTGAATTTAATTATCAACTCCTCCAAGCTTATGATTACTTGTGTCTTTTTCAGGAATATGGGTGCCGTCTCCAACTTGGTGGAGACGACCAATGGGGCAATATCCTTGCCGGTGTTGGTCTCGTCCGCCGGATCGAAGGCGAGACAGTACACGCAGTCACTTTTCCACTGCTCACGACAGCAGATGGTGCGAAGATGGGAAAAACTGCAGGCGGCGCGGTTTGGCTTGATGCTGAACGGACATCGCCGTATGAATTTTATCAGTACTGGATCAATGTGGACGACCGCGATGTCTCGCGGTTCCTCGCGTATTTCACGTTCCTGCCGATGGATGAAGTCCGACGACTCGGTCATTTAAAGGATGAAGCAATTCGCGAGGCAAAGGAAGTCCTTGCTTACGAAGCCACACAACTTGCCCACGGAAAGGCAGAAGCAGACAAAGCACAAGCAGCATCGCGCGCTGCGTTTGGGGGTGGCAACCTCAATGAAGCCGAGATGCCAACTTCTGTTATTCCATTAGAACGGCTTGACGGTGGCATTTCAATCATGGCACTGTTCCATGAAGTCGGGTTAGCAAATTCACGCAGCGAAGCGCGACGGCTCATTCAACAAGGCGGTGCCTATATCAATGAAAAACAGTACCGTGCGATAGATATGGTCGTTGGTACTGACTTGCTTCAGGAGAACGCTTTGCTTCTCCGTGCTGGCAAGAAACGTTATCATCGAATTGTTTTAAAAGAAAACTAATCATAATTATTCAGAAATATTTATAGACGTGCTTCCAAGCACACATCATAAAACGGTTTTCACGGGTACTTTCTTCAGTGCACCGATAACCAGAGAGGTATGAGTATGGCAGTTGATAATCCGAAAGAGGTTGATGAAGGGGCAACCTCTCCAAAACCTCCTAACCGAGGTGATCGGACAGGGCTCACTTTCACACCCTATTTTACGACATCCGGCGTTCATCCATACGATTTGTTGGACTGGGAACGTCGCGACGCGGTCATCTATAACGAAAAAGGTGATGTCATCTTCAAACAGGAGCAGGTTGAGGTACCAGCGGACTGGACACAACTCGCGACAGATATTGCGGCATCAAAGTATTTTCGCAAAGCCGGGGTGCCGGGGGTAGAAGCAGAGGACAGCGTTCGCCAACTGGTGACCCGTGTGGCACGTACGCTTCGCCGCGCCGGAGAAGAACTCGGTGGTTATTTTGCCACGTCTGAAGACGCGCAAACATTTGAGATGGAATTAACGCATATCCTCGTTACACAACGGGGTGCCTTCAACTCGCCCGTCTGGTTTAACTGCGGTTTGTGGCATGAATATAATATTGAGGGGGGCGGTGGTAACTACTATTGGGACCAGGACGCGGAAAAAGTCAAGGTCACTACCAATGCATATCAACACCCGCAAAATTCCGCCTGTTTCATCCAAAGCGTTGACGATTCTCTGGACTCTATGTTGGAGCTCCAGAAGTCTGAGGTGCGTCTCTTTAAATACGGCAGTGGCACCGGCTCTAACTTTAGTAAAGTTCGCGCCAGAGGTGAACTTCTCTCCGGCGGTGGTGAGAGTTCTGGCGTTCTTTCGTTCCTTGAAGGCTTTGATCGATGGGCAGGCAGTATCAAGTCCGGCGGTACGACGCGACGCGCTGCCAAAATGGTCATCCTTGACATGGACCACCCGGAGATTGTTGACTATATTGATTGGAAGTTAAGGGAAGAGGATAAAGCGAAGGCACTTATCGCTGCAGGATACCCAGCCGATTTCAACGGTGAGGCATACAGTACGGTTAGCGGACAGAATAGTAACAACTCTTTACGGATCCCTGATGACTTCATGAACGCCTATCTACAGGGAGATTCCTGGAAAACGACATATCGGACGAGCGGCGACGTTGCTGACGAATATGATGCCAGAACATTGATGGAGAAGATTGCTTATGCTGCTTGGGCATGCGCGGATCCGGGTGTCCAATTTGACAGCACCATTCAGAAGTGGCACACCTGTAAAAACACGGGGAGGATTAACGCCAGCAACCCATGCAGTGAATACCTCTTCTTAGACGATTCCGCCTGCAACCTCGCCAGTATTAATCTCGCTAAATTCTTAAGAGATAATAACACCTTCGACATTGACGGTTTCCGTGCGGCTGTTCGTGTTTTCGCCACTGCGATGGAAATCATAGTAGATCTCTCCTCGTATCCGACAGAAAATATAGCACAACGTTCCCATGAATATCGTCCGCTCGGACTCGGCTATGCTAACTTGGGCGCGCTCTTGATGCGTTTAGGCGTTCCTTACGATAGCGAGCAGGCTTGTGCTTACGCAGGCGCTATTACGGCTATCCTGAGTGGACGGGGCTATCAGACAAGTGCCGAGATTGCTCGGAGTGTTGGTTCTTTCGCTGGATACGTCAAGAATAGAGACGCTATGTTGAACGTTATGCGGATGCACCGCGAGGCTGCCTATAATATTGACCCAGCTGTATGTCCACCTGAACTCTTTGAAGCGGCAAAAGCAGATTGGGATATCTGCGTCGAAAAAGGCGAGCAGTGGGGTTACCGGAATTCCCAAATTAGCGTCATTGCACCGACGGGAACAATCTCGTTCTTGATGGATTGTGATACAACCGGAATTGAACCTGAGTTCGCGCTTGTCAAGTTCAAGAAATTGGCAGGCGGCGGGTACATGAAGATCGTCAACCAGAGCGTCAGAGATGCCTTGTACAACTTAGATTACACGCTCCAGCAAACTGAAGCGATTATTACGTATCTCGTGGGGACGGGAACTTTTGAAGGCGCACCGCACATTAATCCGGATACATTGAAGCGGAAAGGGTTCAGGCAGGAAGATATCGATCGCGTCGCAGAGATGTTACCGACTGCGTTCGACCTGAATCTCGCCTTTGCCCCTGGTTTTCTCGGGGCAGAGTGTCTTGAACGGTTAGGCATCACTGAGGAAGAAGCCGCAGATCCGAATTTTGATCTGCTCTCTGCAATCGGATTCAGTGAAGATGAAATTAGTAAGGCTGAGGAATTCATCTGCGGTACAGGCACAGTTGAAGGCGCACCCCATCTCTCTTCGACACACTATGCCGTTTTTGATTGCGCTGTCCAATGTGGTAAGAATGGAACTCGTTATATAAATCACATGGGACCCTTGAAAATGATGGCGGCTGTGCAACCCTTTATTTCCGGTGCTATTTCCAAAACCGTCAACGTTCCTCATGACGCAACAGTAGATGACATCAAGACGTTATACGTAGAAGCGTGGCGACGCGGTGTCAAATGTCTCGCGGTTTATCGGGACGGTAGCAAAGGCAGTCAACCCCTTTCAACTCACAGTCAACAAGATGCGGAAAGTGAAACCAATGAGGTTGTGACTGATGCGCCTGTTGAACGTCCTATTAGAAAACGTCTCTCAGACACGCGTCCTTCTCTTACGCACAAATTTAGCGTTGGTGGTCATGAGGGATATATTCACGTCGGCTTTTATGAGGACGGTAGTCCTGGAGAAGTCTTTCTCCGTATGAGTAAAGAAGGAACGGCAGTCTCTGGCCTGATGGACTCTGTCGCGGTCCTCACTTCGATTGCGTTGCAGTACGGTGTACCGTTAGAGTCGCTTGTTAATAAGTTTAGCCACGTTCGGTTTGAACCCTCAGGTTTCACGGCTAACTCTGATATTCCGATGGCGAAGTCAATTATAGATTACGTTTTCCGGTGGCTCGGTATACAGTTTCTCTCCCAAGAGCCACATGGCGGCTCCGATGCGCTAACTTTTGATGAAGAGATGGTGCCGCCCGAGGAACTCCATCCGTATGGACACGGTAGTAACGGTGAGACCGACGTTTGGGACGCGCGTGAGAAGCAGGTTGTGCTACAGCATGCGGATGCACCGCCGTGTCTTGAGTGCGGAGCCCTTATGGTGAGAAGTGGTGTCTGTTATCGTTGCGCAAATTGTGGCGCGACAAGTGGATGTTCCTAAAGGTTTATGTGCCAGAGTCATTCAAAATGTGCCAGAGTCATTCAAAAGCAAGATGGAATAGTTTTGAATGGCTCTGGCTTTTTATTTTTCAGAATTTTGGTGCCTTAAAAGATGAAGCAGACCGATGCGTAGAGAGATTTTCCTCGTTTCATAGTTTTATATTTTCAGTTGAGATCGCTGCGAATTCATGCTAAACTTATAGTATAATCTGCCTAAAGGAGGACAGAACCGATGGGTCAAACCTATACCGCTGTTATTCAACAAGACGAAGGCTGGTGGATCGGCTGGATACAAGAAATTCCCGGGGTCAATTGTCAAGAACGGACTAAGGATGAATTACTTGAGACGCTGCGAATTACGCTTCGAGAAACGATAGAATACAATCGTGAAGAGGCTATCAATGCTGCGAAAGTTGAGCATCAGAAAGTCACTATCCAGATATGAAACGAAGAGCGTTAGTTAAGCATCTCAGAAAGCACGGTTGTTATTTCATTCGAGAGGGAGGCCGGCACTCACGGTGGGGTAAGCCGCATTTAGGTGGGCAAATTTCAACTTCTGTGCCTCGCCATAATGAGATTGGTAAGTGGCTTGTTGAAAAGATCTGTAAAGATTTAAAAATCCCACCCCCATAGTCAAACTGACGCACTATTTCAAATTGACCTTGCTCTGACTTCGTGCTATACGCGTTGCATTATTTTTTAAAGGGGAAGACGGAACCGATGATGCAAGCCTATACCGCTGTTATCCTACAGGACGAAGATTGGTGGATCGGTTGGATACAGGAAATTCCCGGTGTCAATTGCCAAGAACGAACTAAGAACGAATTGCTGGTTAGCCTTAAAAGCGGGCTTGAGGATATTTTGGAACTTAACCGGGAAGAGGCAATCAACAGAACGAAAGGCGAGACTTTTGAGAAAGTTACAATCACGCTATGAAACGGCGATCGTTGATTCAACACCTCAAAAGGCACGGTTGTTATTTTGTTCGCGAAGGTGGTAAACACTCGGTGTGAGGCAGTTCAATTGAACGAAACAATCACTTCAACATAATCCTATAGGGGACGTTCCGATTTCGTTGTCTTTAAAGTGCCAGTTAGGATATAATAGAAAGGCTTGAGTTGAGTAGATGATCGCGTCCTGATTGTAGTATTGCCATCGGGATGAGGAAAGTCCGGACTCCGCAGGGCAGGATGCTGGGTAACCCCCAGGAGCGGTGACGCTATGGAAAGTGCAACAGAAAGTAAACTACAACGTTTTTTTAATTC
>CAZQIP010000218.1:0-6532 GCA_964593655.1 uncultured bacterium | reverse complement strand
GGTATTTAGTTCTTTGGTAAATGTGAACGCTAAATTATCTTATCTCTCTGTAGGAGCGAGCTGTGCTCGCGATCTTCCGAAAATTTTATCTAAAATTCGTAGAGGAACCCAATGGAAAAACTAAAACGAGATTGTCGGATTTCCAGATATTCACTGAGTTCAAAGCCCAATACCTCCGCCAGTACCTCCGTGTCCTCCTCAACTTCCAACGTTTCAAGCTCCGCCTCCAGTCTATCGGCTAATCCGCCGGCTAAATGAAACCTGATCGTGTTTTTCCTGTTATAGACATTCCGGATTTCAGTATATGCTGTTACAGGGAGTCCCCACCACTTTCCTTTTCTGCTAAAACGGAGATCCAAGCGGTGATAAGCCGGAAACTCTGTCGGAAAGATCGCACCCGCAACATCAGAAATGAGTGGATGCATGCCTATCGTCACAGGATCCTGGACCATAACGAGAGCGTTTAACGGAACCGCGGTGGTACCACTGGAATATTGCCACTTCGCGCCGATTTCCGTTTTCGTGGTTGGATTGTAGTTCGCAACAATGCTAACAATATGTGTGTTATCAAAGAGAAACGGTTTATAAACATCATCTGGCGTTTCACGCCGTTCAAGGTGGGTGTAAGCGTAGGATAGCCACCCGAAGAACTTTTCGCTCACACGGTGCCGCAGGAATATCTCCGCACCACCTACAAACCCTGTGCCTTGATTCAGGTACGCTGTCGTTGTAGCAGCATTCGAGTCCTCGAAGAGTGCGTCAAGATTGACAGACCGCGTGACTAATCTTTGCATGTCTTTGTAATAAAGCGCGAATTTGAGTTCTGTTTGTGGCGATAACTCGTGTTCTAACTCCATGATGTAATGCTCGCTTAGGCTTGATTTTAGGTTTCGGTTTCCCTCTGCCTTTAGTACTTGATACGCCAATGGGCTCTGTTCATATCTACCGTAGGCAAACCGGAGCTTAGAGGTCGTTGGGAGTGTGAAGATGAAACTCCCGCGCGGCTGAATTGAAAGCTCCTCTGTCAGATTGAGATAGTCGAGCCGCACACCGAGGGCGATAGATAAAAATGAGAGCGGATCATAACGTGCTTGCAGGTATCCTTCAGCGCGCCGAAAAGTGTAGTTGAATTCGTCAAGCTTCTGTGTCCATGGCGGCGCTTCTTCGCTTTCAAAATCTATCTTTCCCAGAGAAGAGGTATGTGTAAGGCTCTCCGCTGGACTCAGGGCAAGGAGGAACCCTGGCTCTAATTGAAGTGTCGGTGTTAATTTGTAGGACACGTCTTCGCGAAGCGTATACATCGGGGTGTTTACTTTGATATCATAGAGGAACCCTTCGAGGGCCCCTTCATTCTCAGGTTGATCCTCTTGGCGTGAGGTGCCGCCGAGATGGATATTGAGAAAATTGTGAGAACGCGTCAATGAAAGATGAGACGAGAGTTTATCAGTAAAAATGGAACGGAGATGGATGCCTTCTGCTTCAAACCCATTTTTGAAATAGAAGGCGGAATCAGTGCCTTCTCCGACCGCTTCTGAAAAGTCGAAGTGATCTGTCGCTCCCAAACCATTAAGTGTAAGGTGATGCTTCTCCGAAATTTCATAAGCAAATTTGAGTTGATAGTCCGACCACGTCGGAAGTGTCCAGTCAAAAAATAGCCCAAGTATGAGATTGTGGATAGTAAACCGTCCAGCAGCAGATGCGTAACCTTTGTCTCCAATTTTGGCTGCAACGAACCCAGCGGGCGATATAATGTTCAGATCGGTTGCACCCGACCACTGTTTTTCCGAGTGCTCACGTGAACGGATGTCAATCACGGATTGTGAATCTAACCCAAATTCAGCACCGTACCCGCCAGCATAAATCCGGATATCCTCAATACTATCTGAGTTAATCGTTGAGAAGAGCCCACCATAGTGAAATGGGTAACCGAGCGGGGTTCTGTCGAGATATAGGAGTGTTTCTCCGGGCGCACTGCCCCGAATATAGAGGATACCAAAGAGGTCATTGGGAATACCAATGCTCGGCAACGTCGTGAGGCCCTTGATCGCGTCACGTCCAGTCCCGGGAATCCGGATCAGCTCACTACCTCGAATCTCCTTACGGCTAACCGTCGGTGGAAGACGTTGTCCCTCCACAACAATTGTTTCGAGTCGGACCGCTGCGCCAAGATATATTTTCACCTGCCCTGTATCGCCTGCTGTTATTTCTACTTTTAAAGTTGTTGGTGTCTTATATATGGGATGTGTGATTGATAAGGTGTGGGTGCCGACCGCGATACCTACGAACTGAAAATTTCCAGATGCATCCGTTTTGCCTGATACATTAATTTCGACAAAACGCACCTCCGCCTCGGCAAGCGGTTGCCCCGTCGTTTGGTCGTAGACATACCCGTCAATGTCTCCACTATCGGTGGTATTGATAAACGGTACCGCCGCACCAGGGTAAAATCGTCCACGAAGCACCTTACCGGCGCGAATCTCAATCGGAATTTCCGTAGGTGGACCATGAGTCGGACCGGAGATGGAAATTGTGTATTTTCCGACAGGAATTTCGATGATATGTGTCGTGTAGGAGATGGAGAGTGTGTATTTTCCGACAGGAATTTCGGTAAAGAGAAATGTTCCATCTTTACCTGTTTTTTGATGCTGGTCGGTCTCAACGATGCGTATTTCTGCTTCAACTAACGGTGTGTCGGTATCCTGCTGGTAGACAGTGCCTTCTATATCGCCTGTGCGTGGGAGAATCCGCTGCCAGAGGCTTTTTTGGGTTTTAGGACGCTTATCTTTTTCGGTATCATCCGATTCAGCAAACACAGAAAACGGTATCATAAACACTACAAACAGGATTGGACCTAGACGGAATATCATGAAAAAATTTCAACCTCCGTTTGGCATCTGAGTTGTCTGCATTAACGCTAAATTAAAGATTTCCGTTGACGAAGGTTGAATTTTCAACAGAGGCTCAGAAAAAAACTCGCCCATAAGAGACTTATGGGCGAGTTAGAAACGAACCTATTGCATCTGCATCATTTGAGGCATCATTTGTGTCATCATTCCAAACATTTCCCCGAGCTGCTTGAAGTCACCGAGGCTAAGGAGCAGGTTTGCATCAATGCCGTTGTTCTTTGATTTGGCAGCAAAACCGAGACTGTAGTTCTCTGGTAGATTCATGAACATACCCGAAAAGATTTGTAGTATTGCCATCTCTGGATGGTTTGGCTCTGGCTCTCCCATCAACGGCGCGAGGCTTTTGAACCCTGTAATCGGGGAAAGTGCTAAAAAGACGTTGTTGTCGGTCCCCAACTTGCCAATGAGTTTCTGATAACTTTGATGGTCAGAAAACTTCTCCTCGCCTCCCGCCCTCCGATCAAGAGCCATTTGAATAATCTCTGGAGTGGTCCCTGTTGCGAAAAGGAGTTGCCCTTCAGTAAACGCATAATACCAATGCCATTCGGCGGGTACCAAATTAGAAGTTTCTGGCACTTCCTCCGGAAAATCCGCCTTAAAGTTCGGAAACACGTAACTTTTGATCTCAACACGGTTGTGCATGATTGACTTACCCGGATAAGCACCTGTATCGTTAAGTTTTTCCAGAAACACTTCATCCATATAGATTTTCGCACTGTGTTCATCTTTCAGTTCATAGATGAACACGGGCATGGGAGGATCCCCTAACTTAAGAGAGAAACTCCATCGGTCCGCCAAAGATTCATAAAAATCTTTCACCTGTTCGCGGAGCGCATCTCGCTGTGTTCGTTTTTCTCGGGTATCATCTGGAAAAACACTAAACCAAAATTTGCCTGTCTCAGCTAGCAAAATTGGACTTCCTTGAAAAGCGCAATTTAGAAAAGCCTTATTTGGGAGTTCACTGAGGAAGACCAGTTCGTCGGATGCCTCTCCTAAAATTTTCAGAAATTTGCTATCGATCTCGAATCCCAAGAATGGCTTGATTTGTATATCGGCGCCTTCCATTTGAAATCGGACGCTTGCAGATTGCAGCTGCTTGATGAATGCCATATTTTCTCCAGAAATACCTTTAAGGAACGGCACGATTACTGGGGACATCGGATTCTCATCTTCGTCTTCATTTTCAAGAGTTTCTATAATTGATTCCAATTCTTTCTCAAGCGGTTTGTCGAACGTAGCGATAGCGGTTTCAACGTCAAAGTAAACCGCCAACTGATCCTTATCTTCTGAAATATCGCTAAGGAAAGAGACGTAATCGAGATTCTTTGTGATAGCCTGTATTGTTCCGTTATAGGTATCTATAATATTTTCACAGACCTCGCGCTGTTTTGAGAAGACAAGGATATTCTCCAAGATAGCGAAACTTTCGGCATCGCCACTGTTGTTCCAATAGGTTACACCGTTATATTGCGCGATATCGCTTTCATTCGTTACCTTTTCAATTATCTGTTTCATTGCTTCAGGGTCTCTTAGATGCGCGAGAACAGCGAATTGCAGCGGTTTCAAACGGGTGAGGACGATCGCAAAATCTCGGTTCACATTAAATATTTCTTCCGACGCAATTAAATCCTCAAATTGAGACCCGAAGATACTCGACAAAATTGCCACAGACACATCGGAGGCTTGCGCGTCAGATAGAAGTTCTGTCTCCAATGTATTAATGCTGTTATCCAATTCAAGCAAGTTAGGACAGTAAATGAGCCCTAAAGTCTGTTCTGGAATTAGATGCAGGACACTATTCTTGGAAACAGGAATCGGTATGCTTTCTGATTTATGTGACGGGGCATCCGTAGCGAGATCAGTTTCTGCGATACTTAGACGAACGCATAGAAGCGTTGCCATCAGTGTCAACGCGGTAAAGGATAATTGCAAACATTTCTTAATCATAATGATTTCTCCTGAGGTGTATCAATCCTTATGGACGTATTCATTCTGGATTTGGACGTTAATTTTAACGTGAGTTAAGTTTAAATCTTGTTTATTTCTCTGGCTGCTCTTCTTTCTTTTTAGACTCCTTTTCTATTTTCAAGGGTGCCTGAATCCATTTTTCAAATGCTGCTGTGTCCTCAAAAAATGAACGCGTGAGAGCGAATTCAGCGGGTGTCGCAATCGCACACCGTAGAAGCCCTTCCGAAAAACCGTGTTTTTTTAGCCACTCACGCCATACATCGTAAAAAACCTCAGTATGCATTTGACCGCTAAGATTGGTAACCGTCGCCATCTGTGTCAGTTCTGACATGTGCGAAAACAACTCTGCTGCCGGGTAGATTGCCATCAACGGTTCCATCAAATGTTTGGTTTGGAATACGACAAGCGCATTCATTTTACCCAAAATTTTCGGTTCTTTTATCAATTGTAAACGGAGTTTGAAGTAGTAATCTGTGCAAATTGACAGTGCCTCCGCCTTTGTTTTTGATGGTAATGCTTCTTTAAAAGAAAACAACATAGCGGTTTTCTGCTTCGGGGTCGGCATTGCCGTAACATAAGCCGGAAAATCTTTATATTCTTTTCCAACTTCCGTTTTCAGATAAGCCAAGTATGGCATGCTGGATAAGGTTTCGTCGAGCGTACCGGTGTGCTGAAGGAGTTCGCGCAGCAGTTCTTGCTGTGTCTCGGTCAACGGCTTTCTGACGAACGCTTCTAACGCCTTTTCGCGCTTTTTGTGTTGCGCCATGACATCTTCCATTCCGCTCATTATTTCACCTACCAATTCATTTCCGGTCTCTGTCTCAGGTTGATTCTCTGCTTCACCTGCGACAACGTTATTGAAGCAGAGAAAGAAAAACAATAGGAGTAGGGTAATGAACTTCATGGCAGTGATATTCGTATGTTGTCTCATGGTTGAACCTCCGGTGGTAAGGGTCGTGGTGGAATTTCGCGCGGATTGGGTTTTGATCGCGGACCTTCTGTCGATTGTTTAGTAAGCCATTCTTCTATTTCAGTAGATGAGCTAAAACGTTCCAAAAGATAGTTTGCTGCGTCCTTATCTGTTTCAAGGAGTTTCAAAAGACCCGCATCCGTCCCGTCTTGAGATAAGAGTTCTCTGATAGCATTGATTCGACCTACCGACATCGGTGGTGGCGGTTCCGTTTGAGATTGCTCTGTTGCAGCCACGCTGTTTTCGTTTGAACGAGTAGATGGAGGCTCAGTTGATGCCGTAGCGGATGGTGTGGCTTGCGGCGTTGGAATCGGCGTTACCGCGTCTTGCGTTTCAACTTCCATAAGCATTGGGAAAAATGTGGACATGTCTTCCGGGACAGTGTACTGGATGTTCTCTAATTCACCTGCCACCAGAATTTGTTCTGTCATCCATTTCATCTGTTGACCTATCTCGCCTTTAAAGTTGGCAAGTGCCCAGAATTGGAAATCCTGCTCCTTGAGGAGACCCATCGTAACAGCGGTCATTACCTTTTGAAAATCGCCGGGTGTGTCGGCAACGATTTTATGAATTCGCTCCGCCATTTCCACTTCATAATCCGCAGGTTCACCTTCAGGAAAATGCTCTCGGAAAGCCTTTTGTGAAATTTCCGCCAAGTCAAATTTCGGACCGTTTTCACCCATAATGA
>CAZQIP010000217.1:0-16742 GCA_964593655.1 uncultured bacterium | reverse complement strand
GTCTAAGTGTTCGACGAAGGCCTCATCCATTTCGCCGGTGCCAACATCGGGTTGGACCTCTTCGGTTTCATCAACATGACGGTTGAGGTGTTCCTGTTGTTTTTCAGTCGACATGGTTTTCTGTTAGTAAAAAACTATGTTAATCTATGTAAATCTGAAAAACACAGTTCTCTACGGGAGTCCTTAGGTCCCTTTGTAGACACCGTCGTGTCTAACCTGCCTGCATTCAGGGGTGTCTATGCACGTCATAGAAGATAGCAGGCGATTCGCACGTAGCAAAGGAAACGCGCCACGTGGAGTAACCCTCAAAGTCAGTCCCGAAAGACTGACGCTTTATCATGGTTTCCGAGTGTCCTCACAAGGTCAAGGTTCGTCTCACTCGCGTCTGAACCTTTTGCGTAGCAAAGACGTGGTTTTTGTCTCTTGTGCTGGGTTATCGCACAACACTCCGCAATACGGTAGTGCGGAATCGAACCGCACAAGAACGCCTATCGTTTACCGTTTCACACAGAAAAATGAAGAAAAACACAGAAAAAGAACTGTTTAGGAACTACTCCTTTAATAGTTGTCAGTTTGCCTCACAGTGAGAGTCTTCAGTAACCATCGATTTTGACGATCAATTAGTGCGTTTGTATATTATATCAGTGGCGCGTTGATAGTCAAGGTTATTCGCTTTCTGTAGCACTCTATGTTTCCGGAGGTACTCCAAGTGTTGAGGCGTGTGTTCAAGCCCTCTTAACTGATAACTGACGACTGATAACTGATAACTATCCTGAGGCATTGCCTCGGATTTCTTTAACGAGTTCCTCTGCTGTACAATTATTCAGCAGTTCGCCAACAATCTTTTGTGTTCCGAAGTGGGGACGATCCATCATAATTTTGTCAAGTCCCCCCGATTTACCGATAAAAATCATTGAATTCCAACTCGCACTATAAATGTGCTTTGGAAATCTCCGTAAACAGGTGCCTCGAAAATAGGCACGTGTGTCTACAGGTGGATAGTGCATTGCGTGCACAATTTCTTCATGGCTCAGTAAGCGTTTAACATGCCCATTTTTGAGTAACCTAATATAAAGTCCTTTGTCCGGCCGAATATCATGGTATTGCAAGTCAAGCATCCGAACATGTGCGTCGTCCCATTGGTATCCGTGCCGTTTTCGGTACGCGTCGATCAACTTCTTTTTGATAACCCAGTCAAGATACCGGCTGAGCCGCGCTGGGTCTATCTCCAAGTTATCCAGTACGAATTGCCATTTTTCGAGGACATCTTCAACAACCGGGGTCCGTTCTTCAGGCGTGAGATGTTGCTGCGCAAGTTTGAGATATGCGCGTTGCACCTCTATAGGTGTCCACTGCTGTCCATCTGCAAGTTCTATCTGTTCTTTGCAAGACAGGTCGCGCGAGATACTCTTTATCGCTGCGACGGGGTCCTTCAAGTTGAATTTCTTTTTCACAACCCCTTTTTCGATTAACTGGAGCGCGATAGACGTGATACCTGCTTTGAGATAGATGCTGAATTCAGACATGTTCGAGTCGCCGACGATAACGTGTAAACGTCGATAGAGTTTGTCATCAGCATGCGGTTCGTCACGTGTGTTAATCAGCGGGCGGTTCACCATCGTGCTAAGCCCGACCTCTTTTTCAAAGAAATCCGCGCGTTGGGAGATTTGATAATCCGATGCTTGCTCCCCATTTTCAGCACCGACTTTGCCACTCCCCGTGATAATAATCCGAGTAACGAGGAAAGGCATCAACCCATCAACGATGGCATCAAACGCGACTTTACGGGACATGAGATAGTTTTCATGTGCACCGTAACTATGCCCCTTGTAATCGGTGTTGTTTTTATATATGATAATTTCTTGATTGTCAAGTAGGAGTCGTTCGGCTGCGAGCCGACTGACTTCTAATATTAATTCGCCTGCCTTTTCATATAGCAAGAGATCGCGCGCATTTGCGCATTCCGGCGTACAATACTCAGGATGTGCGTGATCGACGTAATAACGTCCGCCGTTGATCAAAATGTCATTAACAGCACTGCTGGTGTCCGCCTCGGAAACCGGTGTTTCTGTCTCTGCGAGAAACCCCCGCGCATCCATTAATGGACTTTCCTGATCGTAATCCCATGTGACAGAAGTAGCAGTACTCGGGACATCGCCTCTACAAGTCTTATAAGCGTTGACCACCAAAGTAGAGGCAGCGACCGGGTCTTGCTCACGTGCATTTTTGACTGAGATGCCATACTCAGTCTCTGTTCCCATTATTATTGGTATTTCCATTTTAATAGTTGTTGATCATTCGTTATAAGTTTTTAGTTAAGAGGTCTCCGAGGGTTGCGCCCTTCTTAGGAGCCATTATTACCCAATTGAAATGAAAAGGTAACAAAGAGATGTGAAGACCAGAAACCAGACTTATAACTTATAACTTGTAACTATTCTTTAGAGAAAAGTTCCGCCCCGGGTGACTCGGGTATCCTGTTTTTTATCGCGTGCGGGTTCATTAATCAACGCACGAATATTGACGATCTTTTCGCCTTTACGCCCTGAAATTTTTGCCCAATCGTCAGGATTCGTCGTGTTCGGCAGATCCTCATTTTCGTGATATTCTTCCCTGATAGCCGCCTTGAGATCCTCAAGACACATCCCTTTGTCCGTTCCATCAGAACCGATAAAGCGTTTGATGGCTGCTTTTTTCGCGCGCGAAACGATGTTTTCAATCATTGCGCCACTGACGAAGTCTTTGAAAAAGAGCGTTTCACGTTCACCCCGGGCATAAGTCACCTCAATAAACCGATTGTCATCCGTGGTGGCGTACATCTCACGGACTGCTTCATCAATGAAGTGGTCAGCGACGGCTTGTGTATCACCAGCGAATTGCTGACAGCTCTTTTTAGCGAACGGAAGCTCCGGTGTCAGATATACTGCGAAAATGTCTTTAGCCCCCTCTTCGTTGGGCCGATCGATTTTAATTTTAATATCAAGTCTGCCGGGTCGTAAAACCGCTGGGTCAAGCAGATCTTGCCGATTGCTCGCCCCAATGACAATGACATCGCGTAAGTTTTCAACGCCATCTATTTCGGAGAGAAACTGCGGTACGAGTGTCGATTCCATATCCGATGAGATCCCCATACCTCTGGAACGGAAAAGTGAATCCATCTCATCGAAAAAGATAATCACTGGAAACCCTTCCCTCGACTTATCACGCGCTTTTTGGAAAACTTCTCGGATCTTACGTTCCGTTTCGCCGACATATTTATTGAGCAGTTCAGGTCCCTTAATGTTGATGAAATAACCGCGAACTTCATCGTTGCCGCTCTCTTTTCGGACGCGTTCGGCGATACTACTTGCCACGGCTCGGGCTATCAAGGTTTTACCACATCCGGGGGGGCCGTACAGGAGAACGCCCTTGGGGGGTGAGAGGTTAAACTCCTCGTACTCCTTCGGATAGAGGTAAGGCAACTCAATCGCATCGCGAATCGCTTCTATCTGCGTATCCAGCCCGCCGATATCCGTATAACCGATATCTGGGACCTCCTCAAGCAGTAAGTCTTCAACTTCGCGTTTCGGAAGTTTTTCCATGAGCATACTTGTCGTATGGTTGAGGAGTACATTATCACCGGCTTTCAGGGGCACCTCTTTGAGAGATTCAGCGATTCTAACGACGCGTTCCTCGTCGGTACGGAGGCTCACAATAGCGAGTTCATCTTCAATACGCTCTTTAATTTTCACAACGTCGCCGTGTCTCTCAGCACTTTTAATCGCAACAACGTTCATTCCACTATTGACAATAACCTCTTGTCCGACTGCGAGCGGTTTACCCTTGAGGGCTGGATCCATATTGACGCGCCATTTTCTGCCGCTGATGTCGATATCGACAGTATCATCTTCGTTCGCGCCGAGGAAGACTCCGTAGTTATTGGGAGGTGCACTGAGTTGAGCGACTTTTTCTTTCAGGATTTGCAGCTTCTCCTTGGCTTCTTGCAAGGTACTCGTCAACCGCTTGTTGCGTCGTTCGGCTGCCATCAACTCACGTTGCGTCTCATAAAGCTGTGTTTCAAGTTCCTTGACATGGACAACTCGCTGCTGCTGGCGCATGCTTTCGAGTTCCGCCTCAAGCATGTCAATTGTCCCTTGAAGTGCACGCATCTGCTGTTGATACCAGACAACATCGAGCGTCTTTTGCTCTTCAAAGGCATCCTCGGAATTTCCTCTTTTGATAGCCATACGTCAAGTTCTCACTTTCCAAGTAGTTATCGGTCATCGGTTATCAGTTTTCAGTTAAGAGGTTTCTGATTCTCTACCAGCTTCTTGTAACCGTCGTTACCTATAAGAACGTCCGAGATAGAAAAAGATTTTCTAATTTCAAAAGCCAAACCGATAACCGACGACTGACAACCATTTTATTAGAGTATAGCACTTTGAAAAAATAGTGTCAAGAAAAACATCAACAAATGTTACAATCGTCGCTTGATGCTTCCCCAAGTGGTCGCGAGTTTGTCTGAAGCGGAGACCGCTTGAGGTTTTCCAGCCGTTTCGCCCTCACCGTCCCCCATTTCAATATCATCAATAAATTAGTCAGAGCGTCGGGGTGGTCCCAACCGAAGAAGATCCAACTGAGTTCCGGATTCACGCCGCCTTTGCCACCCTCACCTCTAAAACCGAAATCATCGGCGACTTGTTCGTCATCAACGTAAAAGTCATAAGTTCTGTCTTTAAAGTCAAGCACGATGCGGAAATGATGCCATTCACCGAACTTCCCTTGCGCGACTTGTTGTCCAGCCGTCCCGTCGAGCGCATGGATAGTGGCATCCGCCTGAAAATTAAATACGGCAGCGCCACCCCACTTGATGGCATCGCCACCAATGTAAAACAGCATGAGGCCTGCGCCCTTTTCCCGCTGCGTGAATAATGAAACATACTGAATGCCATCATGGGTACCTTCAAAACTTCTGGTGACCATTGTGTTTTCTGTGACCAGAATGCTTTTGCCGGTTTCACCGCGCTTCACCGCGCTTCCAATTTGGCAAGTTTTCTGGTTCATTACCGTTTTCCATTCATCTTGTCCAGCGATGTCACCCTCTTTGAAGTTGTCAAAATTCTCACTGTACCACACGTCACAAAACGCATTGCCCGCTAAAAACAACAAGAGTCCACAACTGAATGCCAAACTTCGCTTTAACATCATCATAACGCGCCTCCTGAAAGTTTTGAAAACTTATTCAAACCTCTATAACGCCTTAGGCGGTAATTTGGGTTATTATAACACAACTTGCGTCCAAAAGCGATATATTTTAGCCAAAAATTCCTCACAGTGAACGTATTTCAGTTATTTAACCCCTAAAATCCGCAACTCCGCAACTCCGCCCTGATAAGGGCGGTAGGAGGACTTTAAGAGGAAATGCACAAGTCCTAATATTCAAGATACTCTGTATAGCAAGGCACAAAGACCTTGCTATACCAAGTTTTGGTCCTATTCCATGTCCTCAACCGCCTCATCTACCTCTTCTTCGGGAATAGCGCCGGCAACAGCGTCTGGAGACATACGCACTGCTTCACGGACCTTCGCCTCAACTTCTGCTGCAATGTCGGGGTTATCCTCTAAATATTTCTTGGCATTTGTCCTACCTTGCCCAATGCGTTCACCGTTGTAGGCAAACCAAGACCCACTTTTCTGGATAAACTCGTTGTCAACGGCAATATCTAAGAGATTTCCCTCTTTAGAAATACCTTTTCCGAAGGTAACATCGTATTCAGCCTCTCTGAAAGGTGGTGCCACCTTATTTTTGACCACTCTGACGCGGACACCGCTTCCGACGACCTCATTACCTTCCTTAATCTGGTTCCCACGGCGGAGTTCCAATCGGACAGAAGCATGGAATTTAAGCGCAAGTCCACCGGGCGTGGTATCCGGGTTGCCGAACATAATCCCAATTTTTTGTCGAATCTGGTTCGTAAAGATAACACACGTCTGAGATTTATTGGTAACACCGGACAACTTTCGCAGTGCCTTGGACATCAGACGGGGTAACAATCCGACATGCGCGTCCCCCATTTCACCCTCAATCTCGGCTTGGGGTGTCAATGCCGCCACAGAATCAACAACTACCAAATCAATAGCCCCACTCCGGATGAGCGTCTCGACAATCTCCAACGCCTGTTCGCCTGCATCGGGTTGCGCAATCAATAGGTTTTCCATATTGACCCCGATATTTCGAGCATAGGTGGTGTCAAGTGCGTGTTCAACATCAACGAACACAGCGGTGCCACCCAATTTTTGCACTTCGGCGACGATATGAAGTGCCAAAGTCGTCTTACCGGTACCTTCATGTCCAAAAATTTCAATGATTCTACCGCGCGGTACACCGCCTACGCCGAGGGCAAGGTCCAGCGAGAGCGCGCCGGTCGGGATCGCTTCGACAGGTACAATATCACTGTCTGTGAAACGCATAATAGCCCCTTTACCGAATTCACGTTCCACTTGTGAGATCGCCTGGTCGATAGCTTTCTGTTTTTGTTCATCTAACATGTTTTAAGGTTTCTCCTTTATTTTTTTTGTAGGAGGGGTTCTAACCCCGATTTCTGACAGTTCCAACTTCTTGTAGGGGAGGTTTCTAACCCCGACTTCGCGCAGAAAAATGGCATACGTTTAAAGGCGTATAAATCGCGCCATTAGGGTGAAGTTGGCTTTGCATGACAGTGATTTCATTGACACGCACCGTTGCCTCATCAATTGTATCATATTTACGTAGAACGCTTTTTAGCGGTTGAAGATTTATCGGACTTCTGAGCCGTCCGAGTGTAAGATGCGGATGAAAGCGGTTGTCCGTTGGGAAACCGAGAGGCTTCAGTTCAAGATTCACGGCTTTCGCAAGGTGTGAGACGATCGCTGCGTCGTGTTTGACCCCGACCCAGATAACCCGCGGACGCGCCAGCGAGGGAAACGCGCCGATCCCACCGAATTCAATAGAAAATGGAGACTGTGTCGCAGCGACGTTCTGAACGGCTTCGCTCACAGCACCCACCTCTTCAGAATGGACATCACCGAGGAACTTTAAGGTCAGATGAAAGTTACCGGATTTTGTCCATGAAGCTTTGCGAATGTCGGATTGGAGGCGTGTCTGTACAGGCTTCAACAACGCCTGTACCGGTTTTGGTATTTCGATGGCTATAAAACAACGAACGCTCTCACCTTTAGCTGTGGACATCACGCACCTGCTTCTGGATCGTAACCGGTTGAAAAAATCAGGGCGGCTAAAGCTTTGCGGTTATTAACGAAGAACTCCACACCAGACCCAACCGTGAGTACCAAGGGTAGATACATCAGAAAATAGATCGGCCCCCGGGTTTTCAATACAAATGTGGCAGTCTGCTCATTCTGGACCGCAAGCAAAACTAAACCGATAGCAATAACAATCAGCTGTGAAGTCATCTTGTATTTCCCCCACTGGCTTGCGGAGACCACCTGCCCGTACTTTGCGATGAAAACAATCCGCAAAAGCGTAACAAGGACTTCACGCCCCATAATGACAACAACCATCCACATTGGGATGAGTCCACCACCGATGCCCTGAAAAAAGGCTAAACAGATTAAGGCGGCACCGATCAACAATTTATCCGCGAGCGGGTCCATGAATTTCCCGAAACTGGTGACACCTTGTCTCCGCGCGATTTTTCCATCAATATTGTCTGTTAGCGCAGCGAGAGCAAAAATAAGGAAGGCAGGCACCATCATATCTGCTTGAAAACAGAAAATGAAAGGCGGTATCAGGAATAGCCGTAAAAGCGTTAGGAGATTTGCCAACCGAAAGAGGGTACCGAAATCCATAATGTATATTGCCGACACATCAGAGATGCTCTCATCATTGGAGAGCGTCTCTAATTTTCGGAAAGATTGATGACCTCGGCATCTTCAGGCACCACAAACTTGAAAAGGTCCGGTGCGAGTTTTTTATCGCGTTTAATTTCCGAGAACTTAACAATTGCGCTTTGACGAGACCCGTCTTCAAGTTCAATTTCGTGACCCACTTGAACGGGGAGCCACCCATCGGACTTTACCCAAATTTGAAATTTTTCCTTCGCGGCCGGATTCGCCAAGCCCTCTTTAGGGGTGAACTCAATGTTGTGTACACCTTTCGGATTCGCGAATTCGTCAGGGACAAGTGCCATATCATACATCGCTTCAAAATCATCAAGTGATGCCCCGATCCCCGGAAACAACTGCCCCTTCGGGTTGTCCAATTTCATCTTATTCACTTGGTTGAGCATCGGTGTATACGTCCAACCGTACTCCCCATCAAAAACAGTAATTTGGATGACTTTAGAGGCATCTTTTCGACCGACGTACTCCCTACGGAGTAAATTCGGTTTCCTAAAAACAATCCGCCCCCGAGCGACGCTTTTCGTATTCGCAATCAGTGTTGTCTCCTCAAAATTCGCGCTAAAATTATCAGACTTGTCATAAGCCTGTTTGAAATTCTGAAAAATTTCACCAACATTTTGCGAATACGCACTGCTAACAAACAGCAAAGAAAGGAGCGGCACTGCTAACAGAAACTCTTGGAATCCCACAGATTTCCGCAACACAGTACGCCAATTGGTTTGTCGGATCATCACCATCTCCTGTTTTTCCAAATCGTGTTTTGGAAACTGATTTTCACCTATATATTATACCTGTTTTATTTTTCGATGTCAACGCTTTTTTGGCTAATTACAGAGCCGTTCAGTTTTCGGTTTTTTCAGGCATTTTCGCGGCGGGATCGCGAGCACAGCTCGCTCCTACCGGGAAGAGAGGTGTACGAAAAATCGGAGTTATGTGACAATTGAATGGCTCTGGGCTAATTAGCCAACCGTGTCCAGTCTGTCAGAATGACCTCAGCAGCGTTGGGTTCGTCCAAAGCATGCACGACGAGACGTTCCAAAACTTCGACGACAGATGATTCTCGGAATATTGCCTGAAACCAGTTACCAAACGTTTTGATCGCATCTGGGGATTCGGCAGATACCCAGAAAACCACCCGACAGAAATCGAGACCTTCGTCTACCCATTTCTCAGAGATCCAGACATCTCGCGGGAAGTCGTGAAGGATCGGTAAAAAATCTGCGACTAAGACTACCAACTCTTGATTGAGATAGGAAATCTCTGGCAGTATATCAAAATGAACGGCGTATTTATGGGAATGTGGAGAGCGTTGAAGTTCTTCGTTTCGGTTTTGCATAGGCAGTTTTACACGGAGGTAACCCTTCAGTTGTCAGGGGTGTGGATCAAGGATTGTGCTGATTATTCTGCTAAGGCGAGGTTTTAAACCCCGCCTGCAGTGAGTGATAAGGCGTTAACTCCCACCGTTTTGTTGCCTTACTTGCGGATCAGCATTTTCCGTGTTGATGTGAACTCGCTTGCGGTAACGGAGTCGCGTGTGGACTCCGTGGACAATGTGTAGAAATAGATACCGCTGGCGACGGGTTCACCCAAGGCGTTTTTACCATCCCAATAGGCGGCACGGGTTCGCGTTTGATAGATGCCTGCCCGTTGATGTCCGAGTGCCAACGTGCGAACCAATTTTCCGTTTATCGCATAGATATGCAATGTAACTTCGGCAGGTTCGGCGAGTTGATACGGTATCCACGTTTCTGGGTTGAACGGGTTTGGATAGTTTGCTAAGAGTGCTGTTTCTTTTGGCATCAACGCTGCCAGCAGCTGCTCTAAGTTGGCGATTGCGCGTTGGAAGGCGAGGGATCCGTCATTCTGCGTCCGTAAGAGATCCAGCACCTGCTGAAGTGTTTCCGGTGTCAGACGTTCTGGCAATGCAACAAGGGCGGGTGCCGCAGCATCCGCTGTCTCACCGAGGTGTGTTGTAACGAGGATGAGGTCTTGGATATTGACTGTCCCGTCCGCATTGACATCAAGGCGCGGGTTCTCAGGCGAATTGGAGCCGAGTGCCGCCGCTACCGAGACCAGATCGGTGATATCCACTTTACCATCTTCGTTGACATCCCATGCGGGTATCGTGGTGGGGGTCTCGGTTTTCAGGCGGATGCGGAATATGGGTGAAGTTGTGTGGATTGGTTGGCCGTTGCTATCTCCGGCTTTGAGATTTCGGAGTTGGATTCGGGTGTCCCTTGCATTTTTGAGCGTGAAGTTGATTGCGAGAAGTGTTCCGTTTCCTTCTACGCCGCTGGTGAACCGTGTGGTACTTATCCCTGTAATTTTGCCTGTTGTGTTATCAATGGTGCCACTGCGGAAGTAAGTCTGGACATTTCCCTGTTTGAGGAAGTTGCCTTCGGTGATGCTGTTCGCTTTTAGAATGGCTGGATCAAAGAGGATATCTGTCTGCCATCCTGCTAAGTCTTCCATATTTGCGGCCTTGAGATGGATGACAAATTGCGTATCGGTTTGGAATTCTGTTGTGTCTGTGGTGAGAGAAAAGCGGGGTCCAGGTGAAAGGACAGTGTATTCAGCACGTGAAGTGAACCCGAAAAATCCGCTCCAGCGGCCGGCTGAATTGTAAACGGCAACCAATAGGATGTTTACTCCTGTTTTTAGAGTGACAGGGGCCTGATCTTGATAATCGGAACTATAACGATTCACAAAGTTGTAGTGGACTAATTCGCCGTTGAGCCAGACTTTCACGGCATCGCTGCTGCCGATAAGCATTTTTGTTTGTTGTTCTCTGGGTGATTCCAAGGCGAGGAATCCGTAAGCGACGTGGTTGGCATGATCTACCAGCAACAAGTTGGTTTGGTGTCCCATGATTTCGAGGTTACTATGATACGTGGGGGATATTTCTCCGATTGTCCAGACTTTGCTCCCGACGGGATTTCCTTCGGTTGTGCCATTCGTAGCGACTTTAAGTTCGGTTACTTCACCGTCACTGGCGCGTGCGAGGAAATCCGCGCCGGATCGTGCAGCCCTTGCGCCGCCAATATTGCCAGTGGGGACGATCATCCAAAGCCAGGATTTCGTTATTTTCGGTGCGCTGATGTCTGTAAAATCTCCTGGATTCCCTTGCGCGTTTAACGTTATTATTTCGGGTAAACCCTCCAGGGGCGAGAAATCGAGTATAGCGTTGTTCGTTAGGCTCAGTTTCTGTAGGTTCGTTAATCCTGAGAGCGGAGAGATGTCGGTAATTAGATTGTTATCTAACCTGAGTTCAATCAACTTTTTTAGATTTGAGAGGGGCGATATATCTGATATCAAGTTTCTTTCCAGATCAAGTTGTGTGAGCTGCGTCAGTGCTGCGAGTCTGGAGATGTCCGAGATTTTTGTACCAGTGATTTTTAAACGTGTGAGTGTTTTTATGCCTGTTAGCGAGGGCAGTATTGATATAGTAGCATTACCGAATTCTATCCATTGGAGCCTCGGCAAGTTTGCTAAGGGGGAGAAATCGGTGATGCGTGTATTCAATGCAGCTATGCCTTCGAGACTAATCATTCTGGCGAGGGGTGACACATCGGTCACTGGGTTTCCTGATATACCGATGCCGTTCAACTTTTTGAGGTTTTGGAGGGGGGAGAAGTCGGTTATCTGATTCTCTTCGAGCCCCATCCATTCTACGTTGAAGAGTTTGGCAAGTGGTGCTACATCGGTTATTTGATTGCCCCGGAGTTTGATGCTATTCAATCGAGTGAGGTTTGTGAGAGGCGTTAGGTCGCTGATGGTGTTGTCCTCGAATCTTATGCGTTCGAGGTTGGTGGCGTATTCGAGGCCTGTTAGGTCTCGGATGCCTTTTTCATGTTTTGGCTCAATCTCGTTTAATCTTTCCATATCTTCTGGGGTAATCGCGGCCCCGTTTTCTTTTTCGAGCATCTGTTCAATCATACTTCTCAAAATCGGGTCGGGTATATGGACGGTTCCGCTCGGTGTGGGTTGAATTGGGCGGACAATGGTGGGTGTAGTCGTAACTGGGGTGTCCGGTGAATTTAGAGCTGTGATGATCTCCGAGAATTGTTGCGTCCACGCGTCCCGTTTCACATTCCCGCCGCTTGTCAGTCCTGTGAGACCGAGGTTTTGGAGGCTTGACTTCACACGGATTTGTGAGAGGAAGTCCTCAGTTTGTAAGCCGACAGCGGCTGCAGCATCGGGTGCCTCTAAAGCGTCTTGGAAGGCTTCATAGAAACGGTGAACAGGTTCAATGCCGCCGAACACGCCGCCGGTTTTCTCTAATGCGGTTTTGTAGCGTGCGGTATCTTCGGCGAGCAGTGCATCCATCTTGTCTTGTGTTACATACAGCAGCAGTGCGTAGTCTTTATCGTAGCGTGGGTTCGCCGTCTGTTCAATATCTGATCGGACTTCGTCCATAAACGTTTTCATGCCTTCGGTGTGGCAACCGATACATGACAATCCGTTGCGAACGGCTGGGTCCTTTGCGGCAGGGTCGGAGACGATATCGGTGGGTGCGACATCTATTCGGGTCCCTGATTTATCTGCGATATAATATGCCTGTAAACCGTTTGGGAGATTGAAGATAACTTCGCCGCCGTCGCGTTCAAAAGAGAGTGGATGTGTGAAGATATTCTGTGCGTCTGTGCTGCCGGCGAAGTCGTGGCTTTTCCAATAGGCACCGTAGCGTGCGGTGTGTCGTTCTAGGACGCGGTTGTGATTAGAGACACCTGAGTCATTTGTACCTGCGCGCCAGACGCGTCGTCCTGGGTCTCTCAGGAGATTTCGGTCGGTATCCACGCCTAACTCCCTTTCAAGTTCGCGTTCTGTTTCGGGGAGTCGAAGGATGCTGTGGTAGAGCGGTGGTAGCGAGGCGGTGGCGAGGAACCAATCTACATGTACGAACGGCACATCAGAATCCATTGTCTGTTGGAGGTTCGCGAGTTTCGCGCGGAGCCCGGCTTGTGTCTCTTCATCAAATGCGATGGCGTAGGGGTAAACATTTTCGATCTGTGTCCAGGCATCTCGGAGGTCCCAGTCGTAGTTGCGTAGGTCGATGTAGAAGATGGTCTCGGCGGCATCGATCGGGTGTGGATTGTGTATGTCAAACCCCCAGGAGAGGCTGTTGACGAGTTTCGCGAGTGCGATTTTATAGGCGTTGCGTGCTTCGGGACTTTTACCGGCGTTATAGAGATGCGTCATCGTGAAGTAGCGCGCGAAGGGTTGGTCGAAGATATTGAGTGTCTGGAGGTGTTGTTGCATTGTGGTGAGCATGGCATCTGTGGGGATGAATGTCACGTCGTGTTGTGTTTCCCAGCTGGGTGCGCCTGCTGCGATCCAGTCGCTAATAACCTGAAGGGATGCGTCATCGAGTGGGTTTTGTCCGAGTGGCATACGTTTTGTATTATCGGTCGTGATGAGGCGGGCATATAGGTTAGAGTTGAGCGGTTGCCCTGGAACGACGGTTCCGGTGTCTACTAATCCTGAAGCGGAGTCGATAACGAGGTTCTCCGTGAAGGTGCCGTGGGGGCCATGGCAATCAAGGCATTTGGTTTGCAAGATGAGATATGCCTGTTGTGCCAGTTCCTGTTGTGCGGATGCTGTGTGTATAAATCCAAGTGCGATGATTGTTAAGAAAATGCGGTAGAAGTATTTGGTCTGATTCATAGTTATTTGCTCCTTAAATGCCTCATGGCAAAATGTCATTTTCTGCATAAACACAGGTCGTCTTTACCGATTAACACAACCTACAGAACTGCGGTAGGTATCCCTTCCGCGTAACGGGTCGGATGGAAACCTCGGTTTTCGGTTACAAACCGCGACTGCAAAAGGTTTTGGGTTTGTCCTGATAGTCTTATTTCATGATTAGCATTTTTCGGGTGGCGTTAAAATCGCCTGCAGTAACGGAGTCGCGTGTGGACTCCGTGGACAATGTGTAGAAATAGACACCGCTCGCGACGGGTTCACCGAAGGCGTTTTTACCATCCCAATAAGCGGCACGAGTTCGCGTTTGATAGAGGCCTGCCGGTTGATGTCCGAGTGCTAACGTGCGAACCAATTCTCCGTTTATCGCATAGATACGTAGGGTAACTTCGGTGGGTTCGGCGAGTTGATACGGTATCCATGTCTCTGGGTTGAACGGGTTTGGATAGTTCGGTAGCAACGCGGTTTTTTCCGGTGCCAGTGTTGTTAGCAGTTTCTGAAGATTCGCGATCCCTTTTTGGAATGCGGAAGAGCCGTCGTTTTCAGCCTGTGCTTGGGCGAGCCATGCCTGTAGGACGGTTGGCGAAATTCGATTTTGGGTTAGGATTTGGCTTAGCAGGGGTGCAGCAGCGGCCCCGCTAAGTTCTCCAAGGTGTGAGGCGACAAGGATGAGGTCTTGTATATTGCGTGTTCCGTCGTCGTTTACATCTGTTCGGAGGTTCGTTCCGCTGGTTTTTCCGATGTCTTGTGCGACGAGGATAAGGTCTAAGATATTGACTTCGCCATCTCTATTGACATCCCATTTCGGGACAGTGATGACGAATTTTTTGTTGATGGGGTTAACGGTATAGTTGGCATCATTTGCGAACCCGAAGAACCCGCTGAATGCGCCGTGTCCATGGTTATCAACGGCGACGAGGAGTACGTTTACGCCAGCTTTGAGTGTTACGGGGAAAGCGTCTTGAAAATCGCCTGCGCCGCGTGTTATGGGATTGTAGTGGACCCTCTCGCCGTTGAGCCAGACTTTCACGGCATCGTTGCTGCCGACGAGCATGGTTGTTTCCTGTTTTTGAGGTGAATTGAGGGTAACTGATCCGTAGACGACGTGGCCGTATATTTCGGAGCCGAAGCCCCATCCGAGTGCGTCTGTCATTTCGTTGAGGTTATCGCCGCCGGTGGGTGCGAGTGTATGTCCCTCCCATTCACTATCGCCGACGGCTTTCCCTTCGGTTGCCCCGAAGGTGGCGATTTTGATTTCAGTTGCTGCACCGCCGGTTACTTTCGCGATGAGGTCGGTATTCTTGTGAAGTAGGGTGCCGGGGACGATCACCCAGAGCCAGGGACCTTCGATTTTGGGGCCTGCTTCCGGGAATCTGGTATTCACAAAATTAGAGTGTGTGATGGCTGTGCGGTCTGTGAACTTGTCGAAGACAGTTTCGTCCGATATGGTATTGCGCGTAAGACCGAGCCAGTTGAGGTTGTCCAAATTCGTGAGGGGTGTTGGGTCTGTTATCAAATTATTGCTGAGGTCTATCCATGTAAGTCCCTGGTTCTCAGCGAGGGGTGAGACATCCGAGATCTCGTTTTCTGACAGGTCTACCCATGTCAGGTTCGTTAAGTTTTTGAGCGGCGATATATCGGAGATTTGATTCCCACGGAAACTGATGAATTTGAGGTTGGTTAACCCAGCTATCGGTGAAAGGTCTGTTATCTGGCTTTCAGCAAGATAGAGGCCTGTTAGACCTTTTGCTTTTGCTAAGGGCGAGATGTCTGATATTCCTGCGTTGCATACATTTATATCGTACAATTTGGGAAGTTCCGCAATTGCCTCAAGGTTCACGATGGGTGTGTCCCATCCAGAAAAGGCTCGGAGGTTAATCAATCCTGAGAGGGGGGTGAGATCGGCGAGTGGGATTTCGGACATCCATATTTCTTCCAGTCTTATGAGCCCAGCAAGGGGTGATAAATCGGATATGGGATTGCCACCAATTCCTATTTCTCTTAGGTTGATAAGGGATGCGAGAGGTGATAAATCGGATATGAAATTGCCACCAATTTCTATTTTTCTTAGGTTGATAAGGGATGCGAGAGGTGATAGGTCAACTATCACATTGTTGCTTAGGGTAAGTTGTTGTAGGCGCGTGAGGCTTGCAAGGGGTGTTAGGTCGGATATCAAGTTGTCCCGTAGTGTTAAATCTCGGAGGTTTGTTGCGGTTTCGAGTCCGGTTAAATCGGTGATCCCTCTGTTATCGGCGTGCAGTGCGGTTAGTGTCTGCATCTCTTCGTGTGTGATGCGTGCGTTTTCGGGTTTGTCGAAGGCTTCGTTAATAGCGGCGTGTAGATTGGCATCCGGGATGGTGACGGTTTGTGCGGATGTGCTTAGCGGTGCCAAGAAGAGTGTGGTGGAAAGCGCGATTATACTTAATAAAAAGAAAATGTGTTGTTTATTGGCAATGTGCATTGTGCTGTGTTCTCCATATTGTGCGGATTTTTCGTCATAAATTTCGTATCAAGAAATGTGGAGTCTCTGTTTTTTGAATTTTAACAAATCTAACGGAATTGTCAACTAAAAGACAGGACTATTTATCGTTACTATACTAAAGTTTGGACAATTTTCAGAAGTTAAAGTTTTGCTACACAATCGGAAGCAAGAACTATAAAAGTTGGATGAACGCTTAAATCTAAATATTCAGCCAACGTTCTTTATATTAAAGACGATCTTTCCAACCGCTTTTCCTGCATAAAATGGGAAAAATGTCATAAATTATCCAAAAATTACGAAAAAAAAAAAAAATCGGAAATGCTACATTTTATAGGACTTACGCAGTCAGACGATAAATTATATGGCTGTAAACACTAAAATTTGGACAACTCGTTTGTGTTTTAAGTATCTTGATATTTCCTCTGAATTTCCCAACAAAGCAGAACTCGGAGAAAAATAATTGCCCAGCAGAGGTTGGATTGGGCAGTGCTGAAGAAATACCCAAGCAAATAAACCCTATGGGCCTGGCCATGGGTGCTGTCAAGTGTATTTTTCCATGCGTTTCGTTTGTGTAAGGAACTCTCAGAAAAATCAGAGATGCTTTAAAAATAGGCATAAACCTAATCGAAATTGTCCAAACTATAGTTATTTATTTAAAGAGACTATTTTTAAGAGCAAAGGG
>CAZQIP010000216.1:0-12653 GCA_964593655.1 uncultured bacterium | reverse complement strand
GTAAAGTTTATCAATCGTCAACCACTCAAATTCTGGCATCGGAAGCGGTGGTTGCTCCAAAGACGATATGACAAAAATCAAGCCCATGTGATAGCACCCAACGCCTAAAGGCGTGGGCTTCGGCTTCGTAGACAGTGCGGTTTTCTTAAAGAGTAGACCGTCTTATTCCGTCTCCACCAGCGGGCGTTTCCCTGTAGTATCCTACACTACAGGCATATCGTTAACTAACGGCTATCCCTGCCCGCAATATGTTGATCGCAGCGTTGATGTCGCGGTCGTGGTGTGAACCACATTCAGGACATGTCCATTGCCGATCGTTCAATGTTAGGTCTTCGTTATGAAAACCACAATCAGAACATGGTTTGCTTGTCGGTGTCCATTGACCGACTTGGCGGAAATCACGCTTATGTTTTTGACACTTATATCTCAAGATCTCAACGAACTGGTAAAAGGCAAGGTCAGAGACTTTACGACCCCACAAGCGTTTCATGCCGTCAACGTTCAGGGTTTCAAGGACTATCGTATCAAACTTTTTACAGAGTTTACTCGCGAGTTGCCAATGAAAGTCTTTGCGTTGATTGCTGATTTTCTCATAGAGACCTGCGATTTGTCTCACACACCACCACCAACCCTTAGAACCTTTGACTTTACGACTCAGTGCCTTGTTGAGAGACCGAAGTTTATTCAAGGAGTGTTTCAAGGGTTGAGGGTGTTGGATCTTTTCACCCGTGGAAAGTGTCAAATAGGCATCTTTCATGCCGAAGTCCGCCCCAACGCTTTTACCTGTTGTCGGCAAGGGTCTAAAATCTGTGTAGTCCGTTGTTATACAGACCCAATATCGCCCGCAAGTATCACGCTTTATCGTAACTTCGGTGATAGTGCCGTGCCACTGGCGGTGCTTGTGAAAAGTATAGGCGACTTTATCAAACTGCCATTTACGTGTCTTTGGATTCCACTTGCGAAAAGTTAATGTCATACGATTATTAGACAAAGACCATCCAGCAGAACTCGGATACGTCATAGACTTAAACTTACGTCTCGGTTTAATATGGGGTCTACCGCTAAGTTTCTTAAAAAAACGGTCATACGCTTTATGAATACGTTTGAGTTCCTGTTGCATAGCTTGGCTTGGCAATGCGTTCCAATGTGGGTGTGTTGTCTCTTTCAAAAGTTTAAGGTGATCACACATGCCCTCATAGTTTACATAAGCAAGCCCGTCTTTATACCTTTGACGCTGCCACTCGTGGAAATACAGATGCACTTGCCACATATCGTCAAGCATATTACCTATACGGATTGTATTAGACTGATCATAAAGCGGATATTTATAGGTTTTCATGAGATATCAAGTATCAAGTTTTTAACCCCTTTCCAGTGGGTAGGCAGGCACATCACCAAGGGGTGATGCTGGAAATGCCTGCCAACTTGATACTATAATTATACAACATTTTTGGGCAATTTTCAAGTTTTTTTACGCAATAAAGGAATGCGCCGCTACTACATCCCAAACCTAAAGGATTGGGCTTTGTAGCGGAACGTTAGGTAAATGAGCGGAGGTGCCCAATATTTAAGATAGTGCATTGAGAATAGCGTCTACGTCGTAGACGCAGCCACCCCATGTCCCACCGCCGACAGATTGCAGTGCTGCCCAGAGCCGTGTGTCGTCTGGCAAAGCCTCGTCCGGTGAGAGATCTGGACGCGGTTGTCGTTCTCCTAACACGCGTTCACCTGCTTCAGCACTGAAGCGTTCACTGCCGTGTCCGACCAGATCAATGCGCCCTACCAATTGTCGGGTATCAATCTCAATCTGGATTATGTCGCCATCAAGCACTTTCCCAATGGGGCCACCAGCGAGTGCCTCCGGTCCGACGTGTCCGATACATGCCCCCGTTGAGACGCCAGAGAACCGGGCATCCGTAATCAAGGCGATGTCTTTACCGAATGAAAGGTGTTTCAATGCTGCTGTTATTTGATAAACTTCCTCCATGCCTGTCCCTTGCGGACCGCGACAACAGAGCACCATAATGTCTCCCGGTTGGATCTTAACTTCTCCCTGACCTTTGAGTGTCTGGATTGCATCAGATTCTCGGACAAAGACGCGTGCCGGTCCGGTCATCCGATAAACGCCGTCAGCCTCAACGACACTTGGGTCGATAGCGGTGCTTTTAATGACAGATCCTTCTGGAGCAAGGTTGCCGCGCGGGAAGGTGACAGTGCTCGTGAGTCCTGCTGCTTGTGCGGCATCCGGATTCAGAATCACTTCGTCCGGGGCAATGTTATCTTTCTCCAGCAGTGTTTGGCGAACGCGCGCTCGCCGTTCAGAAGCTGCCCACCAATCGAGGTTGCTGCCGAGGGTTTCACCTGTTGCTGTCAGCACGTCTTCGTTGAGGCATCCCAATTCGCGTAGATGGAGCATAACTTCAGGTACACCGCCAGCGAGGAAGACCCTTATCGTCGGATGACCAACCGGTCCGTTCGGTAGGACATCAACAAGACGTGGGACGCTCTGATTGACTTCGGTCCAATCGTCTATGGTTGGACGTTGAAGTCCTGCAGCGTGCGCAATCGCTGGGATATGTAGTAAGAGGTTGGTTGATCCACCAAATGCGGCGTGTACGACCATAGCGTTCCGAATCGCTTCCGGTGTGACAATATCGTTCATCGTCAACCCTTTCGCGGCTAAATTTACGACAGCGCGTGCGGAACGAAGTCCCATGTCCGACCAGATGTTCTGCCCAGAGGGTGCCAGTGCCGTATGTGTCAGACTCATTCCCAACGCCTCACCGACAACCTGTGAAGTCGCTGCAGTTCCCAAGAATTGACAGCCACCGCCAGGGGTTGCGCAGGCACGGCATCCCATATCCGCTGCGTCTTGGAGACTAATTTCACCGTGTGCGAAACGGGCACCGATCGTCTGGATTTTGCCAGCGTCTTCGCCTGTGGTAGGTGGCAACGTCACGCCCCCCGGGACGAGTACAGCTGGTAATTCCCGCATTGAGGCGAGTGCCATCATCATCGCGGGCAAGCCTTTATCGCAGGTCGCAACGCCGACAACCCCTTTCCGTGTGGGTAGGGAACGGATGAGTCGGCGGAATATCTGTGCTGCATCGTTGCGATAGGCGAGGCTGTCCATCATTCCGACGGTGCCTTGCGTGCGTCCGTCACACGGGTCGGAGCAGTAGCCTGCGAACGGGATCGCTGCGAGGTTCTTCAACTCGTACGCGACCGCCTGCATGAGAAGTCCGACCTCCCAATGTCCGGTATGATACCCAAGGGCAATCGGGCTGCCATCAGGAGCGCGGATACCGCCTTGTGTGCTGAGAATCAGGAATTCCTCGCGTCGCAGCTCCGTCGGTGCCCAGCCCATGGCGGCGTTGTGGGTCAAGCCAAATACGTCCCCACTCGGTCGATTGAGGAGCATCTCCGCCGTGAGCGGCAGACTGCCTTCGGGCCCGGCAGCATGCGTCTGAATATCATAAATCTCGCTATCGCCGGTTTCTAAGATGTCAGTGTAGTTAATCTGTTTTGCCATTTAGTACTCCGTTTTGCGGCGTACACGCCCAAATGCGACGTGCATTCTTTTGTCTTTAATCTTTCGGAGGTTCCGATGTTTGCCTTTTCTATTCAAACAACTGTGCTACTGGACATGTAAATCCTTCGACAACAGCCTCACCTGTCAGTGTGTCTGTCCAAGTAAGCAGCGTGAAATCCGTTTCAGAGCGATAGACCTACTGTCTTTGCAACCGGTTCGATAACCCAGACAAGTCGTGTTCCCGCTTTCAGATAGGCAAACGCTTTTTCAGTGACATCGTAGTGCATATCTGTCGGTGAGACGACCTCAACGGCGAGATCCGGGGGTACAGGCGACCCCTTACGTCTGTTTTCCGGTAGTCGGTCAGTTGAAACAAACGCAACATCTGGTTTCACGACGCGGTCCCCCAATTGAAACGTTGTTTCAGCAGTATACAGATGTCCCAACTGATGTGTATGAACATGTAAATCCAAATACCGAATCACCTTGATACTTATTTCACCATGTTCCATGGATGGAGGTGCCATAGGAACTAATTCTCCTTTTACATATTCATAACCCTCGAAATCATTTTCAAGAAATTCTTCCTGCGTTATCGGGATTCCGTGTGTTGTGTTGCCTTGAATGGTCTCAGGGTTGGTCTGTGAATTATGCATCCGTTCCACCTCCGTGTCCTGTCTATTTCCTACTGTGGCGAGAGATGAGTTTTATAACTTCGGCTCTGCCTGCTTTGACTTCTGCTTCGTCTACCTCAATTTTCAACATCTCAACGATGAACTTGCTCAGCTCCCAATCCAATTTTGCGCCCTCTATCGCGGTACTGCCGGTGTGATTGCGAAATTTAGGGTCTGCCCCCTTTTCAAGCAGTAATTTCACCGTCTCGGCACGTCCAAGGAAAGCAGCCGCATGCAGTGCCGTGCCACCGTCTCGATTCTGAGCATCCACATCCGCTCCGTGTTCAAGGAGAAGTGTCACAATTTTTGTATGCCCCATCAGTGCTGCCCATGCCAGCGGTGTGATTCCAAATTGCGGATCCTGTGCGTTCAAATCTGCACCATCGCCGAAAGCCTCTTTGATAGCCGATAGATCACCTACCGCAGCAGCTTTCCACAAGTTGTGTGATTGAGACGCATGACTTGGTTGCCCAGAGAGGAGTTCTATAACCTTCCTTCTCCCTGCTTTCACTTCTCCCTCGTCTACCTTAATTTGCAGCATACCGATAATCCCTTTGGTAAACGCCCAGTCCAACTTTGCGCCATCTATCGCTGTGCTACCCGTGTTATTGCGAAGGCCCGCATCCGCGCCTTTTCCAAGCAGGAGTTTCACTGTCTCAATACGTCCGAGGAAAGCTGCCGCATGCAGTGCTGTTCCACCGTCCCGGCTTTTCGCATTGACCTCTGCGCCGTGTTCAAGGAGGAGTGCTACAATTTCCGTATGCCCCATCAGTGCAGCAATGGATAGCATTGTGCTTCCGGATTGCGGATCCTGCGCATTAGGGTCCGCTTCGTCAGTGAGTGCCCGTTTAACTGCCGCGATATCTCCAATAAAAACTGCGCCCGATAGATCCCCGGCGGAGGCTATGTCCTTGCTGTCAAATTCTTTGACCCCGAAGAGTTTTGCAATTTCGTTCCTACCGCTTTGCATGACAGGAATATTTTCCTTCTCAACCTCTACACCCATCAAACTGCCAATAAAGCCAGTAGTTCTCCAATCGAGATGCAAGGCATCCGCTGGTGTTGCACCATCGTCGTTGCGTACTTTCAGGTCTGCCCCGTTCTCGACAAGAAGTTTCGCGATCTTTGCTCTACCAAAAACAGCGGCATTGTGCAAGGGTGTGCTGCCGTTATCGTCTTCTATATTAACATCAGCACCATTTTCGATAAGGAGACGAGTCGCTTCGGTTTGTCCGTGAGACGCACTCCATACCAAAGGGGATATGTTTAAATTCTCGTCTGGGGCGTTGACATCGGCACCTTCTGCGATGTAGCGTTTCATCGCTCGGAGATCACCCGTGCGCGCGGCATGCCACAGACCCTCCTCGGGCAATTGAATGAATTTTTTCATGTCAAACCCTTCAGGTCCCATAACGATCAGCGGGTTCGGTTTCCTACGCCAGGCAGGCATCCCATCGCCGATTTCCTGTAGTATGTCGTTTTTACGGGTACGGATGAAATCACGAACGTTCGCGAGTTGGTTCTCAAAGGTCTGTTTTTTACCTCTTCCGCCCCACTCTTCTTCTTGAAATTCACGTTGTTCGGGTAAGAGATAAGGTTGAATTATTGCAGCGACCCTGTCCAGCTCAGTAAGCAGTTCTACTTCGTTCCAGTGGTTTTTAAGGAGTTCCATCATTGTTTCTGCGTACCGTTCGCTTCCTGCCTCAAGTTGATACAATCTATATGCGATCAACCCTTGTGTCTTGACCGAAATGGGTGCTTGTGTATTTCTCCGGAAGTCCATCTTGAAATTTGTAAACAGCGAATCCGCGCCCCACGGTAAAAAGTGAAACTTGTCTGTATCAGGATTGAGATAAATGAAGTAATTGTTATTGTTTCCAGAATAGCCATCCCAGAAACCGAGCAGGCTTTCTGTTGCCCAAAACCGATAAAAGCTATCTAAATCGACGAGTTCACCAATCGCCTTTTCCGTTACTTGGTTATCTGCGAGAACATTGATTAAAGCGATGATCTTTTCTCTGCCGAGCGTATCGTTGCCGCGTTTGTGTTCAAAACTGTTTTCCCATTCCTCGTTAAAATCGACGACAGTACCTTCATAGAGTGGGCCCTCGTCATTTCCGAACGCACGTTTCAAAAGTGGTTTGCGGACAGTTTCGACATGGGAATATATTCCCAAACTTTTGCCGTTCACCGTTACTTTCGCATACGCGCATCGCGGCGCGGGAGAACCGATCGCGTTAAACAGCGCATACCCGATAAATTGACTCACTTGGCTTGTATCTTGTTTGTTGTTGTTAAGTGTTAGGTTTGTTAGTCCTTCAATCTTGCCCTTTTTGTCAATATGATTTAGCTTGATTTTCAGAGAGGGACGCGTATGGCTTTGCGAACCGATGAACCCTTTTTTGCGAATTCCGACTTTCGGAAAGACCACACCATCAATACTCACACTTGCTTCGACGTATGTATAGGGATGATCCAGCGGGCCGAACTGTCGTTTCTCGTTCAGTGCACTCATAAAATCGCGCGACTGATACCGAATCGTATTCCAATCCTTATCCGAAACAGTAATCTGCACATCTATAACCCGGTCAGTTGGGAAGATATCATCTAATTTAAGTTCTTTTGCATCGCCGTGGGCAGCAACCCCTAAGCAGAAGACTGTTGCTAAGCCTATTATCCATTTTGTCATTTTTTTTCTCCTATTATCTTCTCTTCCGTGTCAAGACCCAATCCTTTAGGTTTGGGATGTAGACACGGAGACTCAAGTGTTGTGGTTCAGCAGCCTTGTTTATATTTGAAGTTGATCCGTCTAAGTATCCTATAGTCTTGTGGGTTCGCTTGAAGCACGACTTGTTTGCTATTGTTGATTTCGCTGAGGGTAAGTTTGCCATTTTGGTGTCCCGAGACGCGTAACAATCCGTGTCTAACGTGTCTGACGAGGGCGTTTTTGACGGTAGTGAGACACCGTGTGCCGCCATATCTGTTGCGTTTTCTGCCTTTTGCCTCTTGTTCGCGGTGTAGACACCTGCGTTTGATAGGTATAGGGGCTATACAGAATACAGCCGTATTCTCAGGAGTGCTAACACCGCCTACAGTGTGATATGCCAGACACCAAGAATCTACGCAATGTGCGTCAAAGGTTTCTGCTAACTTGTCTGACGACTTCTTGAGTCCGAGCCTATCGCGTATCTCTTTGGTTTCCCACCCTTGAACGGTTCGCAACTGCCACCGCTTTTCGACTTCTGTGTAGAACCACGATTTACCGACTTCCAAAGGACTAAAGTTGCTATTCCATTTCTTGGCACGCTTAATTGTCCGGGCTTTAATATCTTCTACACAGACGTGTGTGACTGGATACACTTTAGATAGCCAGTGAAGTATCCGTAGTTTCCAATCCCACCGCGCACGCGTGCCAGCGGGTATTCGCTTTTTCCCCGCATTACGGTTCTTTCTGTTCTTCCGATTTGGGCACTTACGAGAACGTCTACTCCTCCGCAACTCCCGACGCTTTGCGACTTTCTTACCGACACCGTTATGAGCGTCCGCCTGCACATTCAAATAGGTGTGTGCTTCGGATTTGACAGTAACGCCTTCTTTCTTGCTACCAGGGTCTACACCGGCGACTATATCTTGCGTGTATTCGGCTTCGGTAGCATAGTTCAACCGGATACAGAAGATACCATTACTCCAATACGGCGTGGCTAAACCTTTCTTAATCAGCATGCCCGCCTTCTTAGCATGTGTAGGCATTAACTTCTGACCTGTTTGACTCGTCACCGGAACAAACATAGTTTGTAATCTCCCTTACGGGTTGTGTATTGCCCCTTCCAGATCGCAGTATCCAAAAGTGAATCAGACTTGGGGAGCATCCGAAACGTTGCGGGGGTTGCCACACCAAGAGACTGCGATATATTACTGTAGAAAACCGTTTACCTTGTGGAGTGGACGCTTGGCATGCGCTTCGCACAAGCCCAAGTCTTTAGACTTGGGTAGTTGACTTCAATTACAGTCTGCAAGTAGTATAGCACATTTCGGATTTTTATGCTTGAAAATTATGAACAGAATTGGTATCATGAAAGGGATCGCTGTAGGAGCGACCCTCAAATGATACTATATTTATAGGAACTTTCGGAAAGAGAACACAATGTCAAAAACCTCCCGCATTCGAGATAACAGCATGTACGATACCGTCGCTGGTTTTCTGCGAGATAAAATCCAAGACGGTTCCGCTCTCTCCATTGTCTCCGCCTATTTCACCATTTATGCATTTGATAAACTCAAAGATGAATTGACAAACATCAAGGAACTCCGTTTCCTGTTCGGTGAACCCAGTTTTATCAACATTGATCCCGACAAAACCGAAAGCAAGGCGTTCCAATTCACCGAATCAGGGTTAAAACTCCAAAATTATCTCCCGCAAAAAGAGGTTGCCAGAGCTTGTGCCGAATGGATTGAAGAAAAGGTAGAGATACGTTCAGTCCGTAAATCAAATTTTCTGCACGGTAAGATGTATTATATTGAAAACGGTAATGGCGAAGATGCAATCATCGGCAGCTCAAATTTTACCATGCGTGGTTTGGGGTTAAGCGAAAAAGCAAACAACATTGAACTTAACCTTGAAGTTGACAGCAAGAGCGATTGCGCTGATCTGAAAACGTGGTTTGATAACCTTTGGGAATCGGATCAGGTAGCGGATGTAAAAGCACAGGTATTGCAAATTCTCAAAGATGCCTATCAGGACAAAGACCCCGAATTCATCTACTATAAAACCCTTTACCATCTCTTTGAAAATATATTGGCAGATGTAGGCGACACGGAATTTGCCGAAGCGAATCCTTCATTCTTGCAGACAGAAATTTGGCAGAAGCTCTACGCTTTCCAAAAACACGGTGTTCAGGCATGCCTCCAGAAACTCAAGGCACACAACGGGTGTATTATCGCTGATAGCGTCGGATTGGGTAAAACATACGAGGCACTCGCGATTATCAAGTACTTTGAACTGCGAAATGCAAATGTTTTGGTGCTGTGTCCGAAAAAATTAGAAAAGAACTGGACGCTTTATCCGATACACTTTCGCAGAAGACGTAATCCACTGAAAGCCGATCGGTTTCGTTACAATGTGCTTGCACACACGGATCTGAGTCGAGACAGTGGAGAATCCAACGGTATTGACCTTGCACAACACGAATGGGATGGGTACGATCTTGTTGTCATCGACGAATCCCATAACTTCAGAAACCGCTCCACCAATACACTTGATCAGGATGGCAAACTTGTCCGTAAAAGCCGATATAACAAATTATTGGAAGATGTCATCCAGAGCGGTGGCAAAACCCAAGTCTTAATGCTCTCTGCGACTCCAGTCAACAATCGGCTTACCGACCTTGACAATCAGATATGTTTAATCACTGAGGATAGAGACGACGCTTTTAGACAGACTGGTATTCCAAGTATTAGAGGGACGCTCAACGCTGCACAAAGTCATTTTGATACGTGGACAACAGAAACTGAGCAGATACCTGAAAAGTCTCAAAAACAGGAAAATCTTGCGGAAAGCCTGAACGCTGATTTTTTTGCACTGTTGGATAGACTCACTATCGCTCGTTCTCGGACCCATGTCATAAACTTCTATGAGAATACGGTTGAAGAGATCGGTCAATTCCCGGATCGTGAACCTCCGCAGTCTATCTTTCCTGAAATTGACCTGCAAGGGAAATTTCCCACTTACCAAACCATCAGCCGCCAGATTGATGGATATCAACTCGCAATCTTCAATCCGTCAAGATATATTCGTCAGGAATGCCGTCACCATTACGGCGAGAGACTTCTTCAGCAGCGCGAGTTCAACCTTATCGGTATGATGAAGGTGAACTTTCTCAAACGACTTGAGAGCAGTGTCCACTCCTTCGCATCAACCCTTGAACGCACCATTGAAAATATCAAAGCGCGTGCGTCTGAAATTCAGGACTTTCTGAGCGCAACCCCAAGTGTTGTAAGCGAAAGCGGGTTCGATCCCTTTGCCGAAACAACGGAAGAATATGGAGAGGATGACGAACTACAAACCGGTGTCCAAGCAGGAAAAAATCAGACCTATCTCTATGAACATATTGACCTTGACACTTGGCTTGCCGACCTTCACGACGATAGAACGCAATTGGATAAAATTTACAAAATCGCACAAAATATCACGTCTGATCGGGATGCCAAATTGGAACAACTCAAACAACTGATCGCCGCCAAGGTGCAGAACCTCGCAAAAAACCGAGACGGGAAAGAGAACCGCAAAGTCCTCGTCTTTACCGCTTTTGCCGATACTGCTAACTATCTCTACGATAATCTATACGAATGGGCAAAGGAGACGCTTAATATTGAATCCGCTGTCGTTACCGGCGGTGCAAGCAAAAGCGAACTCGTCCGAAATGACTTTGACGAAATTCTTACCAATTTTTCACCGATTTCCAAAGAGAGGGAAGAGAGTGAAACAGAAGAAGATGGTGAACTCCCAGAGATTGATCTTCTCATTGCTACCGATTGTATTTCCGAGGGACAGAACCTACAGGATTGCGATTATCTCATTAATTATGACATCCACTGGAATCCTGTCCGTATCATTCAACGTTTCGGACGGATTGACCGTATCGGCAGCAAGAACAAGAAAATTCACCTCATTAACTTCTGGCCCACGCCTGAACTCGACGCATACATCAATCTCAAACCTCGTGTTGAGGCGCGCATGGCACTCGTCAATCTGACTGCTACAGGCGACGATGATCTGCTCTCATTGACAGAAAAAGAGAGCATGGAACAGGTCTGGACGCACCGCGATGAACAACTCCGCCGCATGCAAACCGAAATCCTTGATTTTGAAGATATTGAGGAACAGTTGAATCTCAATCAATTCACGCTTGACGATTTCCGGGCGCAGCTGCTCGACTATCTTCGTCAAAATGAAGCGAAACTCAGAGATGCTCCACTTGGCTTATACGCTGTCACCGCACGGCTTACACACGAAGGAATGCCTGTGAAAATCAAACCGGGGGTTATCTTCTGTCTAAAGCAGACTGGTGACGCAGAGGACAGTGAGGAAGGGCAAAAACTCAACCCGATTCACCCGTATTACCTTGTGCATATCAGTGATGAAGGCGAGGTCTCTATCGGATTCACCAACCCGAAACGAATTTTGGAACGCTTCAGCGCGCTCTGTGTTGAGAAGAAACAACATGATCAAGACCTCTGTCACTGGTTCAACGAGGAGACTAACAACGGCAGCGATATGACGATCTATGAGATGCTACTTGATGCCGCGCTCAATTCAATTCGCGAGGCATACAATCGGAAGGTCAACGATCAACTCGACGCAAGTGCTGATGCGCTGCTGCCGACTGCTGATAGTCAGATTACAGAAAAGACGGAATTTGAACTCGTTACATGGTTGGTCATTAGACAGTAGCGCATGTTGTACCACAATCTTCCAGATTGTGTCTTCTGTAAACAGTAGCCCATATTGTACCACAATCTTCCAGATTGTGTCTTCCAGATTGTGTCTGCCGTAGAGTTCTGTTTTTCGCCAACTGGAAATGGACCCTACAAAAAATATAGATGTAAAACGGGAAAAAATAAAAATGAATCAATATAACTACAAACCATACTATCGTCGTAACTTACCACATATACAACCCCCAGGGGCAACCTTCTTCATAACATTTAACCTGACAGGATCAATACCGAAACATATCTTACAACAGTACATCAGAGAAAAGAGAAAACTTGAAGCAGCAGAACAGATAACCTTCAAACAGAAACAAAATACCCCAGAAAAGAAACGTGAGTGGTTCCGAAAATTTGAAGAAACATTAGATCAAGCAAATAACGGACCCGTATGGCTCAAAAACGAACAGATAGCTAAATTGGTAACTGAGAGTCTTCACCACCTAAATGGAAAAGTATATTCTTTAATTTCATACTGCATCATGGCAAACCATGTCCATGTCGTATTTACACCACTGGAAATCCAACCTTCTGTAACAGACGATAAACAGACTCACAACATGCGTTACCATTCGTTAGCTTCCATCATGCATTCACTCAAAAGTTATACCGCACAAAAAGCAAATCACATATTAGGACGTAGTGGTGCATTCTGGCAAAACGAAAGTTACGACCACTGTATCCGTAATCCAGATGAACTGCATCGGATTATTAGGTATGTCCTCAATAATCCGGTAAAAATAGGTTTAGTCAAAGAATGGAAAGAATGGAAGTGGAACTACCTATCCAAAACATGCGACTTGTAGCAATATCTGAAATCTGTCACTTACCCCCATTTTTTTTGGGGTTTAGAATATGGTTGATGTTGTTAGGTTTATGTGTGAGAAAGTCAGTCAATAACTGGTGCCCAAAAGTGGATCGCCTCTACGGCGTATACCTGTAAAAAATGAAGTTAGAAA
>CAZQIP010000215.1:0-11080 GCA_964593655.1 uncultured bacterium | reverse complement strand
CTAAAAGTTTATGCTACAAATACGTCTATTTATTTTAAGGATGCACTATACATAGCGATGCATCACGAGCGGGAATCCATTTCACAGTTGGTATTCATAAGCAGCGATGGCAACAGCCACAATTGCGGCAGTTTCCGTTCGCAAAATGTTTGTGCCGAGTGTGACGGGAAGGCATCCGCTTTGGATCGCTGCAGTGACTTCTTGATCAGAAAAGCCGCCTTCGGGTCCGACAAAGAGCGCGATAGATGTGGGTTGTGAAACCTCCCTCAAAACTGTCTTGATATGCTGTGGATGCGGCTCCTGTGTAAGATGTGGATTGAGCATTAGGCGCAGTGAGAATTTGTCGAGTTGGGTGAGAGATGCCTCAAATGTTTGTGGCTCACAGAGTTCAGGTAACCACGTGCGCTTACACTGCTTTGTGGCGGAGATAACCACACGGTGCCATCGTTGATATCGATTTTGGCTCGGTTTCTGTAAAGCGTGCTCTGAATCTATCGGTATAATGTGTGTGACACCGATTTCGGTTGCCTTCTGGAGAATCAACTCCATTTTATCATTCTTGGGAAGCCCTTGGAATAGCGTCAGTGCCGGCAGTACGCTTGCGTGAAATTCATGAGTGAGAATCCGGGCTTCGCTTGGTTTCCGATTTGTACCTATATCCAGCACTTCTGCGGTATAGACACTCCCCTGCCCATCAATAATTCTGATGGTTGCACCGGGTGTTAGTCGGAGGACATTGCGGAGATGGTGTTGCTCCGAGTCGGTAATTGTAGCAGTATCGGTGTGAATCTGAGGTGGCGGAACATAGAAAGTGTGCATCTGTGAAGTGGCATCTTAGGTTACACCTGTGCGAAGATTTTCAATGACTGCCCCTGGTTGCTGACTGCGGAAGACAGCGGTGCCTGCGACGAGCACCGTCACGCCTTGACGGATTGCGAGCGGCGCGATTTCCGTGGTCACCCCTCCATCAACCGAGATGTCAAGGGGTCTCTCTAATGTTGGCGTTATTTGTTGCAATTCCGCTATTTTCGCGAGCGTCCTGCGTTGAAAGGCTTGTCCCCCGAAACCGGGTTCAACGCTCATGGGTAAGACCAAATCAATGTCTGAAAGATAGGGAATGACTGCCGATGTCGGCGTTTTCGGTGAAAATGCCAAACCGGGTTTAATCCCGTGCGCGTTGATTGCTGAAATGACTTCGTTAGGTTCATCAGTACTTTCGATATGAAATGTGATGAAATCTGCGCCAGCTGTAGCGAGTGCATTGATATAACGGAGTGGGTGCGTTACCATAATGTGGACATCGAAGGGGATCTGGGTGATTTGACGAACAGCGGCAATAAATGGTGGGCTGATCCCAAAGTTTGGAACAAATTCACCGTCCATTACATCAAAATGTAGCATATCCGCGCCGGCATCAACGATCCGTTTGACCTCTTCACCAAGGCGGCTAAAGTCTGCGGCGAGCAATGAAGGGGCAATTTTAGGCGTATGAATGTGTATGTTCCTCCGGTTTTATTTTATTTATAAACCGTTTCAGGTAGTAGTTTTTCATCATTTTCATAGACGATCACGCGCGTTTTTCCGAAGACGCGAACGCCTTTTCGTTCAAGGTCAATCAATTCACCCGGTGCGTAACGTTGGTCAATGACGACCCGTTGGCCTGAGTCATCAATGATGACGATCTTGACGTGGTGCGACAGCGTTCCCTCTTCGCTGACAGAATGCTGGAAAGGTAGCAATCGACCGATGTTTTCAGGCGATTCTTGCCCGCTAATTTCGAGGAGGATCAAGTCTCCGGTTCGGACCATCACGTTGCCTGGGGGTTTGTGGGCAATAATTGCGCCTTCAGGTATTTTGGGGTGCGAACTATATTCGGTCTCAACATTGAGTCCGGCGGCTTCTAAGGCAACAAGTACATCAGCAGCAGGTTGACCTTGGAAATCTGGGAGTTGCATGAATTGTGGTGTGGGCCCGATGCTCACCAAGAGGTTAACAGCACTGCCGCGTTGTTGGCCACCGCCCTCTGGTGGGGTTTGCGCGATGACTGTACCTTGTAGATAAGTTTCAGAATGGACTTCCGCGATCCGATTTGGACGAAAGCCGGCATCCCGAAGCGTCTCAGCAGCGGCATCCTGTGATTTGCCGATAACAGAAGGGACGGGTGCTAACTCTGCGCCTATACTGACGGTGATTGTCACAGGTTGGTAAGATTTGATTCTAAAGTTCGCCACAGGATCTTGAGCGACGATTTCGCCCTTTGGCGCGTCACTACTCGCCTCCCGAATGTCTTTCGCGGGTCGAAGCCCTTCCTTATCAAGGATACGGACAGCTTCATAGTAGGTTTTGCCAGTAATGTTTGGCACAAGCACTTCTTCTGTCCGAACCCATTTCGGAATAACGACGAAAATAATTAGCACACCGATGATACCGAATAGAATTAGGAAGTAGAGCGAAACCTTGACGACAGCAAATAGGGTATTATTAAAACTATTCATAGCGATGTGGGTGTCAAAAGTTGTTCGTCTGTCTGTAGTTGGTAACCGTTGATAAAATCGGAGACATCCATAACTTTTTTAGTTGCGGGCTGAATTTTCAGTAGTTGAAGCGTCCCATCTGCTGTTGCAACGAGCAGTTTCCGTTTTTCAACGACTTTGAGCGTACCTGCGGGAACAGCGAGGGTTTGCGAAAGCGGTTGACAACTGACAATCTTCAATCGGAGATTATTCCGAAAGAAGGTATACGCGCCGGGCCAGATCGCGGTGCCTCTGACGAGATTATGAATCGTCGTCGCGGGTTGATTCCAGTCAATGTGCCCGATATCCTTTGTCAGACGTGGTGCCAGCGTTGCCTCGGCACTGTTCTGAGGTGTCGCTGGTGGTGTTACTCCTTCTGGCATCTCGGACAGGAGCCGGACGAGTTGATTTGCCCCCAGTTGTGCCAATTGTTCTGTTAATGTGAAAGCGGTATCCTCATTTCGGATTCGGATAGAACTTGTGGAAATAATATCGCCCGTATCCTCACCTGCATCCAATAACATAAGCGTCACGCCTGTTTGAGTTTCGCCGTTAATTAAGGCCCATTGAATCGGTGCTGCGCCTCGGTACTTCGGGAGCAGTGAGGGGTGCAAATTGATCGTCCCACACGGTGGCATATCCAAAACAGCCTGCGGCAGGAGTTGACCGAATGCGGCGACGACAATTACGTCTGGTGCGAGGCGTTCAAGGACGCGCAGGAAATCCGGTTTCCTCACTTTCTCAGGTTGGTAGACCGGTAAATTGTGCGCTGTTGCGACGATTTTAACAGGCGGTGGGTTGAGATGTTTTCCGCGTCCACTTGGCCGGTCGGGTTGTGTGACAACGCCAATGATTTCAAATTTGTGGGTGATCAGTTCCGTGAGTGCGGGCAGAGCAAACTCACTGGTTCCCATAAAAAGAATACGCATTTTAGTTTTTAACTATTAGCCTTTTGGTCCGTTTCCCTTCGTTATCAGAAGACGGATTTCCCGTGAAGTGACACGAGTTGGTAACTTGAATCCTTCGCAGTCTAAAGACTGGAGATTCCGTGCACATCTGAAAACGAGTCAATGAACTAATTTAGTCGTTAGGAATACTTATATTAAACTGCTTTGTAAGATTTTCTGTTGTAACCTGATTTCTTAATGATTTAATAATTAAGTAAATTATATTCAATTGTGGTGAATTATAACCGAATATAATTCTATCTAGTTCTCTAGGGCTAATGTTAATAAACTTAGACATCTTATTAATTCCACCTTGTGCTTCTATAACATTCTTAATTTCTTTAAGCAGAAAAGACAAATCGCCATCATCTAGATATTCTTCTACACAAACCTTAAGATAATTAGCAGCGTTTTCTGGATCTGAAAGTCTCTCCATCATAATATCATTCAAAGTTCTAAATTGTTTCATAACTGATTCTCCAGATATTGTGAGTAATAATTTTCGGCACGTTTGATGTCAAATTTTTGTGATGATTTATCACCTCCACAAAGTATGAATATATTTGAGCGAGATAAGAAACGAAAGTAAATACGGTAGCCTGCTCCAAAACCAAATCTAAATTCACAAATTGCATTAGGTGTTACTAATGGTTTAAAACTACCTACATTACCATTTTCTACACGTCTAAGCCTCCTTAGAATTTTATCACGTGTAGTTTGAGTCAATCCATTCAGTGAAAGGCTCTTTACCATTATTGGTCTTAAAGATTTCTATTTTTACTTGATCCATTATTAAGTTGCCTTATGTTATACAATATACACAAAGGTAACTTAATTCTACAATTAAATCAACTAAAAAATCAATTATATCTGGTTAAAAATAGACGCGACCATGCTTGTCTGTTAATTCAAACACAGTCGCTATTTGAAAACCCTTAGCATCGCTACATCTCCATTCTGAAGGATAGAGTTTTTCGATGAAGAGGTTGATAAGAAATCCGTCTTTCTCTTGATGAAAAAAAATAGTGAATTAAAAGACCATCCATGATGAGCGAGGGTCCACAGTTAAAAATTCAGAAGCGAATCTGAAGGAGAGGCATCGCAAAACCGGCAGCGGGTTCATTCGCCCATCTATTCAGCCTGTTATTTAGTGCGTCTTGTCGAGAAATATTCCTATATCTTGCTATATGTGGATCCGTTTTGGACAAACGAGCGATAGTTCCTTCAACAGGATCTTCCTCTTCAATAGGTGGTGCTTTAGGCTCTGGCACACGCGGTGCCGATCGATCCACATTGCGCGTATGTAACCAATCCCAAACACCGATGAAGAGCGACAACGAGACTGCCCCGATCCCAACGATGCGATAGTCGCTCGGTGTCATTTCAGGTGCGAATATATTCTCACGATACATTTTTATGCCTCTAACGGCGACATAACTGTGAATAGCGGTGAATGGCAGGGAGCTCAACGTGATAATTTCAAACCGACGCAATGCACTTTCGCTGTAGTCGGCTGGGTCTTCCTGTTGCGCCGGGGGTGCTGCCTGAAACTGTGCGTTTGCATGTAACTGTGTAAAAAAAAGAGACGCTACACTCATTAGCAATAATTGGGTACCAAACTTGTACATGGATTCCCTCCTTGGGTCAAAGCCAACGTCGAGTTCTGAGAATGATATTCTTAATCTGTGAATTTAGAAAGCCCGGTAACACGTCAAGCCTGCTGGTCTTGGTTACGGTGTCGGAACAAGTAAACAATCAGCATGCCAGCACCGATACAGACAGAAATATCAGCAACATTAAAAGTGGGCCAAAAGAGACCTTGACTGGCTATACCGAACTGAAGAAAATCAACAACTTCACCCAAATAGAGTCGGTCAATGAAATTTCCGACGGCACCGCCGAGTAAAAAACCTAACGAGACCTGCATCCAACGGCTCTCGCGGAATCGAAGATAGTAGGCGAAAATGAAAACCAAAGCGACAATGGTAATGAGAATAAGCAAGACTCTATGCCCGGCGAGTACTCCGAAAGCCGCGCCAGAATTTCTATCGTGCCGAAGGTAGAAAAACCCCGAGATAACCGGAATTACTTCAGTGACGCGCGTAATATATTTTTGTACTAACCACTTGGTGCCCCAATCAAGTATCAACACGGGAACAGCTACATAAATCAGAAGCATAACATTTCGCCATGCGTTCTTTTCACGATTTTGCATGGTATGCCCTCCTGACCTCCTCCCATTCCGCTTTTGTCTCGTCTTTTTCTCCATCGGAAGGCTGCAAATTTTGTTCAATCAGAGATGAACGCGAGTGCCAGCTTCGTTGAAAAATACTATGGTCGCTGGTCATACCATCTACAGAGATGCGCCGATAAAAATGTTCCGCGAAAAAAGGAGTTAAGGGTGCGAATTGTTGTAGAAGTAGCGTTGTTATTTCTGAAAGTATACTTTGTGCTGTATGTAGGGTTGTCGTAGGACGGGCTTCTATTGCGTCGCTATAAAAGCGAAGATCATCCTGACAGAATTTAGTTAACATTGTCCATATTTTGTGAAAATTCTCGGTTTGGTAAGCCTGTTGCGCCTCCTGCAGCAGTTGGGCGGTAACGGTTATTAGGAGCGAATCCATAGGCAGCGTTTTGCCAGCAGTAGCGGTCCCCTTCGGGTCTTCAAGATTTGTATGGGTAGGTGCGCAGGCGAAACCTGTCTGACCATCGCGTCCGTTGGTGGCGGTAGAAAGCTGCGCATCTGTATCCTTTTGTTCGTTTTCGCCGAGTTTTTGGCAATCGAGTAGAAACGGGTAGAGATGCTGGCTTATATCATCGAATAGTGCTTGGAGCTGCTGATATTGTTCGAGATACCCATCTGCGAGTTTCTCAAGTCGTTTGTAATTCACCTGTTTTGTTTCAACACTCGGCGATATTGCGACGAGGCGGACCACATCCGCCGGATATTTGTTAAGAAATGCATCATCAATCTGAATTTCGCCGCCAATTTTCGGTAGTGTTTTAAGCTTTAGTTGTTTAAAGGGCTGACTTTCTTTAACTGGACGGCTCCTGCTAAGCGCAGCGGAGATGACGCTAATTTCAGCTAACCATTTTTTCCATTGAAAATCGCCGACACTCGTCTGTGGTACAAACATGACACTGGTGTGGCCCCCGAGTGGTTTTTTGAAGTCAGAGTTATCAATGACTTGAAGCAGATTGGCAAAATGACTATCAATGAGGGTAGCCTCTTTGCGAAAATCGCTTGAGTTACAATTTAGGCAGCGGGTATCGGTGGGCAAAAGTTCTTCAATGCTTAATCCGAACCAGAATTCAAAGCTGCGCTGGATAGAATTACGGATTGCATTGAGCGTATTTTTATCAGTGAGAGGTTCATCACACTGGTCACAGAGCAAAATTGGCAGTGGCATCCCCCACTGGCGTTGTGTCGAAACTTGCAATTCTCCGAAATTAAGGACGATATCTCGGACGTCGCTAATATGTTTATGCTGGATATCGCCATAATTATCCCAATATTCTTGAGCCCTGAGGAGTTGATTAGTGGTATCGTTTTTAGCAATGGAGAACGCCCATTTTGAACATGGTCGAAAAACGGCTAATTCCTTGCAGCGAGGACAGTGAGGTTCGCGTATCTCTTCGTCATGCGTTTTTAGGAGGTACCCGTACTTCTCCAATTGCGGGACAATAAACCCTTCTGCATCAAACAAATACAACCCACACAATTGCCCGGCTTCCTCAGTGAATCTTCCGGTTTCATCGAAAATAGGTGCTGCATTTATATTTAACGCTTGGGCGATATCGTAGCTGGATTGATGATGGGCAGGGTTTAGCGGGATAACACCGGATTTTAAGAAAGATGTTGATTTGTCAGTGGTTTCTGCGATGAGCGTCTCAGGGATGCGCGTAATCTTCAACTCCTTCGATGGAAAGAGGGGGTGTGCTACAGTGTATTGTGCGAGTTCAGAGGCTTTGATTTCCTTAACAGGTTTTGGCTCAGGTTGCCCGTTTGTAAGATGCTTAGAAAAATATTCGAACTGTGGCTCAGCAAAAAGGAGATATTCTGCGCCATACTTCGTGAGTAGATAGGTAGTCTCGTCAGTAATCCCGATTTCGACGGTGCCGGCTATCTCCCAGAGATGTAGCATTCGGATGCAAAAAGAGACATCAATGCCAAATTCCTCCAACCCGAAATTGAAAGGAAACTTCACGTAGCCGTTCAAGGCATGTGTAGATTCTTGTAGGAGATTTGTTTCATTGAGTGGGGCTGTGCACTTAGGACACCATGGGCTGAGTTGTGGTAGGTCATGCAGGTAATTGGAATCCCGTAGTCGGCTGATAAGGGCAATGAGTCTCGCTTCCTGCCGGGATTCAAGCGTTTTTTGAGAAGCATCCCAATCCGCGAAGATACCGAGTTGATAAAATTTCTGTTTTTGGACATCTAATTCCTGTTTGTGTCGTTTGCGACATCGCTTGCGAAGCACAGAGAGTTTGATCGGTGCTTTAGATTTTGACTCTGCGATAAACTCTGCGATAATGCGTTCCTCAATCCAAAGCGGATAGGTTTCCCATGTAGGTACGTATGTAACTTGATGTCCGTGCATCAAGGATGCTTTGAGGAAGACATCTTGGTATATTTTTCTACAAAGCGTGTCAAGTGTGAGTGCGTGAAAAGAAGTGGGGATTTCCCGCAGGACATAGGTTTCGGCTTGAGAGGCGTGTTGTGGCTGTGCGGTATTTGATTTTTTGTTTGCGAGGGGGAAAACATTGGCATTTGCCCAAACATCCAGGACGGCTTTTTCATCGCTCATGTCCGTTACCTGGAATCCCTTTTTCGGCTTCTCGGTTTTACCCCGACTACGCGTTGTACTTTTTGCAGGGGAATTTTGTTTTTTCATATTTTTGTACTGTTGTTTTTGAACTACCTGTCAGTTTGAGGAGTTATGCTTTTCGTGCGAGACACCTCTGGGTTTTACCGGATTCAGTGGGTCGGTATACCCGCTTGTTTATCACCAGAGCATCCGTGCCAAAATCTGTAACAGAATAATCAGAATAAAAGGCGAAATGTCAATACCAAAGTTCCGAGACACGGGTTGAAGGGCGTTACGAATCGGGCTTAGAACTGGATCGACGATGCGACTTGTGAACCAATAGATTTGCCTGATGACCGCATTTTGTGTCCCAAAAACGAACCAAGAAAGCAAGGCGTTTGCGAAAACTATTAATGTATAAATCTCAAGCAGTCGTGCGATAAACCGAGCGAGGTTGTGTATAGGCATAGTTTCTGTGTTCTGCGTCCGAATGATTATGCGTTGCCGAGTTCTTTTGCTCGTTCCGTCGCAGCAAGAATGGCTTCTGTGAGCGTTGCTCGTAAGCCACCGGATTCTAATGCGTGAAGTCCAGCAGCGGTTGTTCCGCCAGGGGTCGTAACCCGATTCTTCAGTACCGCTGGATGTTCCTGTGTTTCGGCTAACATCGTCGCTGCACCTAACACCGTATGGATTGCGAGTTTTTGGGCATCCGCTCGAGCTATCCCGACATGTACCGCTGCATCAGCGAGTGCTTCAATGAAGAGGGCGACATAAGCCGGCCCGCTGCCACTCACACCTGTGACAGCATCAAGATGGCGTTCATCCATAATTAGAGAGGTGCCGCAGGCGTTGAAAATTTCCTGTGCGATTTCAAGATGTGTCTCATTCGCTACAGTACCAGGCGTTAGGACTGATATTGCAGCGCCGACCGCTGCCGAGATGTTCGGCATCACGCGAACAATCGGTGGTGCGGTGTCAAAATAGGTTTCAAGTGCTGTGGTCGTAACACCCGCTGCGATGCTGATGAGCCACTGTGGTGTCGATAAATTGTGCGCAATGTGTGGTAGAATATTTGGGACAGCGACTGGTGGTACAGCACAGAAGATCACATCTGTTTTTCTCACCAAACCAGCAATATCCCCAGCATTGTTGGTCCCTTTTTCATCGCAAAGCTGCTCGACGAGGGTGCTATCAAGGTCGGTGACCCAAATGTGTCTTGCGGGGAATACGACATCCGCAATACTTCGCACGACAATGCCGCCCATTTTTCCAACGCCTATTACACCTAATCGAAGCTTTTTAATTATTCCTTGCGGTTCGTTCAGGTAGGTTTCACTTTTGAAGTGCCTCTCCGTAGAACCGCCCTCCATTTCATTTCGGGCTACAGTTTCGTTGGTATTGTCAAGGTGTTAGTGCTATCAGAACCCATTCAACTGACAGCTATTCCTCTGAAGGCTCAAAGATTGCCCTACCGATCCGTACGAGATTCGCGCCCTCTTCGATAGCCACCTCAAAATCGTTTGTCATTCCCATAGAGAGATATTGCATCGTAACCCCAGGGAATTGTTCGGCTGCCACCTTTTCAGCCAGGGACCTCAGTAAAGCAAAAGCGGGACGGTTTGCGTCCGGTGAAGGGCTGAACTGTCCCATTGTCATTAAACCGACAATATTTGCTGTCGGATATGCTTGCGCGTCCGCGAGAAACGGCAGCAACTCCTCAGCGTCTAACCCGTATTTACTTGTCTCACGCGTCGTGTTCACCTGAATGAGAACCTCTATCCGTAGTGCTTGTTCTTCGGATCGGCGTGCTATTTCTGCTAAAAGTCGCAAACTATCCACCGAATGGATCAAGGAAAACATATCCAGTGCGGTTTTAACCTTATTCCTTTGTAGATGCCCAATCAGATGCCATCGGCACGTTTTATCACGGACGGCATCTACAACAGAAGTGACGGCTGCGTGCTTTTGCCGCGCTTCTTGAACTCGATTTTCACCGATGTTTGTAGCCCCTGCTGCGAGTGCGGCGTGTATCTCTGGGACTGAACGTCCTTTTGTAACAGCAACAAGTTCGATTGAATCCGGTGTGCGGTTACTTCGTTCCGCTGCGCGGGCGATACGTTCGGTGATACTGAAGAGATTATTGGCAATGGAATTCAATTTTTCGATTCCAAAATTTTTCGATTCATTCAATTAAAAAGGCTCTTCAGGCTTCGGGATCGTCTACCGATTGCGTATCTGGATTTAAGGGTTTGTCTGTTGTATGAAGGAGAATACCAATAACAGCGACTAAGACAGCGACACTAATAATACCGATACCGACTGTTATCGTATATGTTGCCTCCGTATAAATCTGCGTAACTTGGGCTGCGCTCTTGCTTTCCGCCAAAGTCACCTCATACTTGTTAGGATGGCTACCCCCACGCATGATAAAAATGAACCCAATAAAACCTATAACACTTGACAACGTTACAAAGAGCGTGCGCATTTGCGATTCCTTGGGTATCTACCAAATTGTCGTCTAACAACAAGCTTAAGAGATTATTGGACCTAACAAGCTGGAACATTTAGGGAAAATAACGCTACAAATTGTTGTGAGGTTACGGCTGCGGGCAGTGTTGGAACGACAGTCGCCCAATTCGCGATATTTGTATATTTAATAATACCATATTTTTTCGAGGAATGCAAATTTTTCGTTATCACGTCAGAGGCAATCAGCCATCAGCAATTAGCCGTCAGCAATTATGGAAGATTCAACCCCCCTAACCCCCTTATCAACAGGGAATTAACGGAAGATTCAACCCCCCTAACCCCC
>CAZQIP010000214.1:0-5730 GCA_964593655.1 uncultured bacterium | reverse complement strand
AGGTAACAGTTGCGAACGCATAAGCGACACGCCAATTAACGTTCTCTCCAAGATCGATATAGCCATCCAGGGTATTATCGGTGCTTCTTTGCCAACTCACCTGCCCGTCTATACCGTCGTATTTTGCGGTTGTGTCAATGTGGGTTGCGTCTTCAGAGATGTATGCTTTATCGTAGCCGATTCCGTTCGTATTATCAAAAGATTCATGATAATTTTTCCCAACTGGGACGACTTGTGCTAATTGTTTGAAGGCGGCATTATTCGCACGGATTTCGTAGCGTAGACTGTTAGTCTGCGTTATATTAGTCTGCGTTATAAGAAGCACAATCTGGAAGATTATGCTACAAAGTCAAAGATAACACACTTCTGGCGAATCTGAGAAACATTAACTGGCACAAGTCGTTACCTCTTATATTTTTGTAACCGATGAACCCTATTTTGCGTTAATGTTCCAAATTAGGACATTTGGAGGATCCTGAGATGTCGAAATTGACTTTAAAACTCGCAAATACCAAAAAGACTGCACTCTATAATGCGATGGGATGCAGACACGGTAGTGTTCACTACAAGAGACACTCGCGGTCGAGAGATCATCAGCACCACAGACTCGCAACGCTGCTATGGTATGCTATAAATATTCTCCGAAAACAAAAATGACGAAAACAAAAATGACGAACAGTGCTGTAGCAAAGTCATAGGTACCCACACGCTAAAGCGTGGGGCTTGTGCTTCATAGACAGTGCGGTTTTCTCTGAGAGTCCACCGTCTTAGTGTCGCTCCACTTTAGGCAGCCAAGCCTGCCCGTTTGATGTTTATCGCAGCGTTGACGTCTCTATCGTGATGAGAACCACATTGAGGACACGTCCACTGTCTATCTGAAAGAGAGAGTGCTTTGTTATGGTACCCACAATCACTGCAAGGCTTCGTCGTTGCTGTCCACTGACTGATTTTCTTCAGTTTTTTACCATGTTTGGCACACTTCTGTTCGAGTATCTGCAGAAACTGGTAGAAGGCATGGTCAGAGACTTTGCGTCCCCAGAGGCGTTTCATGCCATCAAGGTTCAGCGTTTCAAAGTAGAGCGTGTCAAACTCGGTGCAAAGTTCGGTGGTAAGTTTCCACTGCCAATCTGCTCTTTGCCGGGCAACTTTTCTGTGTTGCCTTGCCAAAGCACGAACACAACGCCACCAATTGTTAGAACCTTTGACTTTACGACTTAATGCTTTACAGAGTGATCGTAACACCTTTAATGATTGTCTAAAAAACTCTGGTGATTGTATTTTACGTCCTTCGTCGCTTGTGAGGAATGTCTTGTTGCCGTAATCAAACCCTGCGCTCTTACCCGTCTTGGGTTTCGGTTCGGAATCCTCAACATTCTCGCACGAAAAGCAGATCCAATAATCACCGCATCTGTCACGTTTAATTGTGATCGTCTTGATAACACCTTTAATCTCTCGGTGTTTGTGTAGAGAATACCACGTATCTATACAGTTGATTTTGATACGATGATCTTCAAGCGTATACCCCGCTTGTGTAAATGTTAGTGAGTTATATTTATGACGAGGTTTTATCTTCGGGAAACCAACTTTACGCGTCGTTTTACCGGCTTTACGGTCTTTGATATTCTCAAAAAACGCGTCTCGGGATTTGCCATAACGCAATACAACGTCTTGAACAACTTGACTCGGCAAATCTTTCCAATGTCGGTATTTCTCAAGTTTCTTCAGTTTTGTAACATGTGCCTTCAAGCGAGATATAGACACATTTTTACCGAATATCTGATAGTACCGACGATCCAGCAGCATGATATGCACGTGGATTTCCCACATATCATCTCTATATCCCCTACCTAAAGGCACGCGGTTTGACGGGAAGAGTGCTAAAGAGATTTAGGTATTTTTCCAAGACAAAGAGACGGTTGCGAGAATAGCCCGTAGTCTCCTTCAGTATGCCGAGTTCTGTTAAGGATTTTAGAAGCCGGTTTGCACTTGAAAAGCTGATGTCTAATTCCTTTTCAACGGATCTCGCGGTAATAATAGGGGTTGCATACATGCGTTGCAGCAACTTTTGTGCGTTTTTCGCTCGGGAACCGAGTGTTAGGATTTTGGTATCATATTCTTGACGGAGTGCAATGATTGCTTTAAAAGTCTTGAGTCCGTGCTGGGCAGTCTCAACAATTCCAATTAAGAAAAATACGATCCACTGTTCCAAGTCATTTGCTGTGCGGACGCGCGTGAGCGAATTGTAGTATAAAACCTTGTTTTTCTCAAAAAAGGTGGACACATAAAGTGCAGGCTTGCTAAGTAACTGTGCATCAACGAGTTGCAAAACAATTAAAAGTCTTCCGCACCTGCCGTTTCCATCAAGAAAGGGATGGATGGTTTCAAACTGGTAGTGTGTAATCGCGATTTTGATAAGATAGGGCAGTTGTAGCGATTTGTTGTGCCAAAATTTTTCCAAGTCACTTAGAAGATCTGGAACTTCTTCTGGGGAAGGCGGGACGAAAAACGCATCGGCAAGCGATGAACCTCCTATCCAGTTTTGACTTCTGCGGATTTCACCGGGTGCTTTGTGTTTTCCGCGAACGCCGGACATCAATATTTTATGAATATCTTTGAGCAATCGCACCGAAATTGGGATTTTTGGGAGTTCGGCTATTGCGAAATTCATTGCTTCAATATAATTTTGAACATCCTGCCAATCATCCTGTCTAATTGGCGGAATTTCTGTTTGTGGCAGAACGACTTCATCAATCTCAGTTTTTGTGCCTTCAATCAGATTAGAGTTTATCGCTTCTTTTGCAATGCTCATTGGCATCGAGAAATCGACATCTGGTGCGATTTCCGCATAAGTATTGAGTTCTCCCAGAAGATTGGCGGCTTGTTCAATCAACTGATCTATTTCTCGGTTCTCCCAAGCGAAAGGACCGTTGATGAAGGACGGACTAAAACTTTTGTATTCTCGCTGCTGTCGGTACACACCTGCTGTAAAATCTTTCATACTATCGTTTTCGCCTCTTTTTGAAAATAGTAAATTTTAATTGTCATTTTTGCTGATTTTTGATAATCTCATATTATAGTGTAGATTTAAGCGGATGTCAAGAGATTAATTTTGCACAGAACTGTTCAGTTTTATAATAGAACCTATAATTAATTGGGCACCCTCAAACAGTCTGAATGCCTATGACAGGCATTCAGACTGGCACAAACTGGAAGTTTATGCTACAAAGATGTTTATAGGTTATCATTTTCGGGTGTTTTTGATAATAACGACAGGAATGGGAATTAGGGTGTTGGCGTTATCGTATTTTGGACTTCGGTGACGATGGTGTCGGGTTCAATGCCTTCGCCTTGTCCCTCGAAGTTGAGGAGGATGCGGTGACGGAGTGCGGGGAGTAGGACTGCATCTATATCTGAAAAGGCGACGTTGTAGCGTTCATCAAGGAGGGCGTTGATTTTGGCGGTGAGGGCTACTGCTTGGACGCTTCGGATACCTGCGCCGAGGTGGACATAGCGTTTCACAATCTCTGGTGCGTCCTCTGAATCTGGGTGTGTCGCACGGACGAGTCGGATGATGTGGCGTTCTACGTGCTCGGCAATGGGGACTTGCGGGACAAGTCGGCGCATCTCGTTAAGTGTTTCGGCATCCGTAACTTTGTCGATGGTGATGTCGGCACCGGATGTGGTGCGGCGTAGGATTTCGACGATCTCGTCTTCGTTCGGAAAGTCGATGAGGAGTTTGAATAGGAACCGATCGAGTTGTGCCTCTGGGAGTGGGTAAGTGCCTTCCATTTCCAGCGGATTTTGTGTCGCTAAGACACAGAACGGTTCTTCTAACTTATGGCTGGTACGTCCGACGGTGACAGTGCGTTCTTGCATCGCCTCAAGGAGCGCGGATTGCGTGCGCGGTGTGGCGCGGTTGATCTCATCAGCGAGGATGAGTTGCGCGAAAATAGGACCCTGTTGGAATTCGAGTTGCCTTCCGCCGTGTTCGTCTTCAACGAGGAGCGTTGTACCGGTGATGTCCGAGGGCATCATGTCCGGTGTGAACTGGATGCGTTTGTAAGCGAGATCAAGTGCTTCGCTGAGGGTGTGGATCAACTGTGTCTTGCCTAAACCTGGGATACCTTCGAGGAGGGCGTGACCGTTGGCGAGTAGACAGAAAAGCACACCTTCGATGATCGCGTCTTGGCCGACAATCCGTTTTTGGACTTCAGTTTTGACGTTGTAAAAGGTTTCACGGAATTGCTGGATTTGGGTGTCTAAATTCATAAAATATTTCAGTAATTTGATTTGGGTAATTGTGGCGTTTCTGGCATGCACCCGGTGCGGTTCCAAACCGCACTTACCGGGCCTGGGGATTTGGGTAAAGACGAGGTTGGAAGCCGCACCAATGGATATGATAGGCGCGCTTGGAAGCGCGCCTACTGGCATGCGAGAAATTTTACCAACTTTTTCCGCCGACGTAGAGCCCTCGATTTTCCATTGGCAGCGATACATGCTTGCCGCCGAGTCGATGCGATTCAATGATACCCATGAGCGTCTCTTGACTGCGGCGCGCGAGATGGATGGGTCCCTTCGTTTCTCGGTCTTCGTCGAGTGCCTCGGCGATGTCTGTAATACCCATCACGGTGCCTGTCGCACGGGAGGTCTCTGGAAACGGGACCTCTTCAAAGAAGGTGCCGTCCTTTTTACGGAACTGGATTTCTCTGCTGTTGTTTTGCACACGGATCTTGCCACCTGTGCCGCAGACCTCATATTCGGGTCCGGTGCCTGCGGTGTTATAGCCGTGGACACCGTTGGCGTAGCGGATATAGCCGCTGGTGATGGCAGGGTCAACGTTGAGGCGATTGCCCTCCCAATCTGAGTCATTACAAACAATCGTGCCTTGCACGAAGTCTACCTCTGGGTCGCCCGCGAGGAAGAGGAGCATATCGGCGGCGTGGGTTAAGCCCCAGAGCGCGGAACTTGCGCCATATTGTGCAATGGAGCAGAGGACATTCCCGATTTCGCCTGCATCGACGAGTTCTCGTACCTTTCGGTAGATCGGCATATAGCGGCGTTGCGTGCCGTAGTTGAATTTGACGCCGTGCTTTTGGACGGCATCTACCATGATGTCTGCCTCTTCCATAGAGCAGCAGAGCGGTTTTTCGCAGTAGATACCCTTGACGTTGTTCTCCGCAGCAAAAACAGTAATGTCCGCGTGTGGACCGGGACGCGTGGCGAGACAGATGATGTCGGGTTTCTCTTTTTCGATCATCTCTTGATAATCTGTATAGGCGCGTTCGGCACCGTAGCGTTTTCTGATGGCTTCGGCTTTTTCCTCGAAGACATCGGAGACAGCGACGAGGTCAGTCCGTTCACAGGCGACTGCTGCAGCGGCGTGTGAGAAGGGTTGCCATATAAAGCTATCCGGTCGTCCTGCGACTTCGTCGTCGATGGTCGCGCCCATCCGTCCACATCCGACGAGACAGGCTTTGTATGTGCGTGGCATGAGTTTCTCCTATAAACATAACGCCCCAATGGGGCTGAGAGCAAGTTCAGTATTTCGGATGAATTATATTTCAAACATCACGTTTAACATCGTCCCAACTTTTGAGTCTGCCGGCTTTTATATCGGCTTCCGCGCGTTCTAAGCTTTTCACGATTTCCGCGTTACTTGTCAGTTCATGTGTCGCATCCCATGCTTCCTTGTCATAGAGATAAGTCATATAATCTATAGCAGCTTTGAGT
>CAZQIP010000213.1:0-48513 GCA_964593655.1 uncultured bacterium | reverse complement strand
TCGTCTACTGTCACATACCCGTGCCCGCTGATGACATAGTATGTCTCTGCAGGGGCATGGTGATGGAGCGGAAGCAGGGTCCCCGGTGTCATCTCTGCTATTCCAGTAGAGAGTTGACTGCTGGGGCCGCGTTCACCGGATATGAGGATTTTCCAGCGCACTGGACTTTTGGCGACGAGGTCTGGATCGTCCCAAGTTTCCCAGTCAAGTTCTGCTTGGTTGAGGATGATCGGTTTTTGTGTATTCATGAGATATAGTCTAACAAATCAGGGGAGATTTTACAAGATTTTTTCCGACCAATGACGGCGGGGGCATTAAAAACCGATCGGCAGGTGCAGCGTCCGTTGCTCTCCGTTGGTGGAAAGCGTCACCTGTTTGCCTTCTATTGAGACCACTTCGGTTGATGCGTCCAGTGTCTCACCTGTGGACACAATATAGGTCTGGTTTCCTGTGGTGGATTGAATGATGGCTTTCGGTGGCGCGTTCGCTCTGCGAGGCAAGAGCGTTCCGAGTAAACGATAGGGTTCAACAGGACGCGGTGGTGTCCACCCTAACGGGCGGAACAGGTTATTCTCGATGATGGTGCGATAATAGGTTTCGGAATCAAAGACTGCGGGCGGGGTCTGACGAACGCGACGGTGTGAGGGTGATGTTCTCTCATAGATGGCAGAGGGGTCAGGTCTCACGGGAGCCGACGCGAGAAAACGCACCATAACGACAATCAGCAGTAAAAGGAACGCGCCAGCCATCGAAAGACCACCGGCGCGTTTGTTGAAAAGGGTTCGCGTCTGCATTGTGGTTATTCCGCCCAACACCTCAAACTGTTTCGTTTCCGATACGGCTTATTGCAGATCGGTGTTATAGGTGTCGTACACTTTTGCCACTCTTGACGGCATTCAATGTACCGACACCTGCGGGTGCGGTGAAGATTATCCTGATAGGTATTATTCGGGTCATAGGGGTGCCCGTTGGCACACCTCGGCTCTGACGGTTCGGGTTCGGGTGGCGGGGCTGCCACGGTCCCATTACACGTTCCGGAATCCGAACAACTACACGGCGATGAACAATGAGATGTGCAACCCGAACAATTTGGCGTATTGTCCGTGGGTGTCTGTGACGGACTGCCAGAGGGCCAGTCGTGGTTCTCATGCTGGCATAAGTAGAAGTTGCTGGATTGACAATAGACCGTGCTTCCGTTGCGCGTGGTGCTGCCGGAACAACTCGCTTGCATCTCATGCTTCCACGCATCCTCCTTTTCGTCTTCATGCCCGCAGGCGTGGGTGATAAGATGCTTGCCATCGTTTCCGCAGGTCGATGTTTGACACTTATAGTATTTGTGATTACAATCGACCTTGACGACACTCCCCAATGCAAAGTAGACTTTTTCTTTACAGGTGACGCGGTGATGATGCTTATCCGGCAGGGCGACCTCGCAATTCTCGTGCGCACACTCATAGGCTTTCGGTATATCTTGCTCTGTCGTAACGACTAACGCTGAAGGTGCCGAGAAAGTGGGGGTTGTATGGATCGTGATGGCACCAGACCCTCTTAAGCCGTACCCGGCAATGGTGATACCGCCGGCTCCTTTAACACCCATCACTTCCCCAGTCCCTGACAGTGTATATGAGCCTTCTGTTGTTGTGGATTCAGAACCTGTTGTGGATTTCGAGGTCACATCCCCGAACATATTGAATCCGACCCCTCTTGCGTGCCACTCAAACCCAAGTGCCAAAGCAAAATTACCAGGGCCAGAGACATCACCATTAGCGGTCACGCCGACGATCCCGAAACCTGACGTGGATTGGGAGGTTGTTACCCTTCCAAAGATTTTCGCAGGATCCTTTCTATCTGATGCTCCAATATACGGCTCTATTGTGTCGAGTGCTTTCCATTCCCAATACTCCGTGATTGTGGGATCTGATTTGTTCCAGAAAACATCTCCATCCCAATATCCCGTACACGTTGCTTCTCCATTTGACGTGAAAGCAAATACAGGGGATGCCATGAGGACAAGAGTCAGTGTCAAAAATTGGAAAAAAAGGGCGAATGTTTTCATCGTTTTATCTCCTTTCTGCTTCTGCTTCAAGCTCTCTCACGAGCGCATTAAAATAGGTTTCATCCGTCCACCCCGTCGGGGGCGGCGGTTTCGGTTTCTGACTTTCAAGTGATTTGAGTAACTCATATTCTTTGCGTGCAATCGCTTCGAGTTCTGCGTCGGTCGGCGGTCGGTTCCACGTGACAGATGTCGAACCGACGGGGTGCCTTCCGGAGGCTTTTCGGTCGAGCTCACGTATCTTTTCCTGGGCGAGTTCAACAACACCGGGGGCATAGGTAACTGTCGGGAAGGAGTTGCCCTCCAGCAGGACCTGTCTCGTTTGTTCTGGCGTTAATCGGAGCGGGGTTTGAGAGACGATATGGCGTAACGCGTGGTGCCGTTTCCATTCTTCCTGACTGAGCTTGGAATAGTCTTGTCCAGGGGATTCCTCTTCGGACCACTTGACATCAAACTCTGGAACATTATACTGATACAAGGAAGCGTTGCCGTGTTCATCAAAACTATACCCGAAGCCGGGGGGCGGGGGGTCCAGTCCCATGTCCGCCCAGAATTTGCGACGTTCTGCTTCTTGCTCTTTCGTTAAGACATTTCCGGCGGAAGCATCCAGGGACGACTGCGAGGGCGGTGTTGGACGCGGACCCTTGGCGGCCTGTTCTGAATCATGCGCCCCCTCATGCCAAGTGCCATCGGCGTGGGAATGTCCGCCCTGCGAGGTATCGCCGACAAGTGCTTCGGTTGTCGGTTGTTCGGTCGGTTTCTCAGGCTCGACCGGTTTGTAAATCACGATCGGGTCTTTCGGTGGCTGCGTCGCGAGCAGGTAAAACCCTATGCCCACAATCGCTATCAGAAACACCGAGATCGGTAGCCAGTATTTTCGTAAAAACATGTTTTCACTCCTTTGAGGAGTTGTCCGCGCGTGTTATCTGACATTCGCATCGGGACAGATATATTGACACGGCGGCGGTGATGCGGGAAACTGACACACACGCTGCGGTTGACAAACAGAAGTCTCGGCACGGGCTCGGTATTCCAGCAGCACCGAGAAGGCGGTCAGTCCAGAAAGTAAAAATATCAAAAGGAAAGTGCGGAACATCGCGGGTCTCCTATGGTTGAACTCAACGGATCGGCGTATTGCCGACAAGCAATAGAGAAAGAGTATTTGACACCTGTTGAATTTGAGCAGGAAAACTTGTCTTAACTTTACGGATTTGTAGTCTAAATAATTGATAGAGAGTAAACAACGAAATCCATGACTAATATCCAGGGATTTGGCTTACACTCCACATATTAAGCAATATTAAGCAAGAACAGTGCCAATCGGAGAAAACGCTCTTATCGTTGCCCGATATAACTTTGTCCGTCAAGGCGGCACGCGGGATACGGGCTGTACGCGGTGTGATGCGCTCACTTAAGGTTGTTTTTCGTCAGATGTCCCAAAATGAGACAAGTTTGGGACGCGTATCGGTGACTAAGCCTTTGATAACACGGGTTCCTGCGTTTTGTCTCAATATGAGACACTATCCCATATTGAGACAACATTTTTACGGTAGTAGGTTATATTGCTTCAATTTCCGATAAAGTGTGGATCTACCAATGCCCAACGCCCGTGCTGCATCGGGGATATTATTGTCCGTCCCTTTGAGCGCGTGGACGATGGCTCTCCGTTCTACTTCGTCAAGCGGAAGAATAACCTCGGTATCCGTCGGGCTGCCTATAGTGGTTTGTGAACCGTTTTGTGTTAGATGCAAAGGGAGGCTTTGCGGTTTTATTTCGTCTGTTGTCTCAGATAAAACGGCACTTTCAATGGCGTTTTTCAGTTCGCGCACGTTGCCGGGGAAGTCATGCTGTGCCAACACATGTAAGGCATCAGCAGAAATAGCGCGAATGGGTTTTTCGGTGGCTGCAGCATATCTTTTCAGGAAGTGATCTGCCAAGATAGGAATATCTTCGCACCGCTCCCTCAGCGGCGGAACGACGATTTGGAACGCTGCAAGTCGATGGTACAAGTCCGGGCGGAAGTCGTTCTCTTTGGCAGTATCCGTTAAATTCCGATGCGTGGCTGCCAGTACACGGATGTCAATGGCGATGGTCTTTGTACCACCAATCCTTTGAAACTCGCGTTCTTCTAATACACGCAGCAACTTCGCTTGCAAAGCCGGTGGCATATCCCCAATTTCATCAAGAAAAAGCGTACCAGTGTTCGCTTGTTCAAACTGTCCGATCCGCTGCGCGATGGCTCCGGTGAAAGCTCCGTGTTCATGGCCAAATAACTCACTTTCAATCAATTCGGCGGGTATCGCAGCACAATTGACAGCAACGAAAGGGCGTGCTTTTCGCGGGCTGTTATCGTGTATTGATTTTGCGACCAATTCTTTGCCCGTCCCGGTTTCGCCTTGAATCAGGACGGTAATATCCGCTGTTGCTGCCGTTTGAATCTGGGTGAACAGCTGCTGCATTTTTTCGTTTTTGCCGATGATTTTTCCAAAAGAAAGGTTCATCTCAAGTTTGGTTCGCACTGCCATAACCTCCTTTTCATCCGCTGGATATGAACATCCTTGGACAGGTCGCAGGAACGTTGAAAATATCAATTCATCATCCATGAAATGCCCGCTATCTTAATTATAAGGATGAAACGGAAAAAGTTAAGGGGCTCTTGCAGAATTTTTAAGGAATTTTTCCTTTTTTCTCGTATTTCCGCCAAAATAGGCGATATTTTCTCAAAAAGTGGGACTTACGGAAAAGGTAGGTATACGGCCAGAGAAAAGGAACGCCTAATGCCAAGATTTCAGGGCTATTTAGTTTTCGGTTTTAATTTTGGTTTTCGTTTATAGATGTTAACGTTTTTGTCGCAAGATCGCGAGCGACAAGAAATACGCAGAAATACGCAGAAACACCCTATCAAAGACCCCTATCAAAGACCCCAAGCAAAACACTCGCTCCTACAGGGGAGTCGTGTTCACATAGATAAAGTGAATATGTAAAACTAAATGACCCTGGCCAAGATTTTTCCGACCCTTGACAAAAGATAGGAGACTTGCTAAAATTATAGAAAACGGCTCGGAAACCTTCAAAAATGATGGACAGAGGCTTCGCGCACTTATGCAAGTGAGAGACATTCCGACACCGATACGGAGGAGATCATGGACACCCTAAAGGACTTTGAATTCAAGCGAAAAAAATATATGCCAACCTTTCCAAAAGCGATCGGAAAACCCACCATTTATATTGAAGGATATCCTTGTGAGGACGATGAACCTATGGCCGCGACGGGATTTCACGCCGACCAGATTAGAATTTTTTCTGAACAACTCACGCGATACTTCGCGGTTAATCCACACATCTACATCGGTATTGACAGTTTCATTTACTACCGTGAAGGCGACATCACAAAATTCGTTGCACCCGATGTTTACGTCGTCTTAGGGGTTGATAAATATCCACAGCGGCGCAGTTTTTATACGTGGTCAGAAGGTGCTGTCCCTGCGGCTATTTTTGAATTTCTTTCTGATGCCACAGCAGATCAGGATCGGCATGAGAAAGTCCAACGCTATCTAACAGATATGGGGGCTCAAGAGTACTTCATCCATCAACCTGAAATGAAGAAACCTTCAGAGTTTCGAGGGTGGCAGCGGGGGCCATCAGGCAGCATCGTAGAGCTTTCACCGGACGCACAGGGTGGCTTGTTCAGCGAAGCACTAAATCTCTATTTTCGGTGGGCGGATCAATTGGATACCCACGTCAGGCTTTTGCGCCCATATTTACCGGATGGCACCCCGATTACGACTTCCATGGAGGAGCATCAGCTTCGGATGGAAGAGCAGCACCTTCGGATGGAGGAGCATCGGCTTCGGATGGAAGCAGAAGCGCGTGCAGCAGAAGAAGCACAACGGCGACAGGAAGTAGAAATTGAGCTAGAACGTCTCCGGCAGCAACTCGCTAACCGCTAAAATAACAGCATGTAACGGTTTTATCCAGTCACAGCACCTTCAGAAGCAGAAGACACGGAATTTGCATATTTCGCCATGACACCACGGACATAGCGTGGTTCAGGTGGGGCCCACTGCTCAAACCGTGCTTGGATTTCAGCGTCGGAGAGTTCAACATCGAGGCGGCGTTCCTTGGCATCAATGACAATTTCGTCACCTTCTTGGAGGATAGCGATCGGACCCCCTTTCGCGGCTTCAGGGGCGACGTGGCAGATCATAAAGCCGTGCGTGGCACCGGAGAATCTACCGTCGGTTAAGAGTGCGACATCTTCGCTCAAACCCGCGCCGACGATGGCTGCTGTTACACCTAACATCTCACGCATACCGGGACCACCGGTGGGACCTTCATAACGGATAACAACAACATCACCGGGTTTGATCTCTCCACCTTTGATAGCAGCGAAGGTATCCTCTTCACGTTCAAAGATACGTGCGGGACCCCGATGAAGGGTTCTCTCCTGACCAGCCAACTTGATAACACAGCCATCCGGCGCGAGATTCCCTCTCAAGATGGCAAATCCGCCGGTCGGCTTGAGCGGTACATCTATAGGTCTAACAACCTGCTGCCCCTCAGTTTCCGTAGCTGCGTTTGCCTCTACGCCGATGGTTTTGCCTGTGACAGTGAGCTCGTCAGCATGGATCAGACCTGCTTCTGCCAAACGTTTTGCCAAGAACGGAATGCCCCCTGCTTCATAGAGGTCATTCGCAACAAACTGCCCGCCGGGTTTGAGATCCGCTAACACAGGCGTTCTTTGACTAATCGCGTGGAAATCCTCAAGTGTGAGTGGCACTTGTGCTTCGTGTGCGATAGCGAGTAGGTGGAGAACACCGTTGGTAGACCCGCCGGTCGCAGCAACAGAGGTAATCGCATTCTCAAGGGATTTACGGGTAATAATTTGGCTAGGTCGCCGGTCGGCGGCGAGCATGTCCAGAACGAGTTGTCCGGCTTTGTAGGCCTCCTGGTCCTTTTCCGCTAAGACAGCCGGAACACTCCCACTTCCCATAGGCGCGATGCCCAACATTTCAACCGCAGTTGCCATAGTATTGGCAGTAAATTGTCCACCACACGCACCAGGACCGGGGCAACCTTTGCTGATCAAATCATCGAGTTCTTCGACGGTTATTGTGCCTTCAGCGTGCTGTCCGACCGCTTCAAATACATCTTGGATCGTGACATCGCGTCCCTGAAATTTGCCCGGCATGATCGAACCGCCGTAGAGCGTGAGTGCTGGAATGTCTAAGCGCGCCAATGCCATGACGGTGCCCGGGACGGTCTTATCGCATCCACAGAGCGCGACAACGGCATCAAACATGTTACCGATAGAAACCAACTCGATCGAATCAGCGATGATCTCTCGACTGATCAGCGAGGTTTTCATACCTTCGGTGCCCATGGTGATACCATCAGAGATACTGACGGTATTGAATTCAAGCGGTGTGCCGCCCGCGGCGCGGATGCCTTCTTTAACTTTAGCGGCAAGTCTTCTTAAGTGGAAATTACAAGGACCGATCTCGATCCACGTATTGGCAACCCCGATAATCGGTTTGTCAAGGTCTTCAGGTGAAAGCCCGCCATCGCCGAACATGAGCATCGTACGCGCAGCGGCGCGATCGGGTCCGTCCGTGATCGCATAACTTCGGGGTTTCAATTTATTGGACATTTCTTTGGGTTCTCCTACAAATTGCCTACAAATTCATAAAAAGGCAGAAGGCAGAGGCGTGGAAAATCGGTTGCCTTACAACGCCGAGATTTGGTAATTAGAGCTACATCGTAAATTCGTAGACGAGTTCTCCCTCTGGAGCATCTTTGAGTCGTAAAATGATCGTGCCTGCTTCCTGTCGATAAGCTGCCTGATACATTGTCTTAATTGGCGTAAGATCAAAGCGATAGTTTTCCGTCGGATATGCTTCGCATGGGTCGTTGTTTGCATCGTGTACAATAGAAACGTGCAATTGAACGGGGAACGATTCAAGAAACTCTTCTGAAACGACAAGTGTGAATTGATGCTCTTCACACCCGCCACTATAGGACACGCTGATAGTTAGCATATCATCTGTGATAGTAGCAGAATTTAAGGCATACTCGTCGGTTCCGAATCTATCTCCTGCATCACCAACGAAAACAGTGCCTGTATAGAATATTTCGTCTGTGTTAACGTCATCTACAGAAACAGATACGGTATCATCAGGTCCCGTCTTCATCTGATCGTTTAACTGCTGACACCCGATGATAAAGATAGACAGACTCAAGGCGTAGTATACAATGGCTCTTTTTAGTTTCATAATTGTATCCGTGCCGTAGAAATCGCGAGCGACAAGAAATCCGCAGAAATACGCAGAAACACCCTATCAAAGACCCCTATCAAACACCCCAAGCAAAAACACTCGCTCCTACAAGACGATTTAACGTCGATAGAACGCTACTACATACCGAGCCAATCGCTAAGCACACCACCGTATTTCGCGATGAGACCCGCAAACACGACTGACACCATAGACATCAACTTAATCAGAATGTTAAGCGAAGGACCGGAAGTATCTTTGAAAGGATCCCCGACGGTATCGCCGACAATAGTCGCTTTGTGTTGTTCGGAGCCTTTTTCACCGTATTCTTCTTTGTGTTTACCCTCTTCAATAAACTTTTTGGCGTTGTCCCACGCACCCCCGGCATTTGCCATCATAATTGCGAGAACGAAACCGGTTGCTAAGCCGCCTGCGAGTAGACCTAACACACCACCGACATCAAAAATCAAACCGACAACGACAGGCACAACGATAGCGATGAGCGAAGGGAAAATCATTTCGCGTTGCGCACCAACGGTTGAAATTTCGACACACCGTGCGTAATCCGGTTTCTCTTCGCCTTTCATAATACCGGGTTTTTCACGAAACTGGCGACGGACCTCTGCTACCATAGCACCGGCAGCACGTCCGACGGCTTTCATTGTCAATGCACAGAAATAAAAAGCCATCACTGCGCCGATGAACAATCCGATGAGCACTTGTGGGTTCATCAGTGTGACATCGTAGTAATCCATAAATTGACTGACGCTCACCTTCAGCGTCTCAACTGTGCCTTCGCCTTCAATATCGAGTGTGTCCTTACCCGCCAAATGGATTAAACCGTATCGAATTTCTTCCAAATAGGCGGCAAGGAGGGCGAGTGCTGTGAGGGCTGCTGAACCGATTGCGAACCCCTTACCGGTTGCGGCGGTCGTATTACCGAGCGCGTCTAACTGATCTGTACGTTCTCGGACACTTTCATCGAGTTTTGCCATTTCAGCGTTGCCACCAGCGTTGTCTGCGATGGGGCCATAAGCATCCGTCGCAAGGGTTATACCGAGCGTCGCCAGCATACCGACAGCAGCGATACCGACACCGTAAAGTCCCATCAGCGGTTCGGTCGCGCCACCCGGGAGGTAGTAGCTGACAGCAACTGCGGCAACAATCGTTATGACTGGAATCGCCGTTGATTCCATACCGACAGCAATCCCTTCAATAATCACGGTTGCGGGTCCGGTTTGCGCCTGTTTAGCGATCGCACGCGTTGGTTTGTAATCGTGAGAGGTAAAGATTTCGGTGACTTTGCCGATAATCAAACCTGCCACAAGCCCAGCGATAATTGCGCCCCAGATTTGCCACTTGTTCGGGAGATCCAGGTAGATAAGCACAGGGAGCGACAAGATGGCGATGCCGATAGCACTACCGTTGATACCGAAGTTCAGGGAACCCATCAACTGTTTCATCGTCGCACCCTCTTTGGTTCGGACCATGTAGATACCCAAAATTGAGAGGATCACGCCGATACCAGCGATAATCATCGGTGCTGAGAGATATTTAAGCTGGTCTACAAGATTGTCGTGATCTTTCGCAGCGACTGCCGCGACACCGAGCGCAGCGGTTGCGAGTATTGAACCCGCATAAGATTCGTAGAGGTCTGCCCCCATGCCCGCAACATCACCGACGTTGTCGCCGACGTTATCTGCGATAACAGCCGGATTGCGAGGGTCGTCCTCTGGAATGCCGGCTTCAACTTTTCCGACAAGGTCTGCGCCGACATCCGCTGCTTTTGTATAGATACCACCGCCGACGCGGGCAAAGAGTGCCTGTGTTGAGGCACCCATACCGAAACTGAGCATAATCACTGTAATCTGGGGCAGCGGGTTCACCTCTAAGAATCCGGGTAATATCTTGGGAAAGAGGTAGTAGAGAATGAGGAACCATCCAGTAATATCAAGCAACGCGAACCCGACGACTATCAATCCCATGACCGCCCCGGCGCGGAACGAGACCTTCAAACCGGCGTTGAGACCTTGCATAGCCGCACTTGTTGTGCGAGCGGAGGCATTCGTCGCAGTTTTCATGCCGAGGAAACCGCAGAGCCCTGAGAAAAAACCACCTGTGAGGAACGCGAATGGAATAACCTCATTTTGGGCTTTGAGGACGAAAGCCATGAAGATGAAGATGAGACAAAGGACAGCAAAGACGATACCTACCACTTTGTATTGTTGCCTGAGATATGCCATCGCGCCTTCGCGCACGGATTGCGCTATCTCTCGCATCGTTTCAGTGCCCTCGTCTTGCTTCATCACCGCACGGTAAAAGTGGTAGGCAAATCCCAAAGCGATGAGCGCACCAATAGGCGCGATCCACCATGCCGGCGGCACATCTGGACGAGGGGTTGTTTGGGCAAAAGCTTCGGTGGCTAAATTGAGGATCGGTAGGACCATTAGAAATGACTTCCAATTCAGCCACCCTCTTTTGCAAGTGATATCACGCATTTAAAACCTCTCTTTTTCTTTTTTAATTTTCCTTGCGGTTCAATAAAATAGGTTTGAGCATTGAAGTTCCTATCCGTAGAGCCGCCCTCCAAATGTAAAGCTAAGACAAATTATGCCATTTAAGGCATAATTTCATTACGGGCTTACGATCTTTCGCTAAGAAAGCGGAATTCCAATACGATCTTTCGCTGAAAAATTTGATTTAAATATTTTAAGTGCCTGACCGACAAGGTAGAGTGAACCCGTAATGCAGATCAGGTCCGTCGGCGATGCGGATGCTAACGCTCTGACAATTGCTTTTTCTGGACGTGGGCATATTGTAATTTTCTCACACGTACCAGACCATGCATCTTCTATTGCTTCAGCGGTCATCACACGCGGATTCTCGGAAACTTGCGTGGCAATCACGGTGTCTGCGGTTTTAGAGACAATATCCCCGATTGCTTTAAGGTTTTTATCTTTCATTAAACTAACGATAAAAATCGACCGAGTGTAACGAAAACTCTCACGGAGCGTCAAGCAGAGTGCCGCCATTGAGACAGCGGAATGCGCGCCATCCAACACAACAAGTGGAGAAGACATAATCCGTTGGATGCGTCCGTGCCATTGTACATTCTTGAATCCGGCATAAATACTATTTTTCGGGATTGTATATCCTTTCTGTTTCAGGCATTCAATCGCCGCGATAGCAGTTGTCGCATTCACAAACTGGTGGTACCCGAGTAGCGGTATTGTGAGCTGCGAATAACGCTCGAAATCCGTTTCCACGTCAAATTGTTGTGCTATAGGTATACCATCGGTATTCTGGACGAGTTGTGAAGTTGATGCTCGGTGCTCCTGTCCTACATCACCAGAAATTGGCTTGTGAGTTACCTCATGGGTTTTAACTTCAACAATTGATACATTCCGTTCATTTGCGACTTTTTCAAACACTGCCCGCGCGGCGGGGTGTTGGGGGGCAAGGGCAAGAGGACAGCCTTCTTTAATGATCTCCGCTTTTTCAGCTGCTATCTCGGTGTATGTTTCCCCTAATATCGCCGTGTGCTCTAAACCAATCGGCGTGATAACAGTCGCGACGGGTGTAACAACGTTAGTTGCGTCAAGCCGCCCACCTAAGCCGACTTCAATAACAGCGAAATCAGTCGCTTTGTCGGCGAAATAGGTGAAGGCGAGTGCAGTGTATATTTCAAAAAACGAGACACGTCCGAATTCGGAAGCGGAAACGGTTTCAATCGCAGGTTTCATCCTATCAATATAGAAAGCAACATCTGCCTCTGAAATTAGTTCACCATCAATACGGCATCGTTCTCGGGGCGTAATGAGATGCGGCGATGTAAACAACCCGGTTTTATAGCCTGCGCACGTAAGCACAGACGCGACAAGTGCTGCGGTAGAACCTTTCCCTTTGCTCCCCGCAATGTGGATAACCCGCAATCTATCGTGTGGGTTGCCGAGTCGTTTCAGCAACAGAGAAATTCGGTTGAGATTGTAGAGCCGTGCCTGTCGTGAAAAATCAGGGCTTCTTTCATAGTCGATAAACGCTTCAATATAGGCGAGTGCCGCTTCATAGTCCATAGTTTTCAGTTTTCAGTTTTCAGTCTGGTTTTCGATGCGCCAAAATCTTCTTGTAAAGGTTGTTACCCAATTGAAATACCGACGGTTACTAAGGGCTTTTTGTTAGTGAATCAGAAACCTCTTAACTGATAACTGACGACTAATAACCGATAACTATTCTAAATATTCATAGATTGGGAATTGCTCGCAAAGTTCCTTGACTTTCTCCCGAATCTGGCGTTTGATAGAGGCTTTCTGCCTGTTTTCAAGCGTCTCTGTAATAAAATCAGCGACTTGAACCATATCGTCTTCTTTCATGCCGCGTGTGGTAATCATCGGCGTTCCGATACGTAAACCGCTGGTCGTTCTCGGTTTCCTTTTGTCGAAAGGAATTGTATTTTTATTCACAATAATTCCGGCAGCTTCCAAATGATCGGCAGCTTGTCGTCCACTCAATTTCTCGTATTTTGAGGTAAGATCTATCAGCATGAGGTGATTATCGGTGCCACCACTTATCAAGCGGAACCCGTTTTCAATTAACCGTGCAGCAAGTGCCTTCGCATTTTTAACAATCTGTGCTTGATATATTTTAAAATCGGGCTCGCTGGCTTCTTTGAAAGCGACGGCTCTCGCTGCGATTGTATGGAGAAACGGCCCCCCTTGTAAACCCGGAAACACGGCACGGTCGATCTTCTCCGCATATTCTTCTCTACACATAATCATTGCGCCGCGAGGACCGCGCAAAGTTTTGTGTGTTGTCGTCGTAATCACATCCGCATAAGGAACTGGATCTGGATGAACGCCGCCTGCGATAAGTCCCGCGATATGTGCTATATCTGCGAGGAGATACGCACCTACGGCATCAGCGACCTGCCGCCACGCAGCAAAGTCAAAGTGCCGGGGATAGGCTGTCGCGCCAACAACGATGAGTTTGGGGCGATGCTGTTCTGCCAGACGCGCGATTTCTTCCATATCAATACGCTCGCTCTCAGCATCCACGCCATAAGCAGCAATATTGTAAAGATTTCCTGAAAAGTTGACGTTAGCACCGTGCGTGAGATGACCACCTTGACTCAGCGACATGCCGAGAATTGTATCACCGGGTTCAAGCAGCGCATGGTAGGCTGCCATATTCGCTTGGCTACCGGCGTGCGGTTGGACGTTGACGTGTTCAACCCCGAAAAGAGCCTTCGCACGTTCAATCGCGAGGGATTCAACGTCATCCATAAACTCGCATCCGTTGTAATAGCGTTCGCCGGGGTAGCCTTCTGCGTACTTATTGGCGAGGATACTGGCTTGGGTTTCCATAACGGCGCGGCTGGCATAGTTCTCTGAGGGGATTAGCATGAGAGAATTTTGCTGGCGTGTTAGGTCATTCGCAACAATCTCAACAATTTGTGGGTCAACTTCACCTAATAATTTATCCATTTTTCACTCATCGCTCATAATTAAAATGATGTTGTGCTGTAAAAGTTTAGAACATAAATTTTAACACAGATTTGCCACAAATTCAAATTTTTCGTAAGTTTTAGAGGTTTCTAAAGTTGATGTTACAAAATCGGTGTTCTTCTGTTCAGTACTGTTATGTTTGTTGCGACCTATTTCAGTTTCTTTAAAAAAAGGAAGGTTAACGGATAACATGCATCAGGCAAACCGCGATACACCACCAAAAAAAAGCCCGCGACGGAAGGTTCCAACAGCGCGGGTAAGCCTAACAAAACCAGATCGGTGACAATCGTCAAGCTGATTGCCGATAGATGACTGCCATTTGCTAACATTTCAGTTGCGTTATATTGGGTCCTATGCTAAATTGATATGCATTAGAGTTTTGTAAAGAGAGGCAGCTATTCGTGCATATTGTCAGACGATTGCGGAACAGAAAATACCTGATTGTTCTCATATTCCTGCTTGTATCGGGCTGTGATTCACAGCAAAAACAGCAGACACAGCAACCCGCGGGGCAGCAGCCCGTGACCTCTGAAGTCATGGAACCCGTCACGCCGCCGCGTGCTGAAGATTGGCATACATTCATGTACGATTTAGGCTTCTCTGGGATTAGCCCAGAGAAAAGCCTCGCACCGCCACTGGAATTGCTATGGAAATTCAAGACCGGTGGTCCTCTCTACGCCGCTCCAGTGATAGCGAACGGCATTTTATACATTGGATCGACCGATGGCAAGTTGTATGCACTGGATGCGAAGCAGTGGGGTATTAAATGGGTGTTCGATGCCGGAGATGCTATCCGCTATTCTGCTGCCGTACTCGGAGATCGGGTCTACTTCAGTGCCCGGAACAATAAAGTCTATGCCTTGGACGCAAAAACAGGCGAAAAACTGTGGGAATTCAAATCGGAAAATTGGATGGATGCACCACCGGTTGTTGCGGATAATAGGGTTTACGTTGGCGCGTTCCGGTCAAAAATCTATGTGCTGAACGCGAGGACAGGGACGCTTGAATCAAGACGTGAGAAGATAATCCATATCCGTGGTATTGAATATGGGTGTGCAAATGCGGTGTTCCGTCCGGTTTCTCCGGAACACAACGCGAAGGTGTGGCGAAGTCAGACAGCAGGGAGTGAAAGTTATCCTGTAACAGCAAATGGCACCGTCTACATTGGCGCGCGCGACGGGCAGCTGCACGCCTTTAACATGGCATCAAAGACACAGACTTGGGCGTATCAACTCGGTGGTTTTGTCGAAGCTGCACCTGCTATCTCTGACGGTATCCTCTATGCTGCATCCGGCGATGGTAGCGTTTATGCATTCACAAACGCTGGTGAGGGTACAAACCTCACCAACCGGAATCAAGCGACAGACACTCGGCAGATGGGTATTGTGGTACATGACACGGCACCGGTTTACGCGAATAAAGAAGGCATGGTTGTGTTGTTAAACCTCAACGATGGCGTGCAGTTACCCATTGTGCAAACTTCGGACGGTTGGTATGAGGTCGAACTCCCAAACGGTGTCCGAGGATGGATGGATAAATTTGCCTTTGGAGAATTTGAAGACACTGATGGCATCCTGTTCAATACAACTTTTGCGCGTAGGCGCGGTCTTCCGACGGCTTCTCCGCGTAGGATGCAATTGATTGAAGGGGCGGAGTATCCCCGTTGGAGCCCCGATGGAGAGCTTATCGCATTTCTGAAAAGGAATGATGTCGGCAGTAGGTATTGGCGGGCGAATGAATTGTGGATTATGGATCGGAACGCGGAACAAGCGCGTAAACTTTTCACTGGACATTTCTACAATCCTCATGTCTCTTGGTCACTGGACAGCAGAATTTTGGCATTTGAGGTTGACGAAGACGGAGAACGCTATATCTATACAGTGGATTGGCAGTTCGGACGGATTAAACAGTTAGTTCCTGGCGAAGGTCCGGCCTGGTCACCTACCTCAAACCGTTTGGTCTTTAGAAGACGCGAAAAGCAGATGGATGTTATCTACCGTATTAATAGCGATGGCAGCGATTTACGTGCGATTGCGCGAGTGCCGGTTGAACGCCGGCAGCGCACCGCCACCTATCTTGCCGCCCCGTCTTGGGCACCGGATGGCACGCGCGTCGCTTTCGGTGTGAATAACGCAAAGTATGTGGGTATCCGTATCCAAGATATAGAAGGCGAACGCTTAAAAGGGATTCAAACACAGCATCAACAGGTGCATCGGCTGAATTGGTCGGCAGATGGGACGCAGCTGGCTTATGTGTTGTCTGGTAGCAATCGCCCTGGGCAGCGGATTGATAAGCAGTTGCACATATCAGGAACGGCACCTGCCCTGACACAGAGCCAGATACTAAAACACACATCGCCGGCTTGGTCGCCAACTGGAAAACAGTTAGCATATCTGGAACGCGAGGACTGCGAAGGGATCCGCTGGAAGGTCTGGGTGTATGACCTTGAGAGCGGTAAGAAGTCTTCTATTGCCCGAACCGCGATGAAATTGACATCCATCGTCTGGACACCAGATGGGAAGCATCTCTGCTTATGGCAAACGTCAGACTATTTGCGCGATAATGCCTATAAACCAGCATTAACAAAAGGCTGGATTGTGCCTATTGATATGAGATAGGATTTACGCAATTCCGCTGGTAGGTGCGTTTGGATGAACTCTCAGTATTTAATCGGTAATTCCTCATTTTTAACCCCTCAATCCCTCAACCCCGGATCTCTCCCCTATCACGCGCGGAGGCGCACTTTCTTTAACGAGCAGTGCCTAACTCCTAAAATTCGGATCTGATGTGAAATATTTATCGGATAGATCTTCCGAAAATAGCAGCGAATCACAAAAAGTTTTGTTGGGATATTTATATATTTTCATTTTAATTTAAAAAATATGCCCCAACCTAACTCACGCTTAAACCTTGATGACTATTGACTTTATATCAATTTAAAATTTGACCAGAAATGAAATTTTTGATAAGATATATTCCTAACTGACTGATATTTATCAAAGTTCTTTTCGGTTAGTTTCATGAAAAGGCACCCTGACTTTAATGAGTATGTTGTTCCCCTGTGAATTGATCTGCACGCAACCCTATGTTCTTTTTATGAACTGAAAATTTCGCAGTTGTATGGCCCTATGCCCATCACGTAAGGAAATGTATCGATGACAACCAATGTCTTGTCAGATATGATTTCACGCTGCCACCAACGGCACGAGAATCCACTTAAGCAACGAAAGGCGATCTCAGCACCTCCACTTTACAAAGGGCTTCCTTACCATTTTACAGTCTATTGTGCGGATAGATACCCTATCATGCTTCAAGACTTGGAGGCGGCAGGTATTTCTTTTATGCCCATAGGGCGAGCCCCTGGAACCGACCGGCCACCGCGTCATTTTGGCGGAGAACGGTTCTTGAAACGCCAACAGGCGACAGACTGGGATGCCATCCGATGGCACAAGTCGTGGGGGATTCAAGTGTATACGGGGATGCCCTCGGCGCGCCATGGCGCGCCATGGCATGACATCGCCTTTAAATATGAAGCCATCTGTACTGCCCCTGATGCGATTCTTGCTTGTGTTCAAGCACTTGTTGACTCCGTTGCGAACCCGTTGTTGACGCTGTCAAAGTCTGGTGGGCTGCGTTTTTCTTGTAGGATACCCGGGTACCTGCACCCGAACACCAAGCAGGCACCGTTGTATCTCTATAAACAGACCCCGACAGCAGAGAATCTACACCCACACGACGCGTATCTTGAAATTTTTGGGGAGAACGGATACAATTGCTGGGATGCGCGCTATGAAATTCTGCTTGGAGATCTGTTAGAGCCGCCTTTGATTCCTAAAGAGGTTTTTTTCACGGCTATCGATGCATTTCGCGCCGCACTTCAAGACTCTGTTCCCCAAAGCATACAACACAAGGAGAGCATCCCCGACGCACCATACTCGCTCGGATCGGGCAAACTTGACCTCGCCAAAGAGGCGTTTTTCAAGCGCGGGTTTTCTTATGTTAGACAAGCAGATGGATTTCATTATTGGAACCGGCAAGAGGGTGAGATTGACAACACAGAGGTAGCATTGTGGGAGGATGAAAATGGGGTGTGGTTACGTGCGTCTACATCCCATACCGGGCTGCCTATACAGGCTACGCTTATAACAGACGTTTGGAACGATACTGGCATCTTGCCGCCGATCCCTGCGACAGGGCTGCCTATAGATGATAAGGTACTTACCATTCGGGAAGATAAACTTAGTCCACTATCAATAAAACGCCCTTCCCCGGTGTTACACAAGTCCAAACCTACTGAAAAGACTTATGAAACACACGAAGAAATTAGTGTTCAGATGCAGCATGCTTTTGATAGGAACGTGCGCATTTTTGAATTTATTTCTCAGACAGAAGCAGAGAAAAACCGTGAAGTGGAATTCGTTCTACGGGATAGCGAAGTCATCTGTTTAAACGTGCCAAAAGCTGAACTTGCGGCATCGGCAGAACAACTTCTTCAAAAGCAAAATGTGGAATCGGTTGCACGCTGGCGGGATAGGATGTATCTGTGGGATCAGGTGAAAGATATCCCCGTTGACGTGCGCATGGCAACCCCTTTTCAACATGGAAACGTCTGCGAGGACCCTCAGCGGTGCGACGCACTTGAGAAAAAGGGCGGGGATCCGAGCGAAAGTATCTGTCCACAGTGTCGCGTTTATACAGCATGTCAGGAACGTGGCTACCTATCACAATCCGCTACATTACAAACTGCTAAAACTCAAATAATGGATAATCTTCGACTGTTTCTGGATCCAGGATACGGAAAAATAGTGGAACAACTTCTTGAAGCGCGCGATCGAACACAGCCACTTTGTATCATTAATGTTGCGAGAAAGAAGCAGTTTTTTCTTAAATGCAAACTATCTAAAACTACATTGGAGGAGTGGGTTGTCAATTGGCAAGGCAGTGCCTTAGGGAACTTTGCAATCGTTCTATTGAATGCAGTAGAAATTAGAGACAAATACCATGCCAACGCCATCAAACGTCTCCGAACAGTGATGCAGGTGTTTGAATGGTTGGAAGAAGAACTCATCCAACAGATGTGCCACGTCAATGTACGGGGCAAAGTGGTCGCACGAGGGGCTCTGGATGCAGGGACCGGCGCGGAACTTGCCCGCTATACAATCGAGTTTGAGCGAGGGATCTTTGCTTATATTCCTTTGGACGATGCAGCTGCAGATAGACTCGTGGCGCAAGAGTTGCCCGTTTTTCAATGCCACCCCTTTGTGCCTAATGAAGACATGAAAATCTTGATCCCGATAGCGGACGCTATCAGGTTGGGGCTCTTGGATGCAGCGACTACCGAAAATATTCAGAAGTTCCCAACGGTTTGTCGGGATCCAAATTGGACGTTTTGGCATCAACTCAAACGTTTCTTTGCACATTACACGGCGGACCTTGATGCGCCGATGCGATGGGAGAACGAAGAACTACAGTTCTGGGTACCGCCGGTACTTCATCCGAGCGTCAGACACCTTTTGGTCCCCACCCCAGTTCTCTACGGCGAACATCTACGTCGCGCATTCTTTGATGAGGAAGTTGAGGCACTTCCCACCCAACCGACTGCGTGGGTTCCCGGAAACCGTGTTTTTCAGATTCGCACCGGTATTTATCCACGGAAGACAATTTTAGACATCAGCAACACATGGGATAGTCTCGGCGTGTCTGAAACGGGGCAGCACATCTTTTCGAGAATCCGAGCTGAAATTGAAAGGGATCCAAATATTAAGCATGGGATGATAACCCATGTTCACGCAATTGAACAACTCAAGGATATCGCGAAAAATGAGAACGTCTGTTTCTTGACCGGTTTTCGAGTGGTCGAAGGATTGGAAAACGCTTTTCAAGAGGCACAAGTCATCTGGATAGTTGGTATACCAGAAATAGGACCCCGTTCCGTTTTAGAGCGCACTCAGATCTTGTTTGGGAACGACGACGAACCCCTTTCTTATGAAATGGAACCTGATCTCTATCGCTACAAAGACGAACGCGTCCAGGACGTTTATCAAAAAGAGGTCGTCCGTATATTCAGAGAAATTATAGAGCTCGCTCAGCTAAACCGTTTCGCAAACAAAACGGTTATGTTGATTACGAGTTTCCAAGTTCCTGAGATTACCGACAGATCCGAAACACTCCTTTTTGACTGGGCAGATTTCGATGTCGCCGGTGGGTTAGATAAACTCGCTGAGGTGATAGCGACCCGCGAACGTTTTGAGACCGAACGCGACAATCTAACACCTGAATCCAGCAGACAAGAAGTAGAACGGGTATTAGGATGTTCGACAAGGCAGGCGAATCGAGTGTTGCAAAGGATGAGAGGCGGGAAAGCACGTGTCACTTTCCGCGAGCAAATTCTCACACTTCTCGCCGATGGCGAGAAAAAAACACCCGAACTCGCAGCGGCGATTCAAGGACATCCAAAAGCCATAAATACAGAACTCACGCGCCTTGTAAATATCGGTGAAATTGAAAAGGTTCGACGGGGGCTTTACAGACTCCCAGAACCTGAGAACGGATAACACACGCCCCCAAGAATCCCTAAATTGACATCTATGCGGCTTCTAAACTTTTTCAAGCTTATGTTTCTATAAGTCCTATCAACTTTAGAATGCTGCTTCAAATAATGCCACCATATCTGCTTCCCGGCACGCTCTTGGGTTGAATTTGTGACAGTGATCCAGCATCGCATCTGCTCCGAGCTTTGGAATTTTCTTTTCGTCTAAACCAGCATCTCCGAGACCTGTCGGCATCTTTAATTCCGTATTGAATGCCCTGATTTTATCAATGGCAGCATTCCCCGCTTCACTACTATCCATGCCGCTGGTATCTATTCCCAAAGCCCGCGCAATTTCGGCGTATTTCTCTGTGGCATAAGAAAAGTTGAATTCCATAACAGGTGGGAGCAAAATTGCGTTCGCTACGCCGTGCGGGATCGGCGCATCCGTGGAAAGCTGATGTGCCAGAGAGTGAACCGCACCGAGACCTTTCTGGAATGAAAACGCTGCCATACACGACCCCAAAAGCATTTCCCCGCGCGCGGTTACATCTTCACCGTCGTGATAGACCTTTTGGATATTCGCGCTCAACATTCTGAGTGCCTGTAATGCAACCCCCTCGGCAATCGGGTGGTACTTCGTCGCGACATACGCCTCAATGCCGTGTGTAATGGCATCCATACCTGTAGCAGCAGTGAGTGCGGGTGGCATACTGAGTGTTATTCCCGGATCAAGCAGCGCTATGTTTGACATGTTGAATGGCGTAACGATTGCCCGCTTTCGCCATCGATCGGTCGTGTTGAACGATGTATCCGTAATGATCGCGCCTTGTGAGACTTCACTGCCAGTGCCTGCCGTTGTTGGGACACAGATCAACGGTGGCATATCGCCGCGAATCCGTTCGATGCCACCGACATCCGCGTAATAAGGTTCCAACGGTGGCGCATGCGTTGTCAAGAGGCGGATGGCTTTGGCAGCATCCATCACACTCCCACCACCGACAGCGATGACACTATCGCACGCTTCCGAGTTGTAGGCTTCTACACCCTGTGTAATGCTAACATCTGTCGGATTCGGCTCGATATCTGCATACGTAGCAGACGGTAAACCGCTTACCTCTAACGCATCTATCGCTTTGGCAAGAAGACCGGCATTGATCACACCTGCATCGCTTACCAAGAGCGGTTTTTTGCTTTTAAACGCTTTGACATGCTCGCCTAAGTTTTGAACGGCACCCTCGCCAAATTCAATGCGTGGGGGTAAAAAGTAATTTTGCATTTGAATTTTTTTTTTGCATAAAGGTAGCGCGAGGCAGCGAGACCTCGCGCTACAAGTTATTCGCAGTATTCAAAATCTATTTCACAGATTTGAGATGTGCCCAAGTTGTAGCGAGTTTGCTTTTCGCATCAACCGGCAACGAGGGACCATCAGGCCCATAAACCAAAACATCGTCGTACTTCGCAACCGTGCTCCAAGTTGCGAGACCGACTCTGCCAACACCATTCTCGGTGTCATCGTCCACCTGCGCGACTTCTTCATCGTTGAGAAAGAGCGTGTAACTACCGGGTTCATTGACAATCTTGATGCTATACCAGTCATCATCCTCTATGGTGTGATTGCTATTAGCACCACCTTTACCGCCCCAAGATTCAACCTGTGAGCGCGTGTTTCCCCAGCCGCCGAGGTTCCACCAGTACTCCAACGAGGGTTTGAGTTTCTCCATACGCGGTGGGTGATCTTCGAGTGCCTGACCACGGGGTTGCATCAAGCCTTGGCACCGGAACATAATTAGGAAGCCTTCGGCACCACTGATTTTACTTCCTCTCACCTCAAAGGTATAATCGTTCCATTTGTCGTCCCAGAATTCGTCAGCGACGACACTCATGCAGTTAGGCGTATTTTGGAGTTGATGGTATTCATCAGCCTTGAGTTCCCAATCTCCAAAGAGAGCGACCCATTTCTTCTCAGATTCCTTTGGGTCATCAAAATTATCCTCAAAATAGGTCTGCGACATCGCAATCGCAGCGATGCCGAGCGTAATACCACAGATAGCGATGAACAGATTACGTCTGTTCATAATAAAATTCTCCTTTTACTTCTATTTCGTGTAGCATAGCCTGTTAGGCTGTGCAAACTAATGATTAAGCGAAAATTCAGCTGAATTGAGTAAGACCCAATAAAGGTCTTCATAAGCCAAGTCTTTGTTCTGATAGAGGCTGCGTTCCATATAGCGTTGGAAATAGGTTTTCTCTTTGGCAGTTGGTAACCGAGACAAGACATTAAGATAGATATACTCCAAGCGATCTGCCGGGTCACGCCATTTCTTCAAGACATCATTTACGAAGCTGCCACGTTCTCCATGACTCGCGCTATCGTTCACCATATTCCCATTAATCATCATGAGTGCCTGTGGCACCGTGCCGTTGAAAGCTTCAATCTCTTCCATCTCGCCGTTATCAAGGAGAAAAAGAAACTTTTCGAGATGTTCACGTTTCTGGCGTTCAAGGTCTCGCAGCATCCCCATGCGGTCCTCGCCACCCTGCCTGTTAAAACCCTTCATTTTGTGCTCTTGAAGCCTTTCAAAGTCGGTAGCCTGCAGGAGTGAATAGAAAAACTGTTCAGCACTTAGAGGTTTCACATACGCATGTGAGTAATACTGTTCGTCGTCTTTATTGCTCTTATTCGTTTCTGAGGTACGTTGGTAAGTTTCTGAATTAAGGATTGTCCGCATCAAGTGTTGTAAATCGTAATCGTAAATGGCGAGATCCTCGGCGAGCCAGTCCAACAATTCGGAGTTAGTGGGGGGATTCTCTTCACCGAATCCATCGATCGGTTCGACAAAGGCGCGTCCCATGAAGTGTTTCCAGATGCGGTTTACAATCGCTCTGCTAAAATAAGGATTTGATTGATCGGTCATCCATTGTGCGAGTGCCTCGCGCCTTTTGGTAAGTGAACCTTTGTATTCTGTGCCATCAAGGAAGCGTGGGGAGACTTCTGCGTCCATTCTCTCCACCCACATAGATTTTCGCGGTTCGTTGGTAATCAGAAAATTTTCCATCCGCTGCTCATTACCCGCCATATCTATCGTCTCGATGTATCCCTTCTGTTCACTCTCAATACCATTGAAAAAGGCGGCGATACCGTAGTAATCTTTTTGACTCCAAACTTCAGTCTTATGATCGTGGCATTCAGCACACTGCATAGGCAGCCCTAAAAAAAGCCGAGAACTATGCGAAGTTAGCACCGCAGGCGAGCGATCATAGCGCATGATATAGTTTCCGGCACCGTTGTCCTTTAACTCGCCGTCCGCAGCGATGAGCGCTTGAACGAACTGATTGTATGGCATATTTTTCGTCAACGCGCCCTGTACCCAAGCTGTTAATCCGATGCGCCGATCGTCGTTATCACCACGTCTGCCGATTAACCAGTTCACCCACAACCGAGTCCAATAGTCAATATAAACCTCGCTTCCTAACAATTGATCAATCTTTTTTTGCCGTTTGTTCGGAGAGCCGTCTTTGAGAAAATCCAAGACATCTTCAGGAGCAGGTGTTTTTCCGGTCAGATCAAGATGGACACGGCGCAAAAACTCCGTATCTTCTGCTATCCGGGACGGTTGAATACCTTCTCTCTTAAGCACTGCGTTGATGTGCCGGTCAAGGTGTTTTGTGCTTGACGAGACCTGCCGTGTCGGCGTGACGGCAACTTTGGTGCAATTCAGTGTCAAGAACGCAAAAGTGAGCAAAGCGAGTGAAGAGTAAGCGGTAATTCCAAAGGATTTTTTCACGGTGGATAACCTCCAAGAGACGCAATTTGAGGCAATGTATTTTTAAAAGTCTAACCTATTGTTGGCAGCATTGTCAAGGAAAAGCGGAGGCAGATCGATATTAACTCCACCGAACGCCTGTCGGAATGATGCCAACATCTTCACCGCGGCGCATCGCTTCAGCAGCATCAAGGATACTTGCTAAGTCGTGCTGCGGTTTGAAGTCCAACAGCGTTTTGATTTTGCTTAAATCAAACTCAAAATAGAGGGATTGCGGGAGTTGGACATCAACAAAATCCATCTGATAACGTTCAGATAGGTATGGCATAACCTCTTCGTGTTTGAAAACGCCGTTTCCACCGAGCGTGAATTCTTCGCCGACAGCGGCATCTTTCTCAATACCTAAAACCAATCCTTGCACGATATCGCGGACATCCGTGAAATGTTCCTTGTAAGGGCGTCCATCAAGGTTACGTTTAAGGATGAACTTCTCTTGTCCATCCCAGAGGCGTTTGACAGCCTCAGCAGTTTCTAACTCAGCCGGATTATCGCCTTTATAATTCTTGTACCGGTTGTGGATAGTACTAAAGACAAATTGTTTAGGCAAACCGTCTTCATTGAGGAATTCGCTCGGTTCAATGACGGTTGTAAATCGGAAAACTGTGGAAGGCACACCGTATTGGTGGTGATAAGTCATGCACAACTCTTCGCCGATCCACTTCGTGAGGAAATAAGGCATGTGATGGTACTTCGCAACCATGTCCTCAGTGATGGGTTCATCGAAAAGTCTACCTTTTTCAGTGAGTTCCCAATAAATCGCTTCGGTACAGGCATAGACGAGACGGTGAATGTTCGGATTGAACTCACGGATGCACTCCAAAATGTTGAGCGTCCCCATGCCGTTGATTGCTAAGTACTGACGGTTATCAAAGGGACCACCAAAAGCAGCAGCGATATGATAGATGGCATCTACACCTTCAACGGCTTTTTTAACATCCTCATATTCGCGCAGATCGCCAAGGACGGTTTCAACGCGTTCATTACCGTCCCATTTTCCGACACGATTGACATCACCCGGATAAACAAAGCTGCGGATCTCGTGTCCTTTTTCCAATAATTTTTTGACGAGGTTCGATCCAATGCGACCTGTGCCACCTGTAACCAATATTTTCATAACTTTTTCTCCAAGACATAAAAGAGCGATACACTTGAGGAAGGGCATCACTCTTTTTAGGATCATCTTTGTGGAATTGTAAGCCGTGCTGCGTTGCTCACAATCTGGCAAAGCAGGTCTATTGTAGGAACTTGATTTCTCCCCATTTCACTGCCAATTTATCTCTCGGTTCTACATCAAAAGCAGTGCTGATGAGCTTTATATTATCTATTGCCCACCACCAATCATTCTGTGCATCAATGACACCGAAACTTATAACCATCTCAGCGGCACCGGCAGGGTTGTCGATCGGGATTTCTAACGTTTCGTTTATCTGTTCACCGTCCTTTATATCTTCCTCATCCAGGTCGAGCGTAGGAATTGTAACAAGCGTATGCGCGCCTGCGTCAATACCGACACTCTTGAAGAATAGGATGCGTTCTTCCTTACCGCCGTCGAAACTCACTGTTATCTCCGCATTTTGCGTATCTTCTGGTCGCCAACTCGAATCCAACGTTAAGACGAGCGATTTCGCTGCTGCGCCCTTGATTTTAATGGGTGGCGTAATTAAGTGACCATTCCAACGGCTAATAGCGTCAGGATCGCCATTTCCGGCCCAATCATCCCACTCATCAGGATCAGAAACGGCTCCCTTACCTATCCCTTTGCCGTCATTGTGTACCCCTGTGAACTCACTACGCCGCTGGTCTTCCGCCGTTGCCGTCCACCACTCAAGGTCAACAATCGCCCAGGTTCTCCACTCAGGCATCCCGAGGTCTTTCGGGTTCTCCTTTGTAATTTCCCAGCCCTCAGGCGGTGTACCTGACCAGACTTTGTTATCTTTGACCTGTTCCATTATACTTGCTTCGAGTGCCACTCCCTCAAAATCCTCTTCAAAGAGAACAGTATCAGCACCCCAAATCTGTGGTGTTACAAAACAAAAGGTTATCATTAGAACCGCGTGCGTAAAGAATCTTATAGTGCTGCCGTTCATAATCAGCCTCCTACGAGTTTAACAAAATAATGATATTGTGGCAGTATATTTTTGGTAACCCACCATGAATATCGTTAGTACGCAACCATCTTTGTTCCACAGTTTAAATCTTGCTTTAGTATGAAGAACAATTCCTCTAAAAAGTGACGGCATACCCGTCTGTTCTCGGATCAGAACCGCCGATAAGCCCGCCAGATTCCGGATGAACCATTATCATCTGTGCACTTCCCGGGCCGCCCCAATCTCCGACGATTTGGAGTTCGTGTCCCCTCTCTGCTAATCCATCCTTCGTATCCGAACGGAACCGGTTTTCTAACTGTAGGTCATTCGAGCAAGTGTGTGGAATCGTGGATTCCATCGGGTTTTGTAAACTGCGCCAACGCGGGGCAGAAACCGCTTCTTGCGGTGTCATTCCGAAATCGAGAATATGGGTAACAAGTTGTAAATTCGTCTGGACCTGTGTATCCGCACCCGGTGTGCCACAGGCTAAGAACGGCTGACCGTCTTTTGTAACAATAACAGGATTCATGGTGTGGCGGACACGTTTGCCCGGCATCAAACAGTTCGGATGCCTTTCTTCCAGATGCCAATAGGTCATACGATTGTTCAAAAGGACACCTGTGTCACCTGCGACTAAACTGGAACCGAACCCCGATTGGATACTCTGTAGCACACAGACGAGATTTCCCGCACGATCCGCGGTGCAGAAACAGGTCGTATCTTCGTGTGCCTCTGGACCACCGGCTGGGACATCGAAAGCGGCTGTCTCCAAGTCAATGCGTTCGGCTTGCTCGGCGGCGTAGGATTTCGATAACATCCCCTCTATCGGAACATCCACCCAATCCGGATCCGCCATATATTTCTCTCGATCAGCAAAGGCAAGTTTTTTCGCTTCCACCATCAGATGCACACTTTCGGCGGTATTGCATCCCAGACTTTGCAGATCAAATAGCTCAACCATGTTCAATTCTTGAAGCAGGATATGTCCGCTTGAATTGGGAGGCATTTCATAGACTTCGTACCCGCGATAATTGACATGTATCGGATCAGCCCAGTGTGCGTGGTAATCAGCGAGGTCTTCGGCGGTTAAAAGTCCATCGTAGGCACGGCTGAATTCACCGATAGCCTTAGCGATTTCACCCTTGTAGAATATATCTCTGCCATGTTTTGCGATCTTTCGGAGTGTGGCACCGAGATTAGGGTTGGCGATGAACTCACCGGCAGGGATCGGTTCACCATCGTTTGTAAAAATAGCGCGGCTGTCCGGTTCGGCGGCGAAACGAACATTCTCGCCTTTAAGCCCACCCGCGAGCCTATGACTGACAGGAAAACCGTCCTCACACAGCGAAATTGCTGGTGCAAAAACGTCTTCTAATTTGAGTGCGCCGTAGCGTTCGTGTGCGAGGAGCCATGCGTCAACAATTCCGGGTACGGAAACGCTCCGTATACCCTTCATTGGGATCCCGCCGTCCTTGAGGTAGGTTTCCCGCGTTGCAGCACGCGGTGCGGGACCAGTGCCGTTTACCGCTTCAACCTTCCCAGTTTCCGCCCAATAGATGAGGATAAACCCATCGCCACCGAGTCCAGAACCAGCAGGTTCAACCATACCGAGAGCCACAGCAGTCGCGATGGCTCCATCAACGGCATTGCCGCCTGCCATCATCGTTTGAATGCCCGCTTGTGAGGCAAGTACATGTCCAGATGTAACCATTCCGTTCCTACCCATCACAGACGGGCGGAACGCTGAGCCGTGTGGAGATTGCATTTTTTAATTTTCCTTGCGGTTCGTTCAGGTGGGTCAGGAAAAAAACAAATTTGAAAATTTGAAAATTTCATTTTTCATTAAGTAAGCATCTTCTTAGCGAACGCTTCAACATCAACGCGTCCATGCGTTCGCGCCGACTCGTTGCAAGCTTCCATCAGTATCCATGTACCAAGGGTCGTGTCTTGCATCCAGTCCCGATCCGTGCCGTTGGCAATCGCTTGGGCAAAGGCATCGAATTGGAGCCGATCATCTTCTATGAGTCCTGCGTGTAAATCTTGGAGCGTTAAATCTTCAACGTTTTTGCCGAGTTGGAAAAGTTGCAGATGCCCTCCGTCTCGACGGAGATCACCATCTTCGCCGTGAAAGCTCCAACTTCCGCTCCAACCGAAGGGACCGGTATGCCCGGCGCGGGTTCCGGCATAAGAGAAAGGCGCGCCGTTTGCGTATTCCATGAGTGCGTTACCGCCTGCTGTCCCCCAAGCCTCAATTTGCCCAAGTTCAGGATCACGGCGGTTGTGGACATGCGCGGTAACGTATTTAGGAAGCCCCTTTGCAGCAACAAGCTGATCAAGTTGATGGCTGCAGCCTGCATGGAAAAAGAGTCCATCCACATAAGCATCGGGTTGTCGGGAATCGGGTCCTGTGTAGAGATTCTGCCGAATCCAGAACCGACACTCACCAGCTAACATTTCACCGATACCGCCACCTTCACGGAGCCATTCCCGCATTTTTGCGGCGGCGGGGTTCCAACGTTTGTTCTGCCCTTGAACGAGCATTAAGCCTGGATTTGCCTTGTGTGCCCGGATAATGTCGTGGAATTCTGCCTGTGTTGTTGCGATGGGTTTGACACAGAGCGTATGCATACCGAGGTTCAGGCTTTCGACGATTAACTTAGCGTGAACGGTTGTTGAGGCATAGATAAGACATGCTTGGGCATCGTGTTTCTCTTTCGCCTCGGCTATGGTCGTGTAGATACGTTCTGTTAAACCTTCAGGTGCACCGTTTATGGATGACACCCCTTCCCGTGCAGCTTCAAGGTTGATGTCCACACACGCGACGGGCTCTAACCCGTGCGAATTGACCTGGGCTTGTAAACGACCGTGCGCGAAATGGGTACATCCCACATGAATAGTTGGGATAGGCATTTATGAATTCTCCGTGTATTGGCTATCAGCGGGCTGGTTATCGGAAACCTTCGGAGTTTTCTTTCTGACTGCTGACAACCATCTTGGTATAAGTTTCGCGGTCAGGACACCTCAACGGTAGGCGGGTTGATGAAATCGTGGTATTTCTGTCCGACCTTTCCAACGGTGGCATCGCCTGCATGGATCAGGACACGGAACCGAAAATGCATCTCTTCACCCTGTTTGAGTGTGTAGGAGCCATCCTTAGCAGGGTCTCTTTCAAAAGTGCCACCGCCGAAGATATTGCTTCCCATTAACCCGTAGTTACGCACATGCCAATACGTCGGATAGCGTGGGTTGACAATATGATCGAACACAGCAATACCGACAGGTGTGCCGTCAACAACGCCGGAATAATCGCACCAGTTCGCACGTTTCCCCCAAGTTTCCGCCTCATTGATTCCACCAAAAGCGTTCTCTATTTTTCCACCATCTGAAGCGTTCATTGACGGATGGACTCGAATCGACATGATACCGCCTTCTTTGGTATCTCCGAAATGAACATCCCCAGCCGAAGCAATGAAACTCAGATCTAAGTCGATAAGCGCAGCATCCTCAGAGAGGTTATAGATTCGGAAGTTCTGTTTGTCCGTCATTAAGACATCACCGGCTTGTGTCTCCCAGTTATTATGTGTATAAATCCTGCCGACGACAGCACCGCCTTGCTTTTGTGTGAAGCCTTGATGCACGACTCTTCCAGAATTGTTCCCTTCACCCCACAAGTCAACGTCATTAACTTCGCCATAGGCGACGTAGAGTGAGCGATGATGCACGTGATCTTTCGAGACCTCGCTTGTTTCACCGCGTGTCACTTCGCAGCCATTGGGACCGAGGACGGGAAAAAAGTAAGGGCGATACTGCCCCTTGTTGTTAGAAGTTGCATAGCGGAATGTTGTAAAGGGGCGATCATTGAGTGTAACAGCGATAGTTTCAGCTGCTTCATCTAGCTGAACGCCGGATTCGCCAGCAACGCTTCCCTCTGCAAGGGTATAAGTACGCGATTCACCGGCGGCGAGACCATCAAGTATCCAGTTTAAGGTCGTAATACCGTCCTCGTTGGTGTAGCACTGCGCTGCGATAGTCTTACCAGATGCCACATCCGTTAAGGTGACGGCATGATCGTGAAGTTGGCTGACCCCCGGATGGTCAACGTTAGCACTAACCGGGCATCCATCTCGATCGTGGAAACCGGCGTTGACAGTAAACGTTGGAAGGTTCTGATTTGCCATAAATGTCCTTTTCCGTATCTTGGTTTCCTCTCGGAAATTTTCGTAGAAGCGAAAGGTGTGATTCCTTATGGGTTGGAGCCATTTAGTTTCACAACTATAAACTACAGTCGCATAAATGGAGACCTAAATGGCTCTCCTGTTGCTATTAAGTCTCCTCAGAAGTGAGCGCGAGGATTCCTTCCTCTTCACTGTTGTAAGTCTCAAAGACAGTCATTAAGCGACCGAGGATAAGTAGGTTGCGGATATGCGCGCCGGCATTGACAAGTGCTGTGCGTCCACCTTTACGAGAGACAGTCACGTTCACGGAGACAAGCGTACCGAGCCCGCTACTGTCCATACGGGTAACATTTTCGAGGTTAAAGATGACCTTCGGGGAATCAAAATGCTCCTCGAGTTCCTCATTAATCTGCTCCCGAATTTCAGCGTTTGCAGCACCGATCATGCGTCCGGTGGGTCGAATAACGATGACCCCTTCTCTTTGACGTATTTCTGCTAACATCTATTTTCCTTTCTTAATTGCTTGCGTTATTAACTTATACGGGTTTTCGAGTTATGCGCTAACAAAGACCTGTCCAATATTAATATAGAACGTGTATCTCTTGACATACTCACCCAGTTAAAGCAAGGGTGATTCTGGTATCCTCAAGAACAGCTTGCGATCGCAAGTCTAACGTTCTCTACTCCAAAGGTTGATGCCCCAACCTTAAGAATGTTGATCGCGGCATTAATATCGCGGTCATGATGAGTTTTACAATGTTGACAAGTCCATGTACGATCGCTCAATTCAAGAGAAACTCTCGCATTACAGACATGACACACAGAAGTCGTCAGTTGCCATGGGTCAATGCATTCAACACGCTTGCCACGTTTCTTTGCTTGCCACTTGAGTTTCTCAAGGAATGCGTAGAATCCGATGTCGGATACTTTCTGTCCCCAGAGGCGTTTCATGCCATCAAGGTTCAACGTCTCAAAAAACAGAACATCAAATCTACGCACAAGTTCAAGAGCAAGTTTCCAATGATGGTCTTCACGTTGCCTCTTAATCTTGCGATGCATGCGTGCGTAATGTTGACGCGCTTTCTCTCTATTGTTACTGCCACGTCGTTTTCTGGAAAGTTTGCGATTCGCGATTCTAACATTGTTAATAGACTCGGTGTAAAAGTGTGGCGATTCATAGGGTTTACCGTTCGAGCAGGTCAGCATTGTTTTCACGCCCATATCAAACCCTGCGGCATTACCCGTCATTGGCTTCAGATAGGACTGAACGTGATCCGTAACAACAGACATGTAAAAATCGCCAAGAGAATCTTCTTTGATCGTAACGGTTTTGATATTACCAAATATAGGGCGACTGAGATTAAATCGGTATGTTTTCCCCATGATCGTCACGCGGTCTCCATAGATACCGAATCCTTTCTCGCCCGCGACAGGGACTGCGAACTTGTATCCAGATGGACACATCGTAAACGAGTAGGGTTTACGAAACGATCTGAACTTGGGGGGACGTTTGGCAATCTTCTGAAAGAACCGCTGGTAACCTTCATCGAGACGTTTGAGGATTTGGCGCGCAGCCCATGAATCTAACGCGCGCCAGTGAGCAAACATTTCGGGATGCGACTTACGTAGGATGGTGAACTCACGTGACATTTCTGAATAGGACATGTAAGGCAAACCCAGCGAATATCGGGTGCGTTGCCATCCCAAAAAGTAGTTCCATATTGTGTGTGCTATCCACGTTTTGTGTTTCAAATGACGATTGCGTGGCGCACGAAAGAGTTTGTAGAGTGTGGTATACATCGTGTTTTGCTTTACATCGTGATACCGAGTTTGAAACAGGACGGTGGCACTCCGAAGCGGAAGGTCAAACGCCACCGCCACGATGTCCGAACATTATACCACATTTTAAAAAAAATCAAATCTTTTTTTCCACAAAGGTTTGGTCTCATTCACAAGGGCGAACCTGTATCCCCCCGCTAAAGCATGGGAGTTTTAGGTTCGGAAACGTTGATAAATCCGAATGTGTTCAAATGAATCCCGTGTGCGCTTATTGTCCATTAGGCTTACAAAGTCTTTCCACGATTTATGAGATAGACTGTTGTATTAATAATATAGTCTATTCCTAAAAATTTGTCAAGATTTTCGTAAATTTTCCGAGTGGCATTCAGTTATCAGCAATCAGTGGTTAGCTACACAAGGCTTATTGTCTATTTTAGGCTGCCCAATCGTTGCATAACACCTCTGCCTGCTCCAAAACGGTCTCAGCAGCTTTCTCCCGTTTATCAGGTGGATAACCGTGTTTGAGAAGGGTTCGCTTCACCATTACCCGTATCTTGGCACGTGCACTTTCTTTCATTGTCCAATCAATACTCACGTTCTGCCGAACGGTTTCTACAAGTTCAACGGCGATGGTTCGTAAGGTTTCATCACCCAACACTTTGACTGCGCTGTCCTTAACTTCAAGGGCATCATAGAATGCCAATTCTTCATCTGAAAGCCCTAAATCATCGCCCCGTTTCTGTGCTTGACGCATCTCTTTTGCGATTTGGATGAGTTCCTCGATTACCTCTGCTGCCTCAATTGTCCGGTTCTGGTATGTGCGAATTGAACGCTCCAACATACTTGCAAATGAACGCCCTTGTACGACATTTTTCTCTGAGCGAGTTCTAATTTCATCATTAAGCAGCCTTTCTAAAAGTTCAACCGCCACGTTTTTATGAGGTAAATCCTGGACTTCTGCCAGAAATTCATCGGAGAGGATTGAAATATCAGGCTTTTCCAATCCCGCAGCGGTAAAGATGTCAACCACGCCTTCAGAAACGACCGCTTTAGATACCAACTGCTTAATCGCCTGTTCTGTGGTTTCAGCCTCTACCTCTTCAGTAACTGAGGGTTTTGCCAAAACGCTTCTTACTGCTTGAAAAAAGGCGACATCATCGCGTATCTCAGTTGTTTTCTCATCTGGAACAGCCAATGCAAATGCCTTGGAAAGCGCAGTAACCACCGTTAGTAAACGCTCTTTTCCATCTTTTTCCGCCAATATATGTTCTTGTGCTGAGGGTAGTAGTCTGATCCGATCTTCAGCGTTTCCAGTAGTCCAAGGCAACCAGTCAAAGCCGTGAAAGAGTCCGCAGCAGATCTCGTATTTCTCCAACATCAGAGCAACAGCGTCAGCTTTATTAACGGTAGCATCTCCTTTTCCGCCACTCTGCGTATAATTCTGTAATGCCTGTTTTAGATGGTAAGCAAGCCCTATGTAGTCTACAATCAAACCGCCGGGTTTGTCGCGGTATACGCGATTGACACGGGCAATTGCCTGCATCAGTCCGTGTCCACGCATCGGCTTGTCTACATACATAGTGTGAAGACTCGGCGCGTCAAATCCGGTGAGCCACATATCACGGACGATAACAAGTTTCAACGGGTCTTTTGTGTTTTTAAATCGGGTTGCCATTTCCTCGCGCCGCTGTTTGTTGCGAATATGCGGCTGCCACGAAATATCGTCGGAAGCAGAACCTGTCATCACAACTTTTATTATTGTCCTAACCAAGTTACACCAACAATTCTTCTCCCACGCATGCTTTAAGCCCTTCAACAAACATTTGAAAACTTTCCGACTTATTGCGGTTTGGTTCCATAAATTGGGAAATATTGCGTGCTACTGTAGGTTTAGATATCCGTTCTTTAAAGTATTTTTTTTGAATGAGCAAATTTTCTAATGCTTCGGACGTGCCGCCCGGGATTGCGTCTGGGTTCCGGTATTTTCTCTGATATTGGAGGGTTTTCGGAATTCTTGGATAAGCCGTATGCAAAGCCTCAATATCTCCAAAAAACCATGCCTCCAATTCTTCAATTGCCAACCGGTTGACCACTTGAAAATCTTCGTTTGGGGATGCGCTGGATTTTGTCACAAAACCCGCTTCGTGTGCTGCTCTTTCTAAATATGCCTTCAGTTCGTGGCAGTCTGCCCGGTCTTCATCAACAAGCACAATAATTCGCCAATCGTCAGGTATCCATTGGCGGTAGGTTTTCAATCGCTCCGGTAGACTCTTAAGCAGATGTTCTTTACCTTTAAATAAAGACAAAAAAATCGTAACTGATATTGCCTGAAAGAATCTTTGGTAAGATAGTTCTCAATACCCCTTCTGCGGAAGGCTCTTCTAATAAAAATTCAAGATACACGTCCACCTCGCTTTGGACCGCCTGCATTGGTCAACGGGTAACCAAATTCAAAGTAACCTTCCATCCAGAGTTCTCCCAACTTCGCCTCATTTTCCATAAATTCTTTGATTCCTAACATCTCTGATGCACGTTTGCAGACTGTGAAGCCTTGCTCATCCCGATACAACACCCACACTTCCTCAGCCCGAAGTTCGTTGACGAGCCTCGGTGAATGTGTGGTAATGATGAGTTGAGAGAACATTAACGCCTCAAGAAACTCCCCAACCAAACCGGTCAACAAGCGCGGGTGTAGATAATTTTCGGGTTCTTCAATACCGATCAATTGTGGCGGCTGTGGGTTATGAAACAGCGTCAGGTACGACAGCAGCTTCAATGTACCATCGGAGGCAAACTTCGCCAAGACGGGTTGCTCAAACGGCGCATCCTTAATCTTTAGCAAGCGGCGACCGTCCATCATTAATTCCGTGTCAACCTTTTCTAAGCGCGGCACCTGGTTTGACAGAGAAGAGATAATTTTTTCCAAACGTTCTGGGTGTCTTTCGTGTAGATATTGTATGACGTTAGGTAGATTGTCTCCTATTTGGGATAATCTCTTTTGTGGTGTATCATTGGTTGCCATGCGTGTAGCATTTTTGGAAAGATAGGAGAGGTGCCAATCTGTGATAAAACGCCGAAGAGCACTCACGCGGGGATGTCTTGCCAACTGCCCTAACATGCTAACAGCGAGTACTGACGGATCATCAAAGTGTTCATTGATTCGTTTGTCTGCCTCATGTGGTGTTTCACCCGCGATGATGGTTCCGCGTCCTTCACGAAAATTGAGGAAACGAACCGGTTTTCCGCGACTCCCGCGCCGCCATTGCAGCCATTCCGTTTCAACAAAGGGGCCTTCCCCATCTTCATTGATAGAAAGATGATAAGTGATAATCGGCGTTCCGGGTTCCTCGCGATATTTTAACTCAAATTCAATCGGGCCGTCACTCCCGCGAGTCCTCAGTTCCTTAAGTCCCCCTCTTTTGTTCCAAGCGCGGCGCAGCCCGTCGGTAAAACATTCAGCGAGAAACGCAAACACATCAAAAAGTGTTGATTTTCCACTACCATTTGCTCCCAAGAATACTGACAGCGGTTTAAGTTGTTTTAATTCTATATCCCGTAGCGCGCGGTAGTTTTTCACACGCAGTAATTCAATGTGCGGAACGGTCTGCCGAGGCATCTAAGTTCCCTCCAATATCTCATTTGCCGCGTCTACACGGATTTCACCGGACAATAGTTTTGGCAATAGTGTGTCTCGGGTTTGGGCAAGTGTGCGGGATTCATTTTCGTTATTCTCAATAGTTTGATCTAAAGGGTGAGCCAAACGTTCAAATGCTTCGACAATCTCATCGGGTGGTCTGAGGTAGGAAAGTGTTTGGAAGTCCGTCTTGTTAATTGCTCCAAAAACTGTACCTTCTGCTTCGTAGCGAGAAAAGACATTCTGCAAAAACTGCATCGAGTAGTAGGTATAAGATCGGATTCCTGTTTTATGTCGAACCGCTGCCAGACCGCGACCTATACTACACTTTTTTTCTTAACCATATTAATGTCACCTACAGGAGCACGGACGCTTACAAGCGTATCTCCTTTTTCAGCAAATCGTTTTGGCGCGGTACAATAGACGCGTTGTGTTGGGTACCTAAAACCGAAATCTTTGCGTCCTTGATAAAATGGCATGCCATTTTCATCTTCGTTGTATGTGGATCCAGGAGGCGATTGCCCCATTGCAAGATTGAAATCTTTATCAATCGTCTTAACTTGCCATCCCATCGGAATCTTTCCTAATGCCAAATCTTGGAACGCTGATGGAAATAGTGCAGCGGTTTCGGTGTCCATACATGGCGGTTTGCGTCCCTCCATTCTTGCTTTCACGGGGTCAAAGTCTACAAACCATGACTTGAAAATCGCTCGCGCCGTTGCTTCCAGGGTTTCATTCATTTGTCGATTGAGTTCGATTTTGTCGTCAAGCGTGCTGAGGATGTGACCGATACGGCGTTGTTCAGAGAGAGGTGGAAGTGGAATTTCAATCTTTCTAAGTTCACGTTGAGAAATGCCCAGGACAGTAGTGCCTGTGGATCTTGCCTTCAACTGGTTTTGCACAAACGCTGCTTGCATCGCAAACTTCAGATAAGTATTTTTTAATACATCTGGTTTGCCTCTCAGAGTGATAAGTCGTTGACCAAGTGCGACTTTACGATTATCAATTTGTCCAATTTCGCCCAAAGGAGCTTCAGTCGTCATGACAACATCGCCGGGTTCTGGCAGCCCCCGATTCATCCATGAATCATAACCGTCGGCAGCGATGAATTCAGTAGGGGGCATTATTCGACCATCTTTGACGATTTTCGCCGTAATTAGCGGAACACCAGAAGGCGTTTTGCGCGGGGTCTTACCGCGATAATCAATAATCGCTTTCATGCTATCCTCTACGGATCGAAGTTGCCATCCATCGGGAAAATCAAATGTCATAATCTATCTCTGAGAATTGTTTTTAATAATACGGAGCGCGGCAGAAAACCAGAGCCTCTACAATCTTGGCATCATCAGTGGTTTCTTCACTCTCATAAGGCGGATCACCGTGTTGTCCTTCCCAGTCATGTTTTCCAGCGTCCAACTGTATTTTTCTCGTGAAAATCCGATTTGGTGAGATGTCGTCATAGCCGTCCTCATAACCGTTGACAACAACTCGTAAATCGTCCGGATATTTTTTGAGAAGTTCCATTAATTCTTTTACTGTCATTTTTCATCTCCTTTGGTATAAGGGCGATACTCGAGCAGTGCTGATTTGCCAACGATGGCAACGATGCGTACTGACAGTTCTCTACCATGGGTATCGGTGAGACGCAAATTCTCGCCAAAAATAAAATGAACAGGCTGCGGTTGTCCCTTATTTATGGCGATATTGGAAGCATAAAGATAGGTTCGGTCACCTGTATCGCGTTTTGGATTTAAATACCCGGATAAACCTGGAATATTGCCTGTCGCTTCGGGAAAGATTACCGAGCCACCATCGTGGAGACTCTGCATTTCAATTGCAAGCCCTCCTTTTGCTGGTATCCAGTCTTTTTCAAGGTGTGCAGCAAAACCGGGGGCGGCTGCAAACACCGTCATTGGAAGGTGCGTCGTGTGGAGATCGATTTGCGTGTTACCATTCTCGTCGGTAGTTGCACGTCTCCATGTTTCGTTCGGAAACAGCACCAATAGTTCAATGCCGGGCAGTGGAGTGCCACTATGACGCGCCAGAATACCGGCAGTTGCAGGTGTAAGTTCTGTATCAGCAGCTGGAATGGTGAGCACAAGGTCTGAACCATCAATGAGTTGATACTGTGCCGATTCTCCACTTAACGTTTTTGTTTCGCGAAAGATAATTGGTACACCATCTCCGCGGCGTTCCATGAAAAATTGTCGGTCATCCGAGCCGCGTATATTTCCAACAGACATCCTTCCAAGCATTGAGGTGAGCGCTTCATTGCGCGTTGATTGTCGGACATCCATACTTTCAATTGTGAGGTTGTTTGGCAAGCCCCCAGGAGAATTTATTTCAAGTCGATCTGTGAACATTGAGAGTCGAATTCGGCTGCCGCGAATTTCGTAGTCGCGGTGGGCTACTGCATTGACGATCGCTTCAAAGAGTGCTTTTTCACTATATTGCGGTAGGTCGGTACGCGCAGGATTCTTATATGCTCCGACACGCATGTTCCTTACAGCAAAGGCAACTGCTTCCGCGATTTGCCGGTTCAGGGGACCGGTAATTGTCTGGGCATCTATCTGTTCAGAGGCGCGGTCTGTGCCACGGTAACAGGTTGCGGAGATGCAAGCGTTAGGGAGCCATTGCTCGGGAGAATGACTGCACAACAGTAATCCCGCTACAGTAGCGTGTGTTATGCCGTTTTCGTCTTTAATAAGAAGCCCCATCTTTTCTAGTGCCAATTCAGGATCGGTGGCACCTTCGGCACTCAGTAAAGGTTTCCAAAGAGACTCATCCAATGATCCAAAGCCTGTTTCCGGTACCGGCTGTTTATCAAACCAGAGGAAGCGTGTTTGTCCGCGCTTCTGTGCAAGACGCAACCGTTCATCACTGGTCATTTTGCGTTTTGAGCTGCCGACTCGATGGTAACCACCACCAGGACTATCGTGCAGTGCATATCCTTGTGGTACTTCAACGAGCAGGAACGGTTTGCCCTCTTCTATTTCTCTACGAAAAATAGCCGGACGAATTGAGGGTTTAATCGTGTCAGTGCAAATCTCGGTCAAGAGTCTTTCCAATTCATCCATTTGCTCGCGCGATAAACCTTGCACATTGCCGCTGTCGGTCACGCCACACAGGACTACTCCGCCATCCGTATTCGCGAACGCAGCAAGTTCGTCTGCAAGATCGTCCCGACTAGGACCCCTGGGCTTGTTTCCCGCGAACACAATTTCCTTGAATTCCCAGAGATTGTCTTCACCTAAACGTATGTGGCGTTTGATTTCTTCGTCACTGAAATTCATACCTTATCTCCAAAGCCGAGCATTTGCAAATTTTTCGCGATAGCATCATCCAATCGCCTCGCCTCTGCCATCTGTTCGGTTAATTTCTCAGTCAGGTTTGCCATTACATCCTCAAAAGGTTCGTCGTCCTCTTCCTGCACTTCTGCACCTACATAACGCCCGGGGGTTAGGACGTTACCGTTTTCTTGAATTTCTGCAAGCGTTGTGCTTTTGCAGAAGCCCGGCACGTCGGCATGTTCACCTGCGCCTGCATCGCCGCGCCAGGTGTGATAGGTTTCGGTAATGCGTGCTATTTCTGCCTCTGTAAGTTCACGGTGTACACGGTCAATCATCTTTCCTAACCTGCGAGCATCTATAAAGAGTGTTTCACCTATGCGTTTCCGAAAATTCGGATTTTCCTTGCTCCTTGTGATAAACCAGAGGCAAACCGGAATTGATGTAGAATAGAAAAGCTGACCCGGCAGCGCGACCATACAATCTACCAAGTCTGCGTCAATGATATTTTTGCGAATTTCGCCTTCGGTGGCGGTATTGCTACTCATGGAGCCGTTCGCCAACACAAATCCAGCGATGCCGTTTGGGGCGAGGTGATAGATAAAGTGTTGTACCCAAGCAAAGTTAGCGTTGCCAGTTGGTGGGGTGCCGTAACCCCAACGTCTGTCTTCACGTAACCGATCACCGCCCCAATCACTACTGTTGAACGGCGGATTGGCGAGGATGTAATCGACTTTCAGGTCCGGGTGCATGTTGTCGTGAAAGCTGTCGGCGTGTTCCTGCCCAAGGTTAACTTCAATCCCACGAATGGCGAGGTTCATGAGTGCCAATTGCCGCGTGGTTGGGTTAGATTCCTGCCCGTAGATAGAGATGTCGTCGCGATGTCCGCCGTGCGCTTCAACGAATGCTTCGCTCTGGACAAACATGCCACCTGAGCCGCAGCACGGATCAAGAATCCGTCCTTGATACGGCGCGAGCATCTCAACGAGCAGCTGCACAACACAGCGAGGTGTGTAGAATTGACCGCCTCTTTTACCTTCGGCACTGGCGAATTGTGTGAGGAAGTATTCATAAACCCTACCCAGTATATCCTTTGAACGATTCTCTTCTTCACCTAAACCGATTGTGCTGATGAGATCAACAAGTTCACCGAGGCGTTGCTTGTCAAGCATGAGTCGTGCGTAATTTTTCGGCAGGACTCCCTTGAGTCGTGGGTTCTCCGCTTCGATCGCGAGCATGGCGTTATCAATCAATTTTCCAATTTCTGGTTGCTTAGCATTTGCTTGCAGATAGGACCAGCGCGCTTCCTTCGGGACGTAGAAGATGTTTTCAGCGAGATATTCATCTCCGTCCTCAGCACTTTCAAAGCGGCGGATTTCGTCATCGATATAGTATTCACTCTTTGGATCGGCAAATTCGTCAAGAAGTGAATCGTGTTTTTCCTTAAAAGCGTCCGAGATGTACTTGAGGAAAATCAACCCTAACACGACGTGCTTGTATTCCGCAGCATCCATGTTATTACGGAGTTTATCGGCGGCTTGGTATAACTTTGCTTCAAAGCCGAGCATTGCGCCGTTTTTGTTGGAATTTGTGTCTGATTTCTTTTTTGCCATGAATTTTTTAGAAGGTCCTATTTTGATAATTTTATAACATACCTGACGCGGTTGAAAACCGCTCCTGTCAATAGGGACCTATAACTTTATTGAGTCTGACAGCACGCAAACTAAAAGTTTGCGCTACAAAAACGTTATGAATAATAAACCAATCTCGTTAAAATGATACCACATTTGGCGTGGAAAATCAACGGTTTTAATTGCGGAATACCGGCGTTGATTGTCTGAATTATGGAGTTAAAGGGATGGTCGGATAACACGAATTGAGGGGTGCAGTTAGAACTGCACCCACTTTTCGAAACACTATTCAACGTCCAGTAGATGGTTGTGGGGGCCAGTGGAGTCCGCGTTGACCGGATAAAGCTCGGTTCGCAGAAGGACGATACTCACGATCAGGCAGACCGACGAGTTTGCCATCTTCCAGCCACTTTTCGTCGCTGCCGTAGAGTTCACCGATCAAGAGAACTGTTAACCGCTCAAGGATTTCAGTGTGTGCCGGTGAATTGGCGAGGTTGTTTAACTCTCGTGGATCCTCTTCCAGATCAAAGAGTTGTCGGTAGTTGCCGGTGGCGTAATAGATCAACTTAAAGCGTCCGTCGTGAATCATTCGGGTCGCACTTCCACCTTCACCGCACTCGCCGTACAACCACTCCCGTTTCTCACCGCCTACCATCGGTATTCCATCTACTGTGTCTGGGATATCGATACCAGCAAGGTGGAGAAGTGTCGGCATCACATCTTGCCATCCGACGAGTCGGTCATCTACCCTATGATGTCCTACGCGTTCATCGCCTGCGACCCCGACGAGGAGCATTGGGACGTTGGCGGAATCTTCATAATAGAGCCGTTTTGCCCACATCCGATGGTTACCGAGCATATCACCGTGATCGGAGGTGAACAGCAGAATCGTGTTGTTCAACAACCCTTCTTCACGTAAAGTACCGATAACGACCCGTAACTGATGGTCAATGTGCGTACAAAGCGCGTAAAAGGCTTGGCGCGCCGAACGGACGAGAGCTTCATTAAAATGTTCGTCCTGTTTCTGCCTCCCTTTTATCGGTAAAGGTAGATCATCACCCTGCTTTGCCCATTCACCACAATACGGCATATCCACGTCAATATTGCGGTACATATCCATATAACACTGGAGCGGTGCCAACGGCGGATGCGGATGGCAATAGGAGAGGAACCAGAATCCGGGACGGGTGGGGTCGCGGCGTTTAATCATCCGCACCATCTGCTGCGTGCTCCAGTTTGTAACGTGGCAGTCTTCCGGGAGATGCCAAGGCCTGTTGAGGTAATCGTTGTTACACATCCCGTGTGCGAACTGCTGACCGGCATAGCCTCTGTCACCGAGGAAGAGTTCATAATCATCAATCGCGCCGTATTGCAATCTACCTTCCTCACCCAACAGCACATCATCAAATCCGATACGATCACGTTGCGGATAGACGTGCAGCTTACCAACAGCATAAGCCTGATACCCCGCATTGCGAAATGTCTGTGCAATTGTCGGGAGTCCGTCTATCCCCTTTCGATCGTTGAAAACGCGGTCTTTGTGGGTCCGCGTTGTTGCACCGGTCATCAATGTTTTTCGTGCTGGCACACAGACAGGGCATTCACTGTATCCACGTGTGTAGCGGGTACCTGCACGAGCGAGTGAGTCGAGTGTTGGTGTCTGGATGGCAGGATGTCCGCTAACACCCAGCAGTGAGTTCGGCCAGTGGTCGGTTGAGATGAGAAGCACATGCGGTTTATCAGCCATAGTCATTCCTTTATCGGTCATACCTCGCAAAGTAGAAGGTTTTCAGGGGTTCATCTGTGTCATTGATCAAGCTATGCCCCGGGTTAGACGAAGCCACAGAGACAGCATCGCCCGGCATCTGCCGATAGACATTCCTACTGACAACGTGGATGCCGTTGCCTTCGAGCATATACCACACCTCGTCCATATCGGGACCGTGTCCGTGTGTATCAGGCGTTTGCATCGCTTCAATCCGCACCATTAGTACCGAGTGGAGCGTCACTAAGCCGTCGTCCGGACCAAAAATCGGATGTACGAGATGCGTCCAATGTCCTTGCCCTAACGGGCGTTCTCGGTAGTTGCGGATCAGGGCATCCTTGCGCGGTGCCGCCACGCCATCCGAGAGTACTTCTTCCAACATCAGAAACTCTAACGGCGTGCGCTCCGAATTTTCCAAGACATGGCTGAGTCCGGGTGGGACTAAAATTGCATCTCCCTCTGTAACTTGCTGTTTCAAGTCCCCCGCCTCAAATGTACCGGAACCGTCAACGATGTAAAAAATCAGCTGCCTGTCATCAAGTGCCGTAAGCACAGAAGCGATCCTCGGTTCAAGGTAGCACCGAGAAAAACTGTCAACATATCTGAGAATCGCGCCCTCTTTGTCTGCGGAGTCCTCTGTACGTTTGCTAAAAATCTCACGTTTAATGATGTTGCCGTGTGTCAAACTTGATGGGCTTTGTAACCAATGCCGCATATACATTGTAAGTCACCTCCGATGTATACCAATTGGGTAGACAATGTTCACCTAATTCCATCCGCATCATCTTATCAAAAGATTTGACAATTGGCAAGGGAAAAAGTTTTAGAAGTCGTCAGTTGTCAGCAGTCAGTAAGCGTCGCGACCGAAAGATCGCTCCTACATCTTTGAGAATTATTGACTATATTTGCATTACAGTGGTATTGGTGAGATAGGGGGAATCAAATTCTGTCGGACAGTCTGCGTTGCATCCGGGAACCGGAAAAAGGCGTACGGATAGCGGTTTGCTTAGCTGTATAGAAAGTGTGGCAACATCCGTCAGAATAGCGGCAATCTGAGATGTCGAAGCATCACCGGGTATAGGAATTGTATCTAACCCCGTCCCGCAGACAGTAGAATAGAGGAGGAGACTGTCAAGGTTAAAATAGCCTGCTTCACTGCGCTTCCCCAAACCGACATCTTCAAGGACAGGGAGCATTAATCCTGAATATCCACACAGCGGTAGTTCGAGGGATTGGAGGGTCCGGGTCAGGCCGCCGGCGACTGTTAATGTGCCGCGCTCGCCAAAATAACCGGGGAGTTGTTGTTCCATCGCGTAAGCGATGCTTTCATCGCCCATGGGGGCAAGCGATGCGTCTATGCCGACAAACTTTATGCCCCACTCTTGTGCTAACGTTTGTGCCAGTGCGACAATCTTCTGGCCTTCTGCTTCCATGATGGCTTTCAGGTTTTGCAAACCGACTTCTAAATTCGGGGCATTTCTGAAAGCGTCTTGCACAAGGTCTATAGCCTGCCATCCGATGCTGAAGTTCGTGCGGGTGTCGTGCCAGTACGCCGCTGGGAAGAAGGGTGTGTTTGGTGGACAGTTCATCAACGCGGCAAAGCGGAGGTTTCCGTAGCCGGCATCCGTTCGATGCGCGATCTGCTGTATGATGTCTGCGGTGTTTTCAATGATATCCGATGCCATACGTCCGGCTTGGGTCGTAAGGGTGACGGTGGCGAAGAGCACCTTGCTCTGAACAATCACATCGGCGACACGCGCGAGATGTGTTTCTGTGTATCGCTTTTCCGGTAGGATTGTCCCCAAGTTAAGAAATTCAATTCCCAATGCTTGGGCATCGGACTCTAACCTAAGGATTGTATCAATATCTCTTTTTTCATCCCAGATTTGACAGCTCACACGCGTTGTTTGGACTTCATAACCGCTCGCTTCAAAGCAGGTTTGGCAAGCGGTGTTAAATTTTGCCGCACGTTGAAGTTGGTAAGGAGAAAACGGCAATGGAATGCCTGTCGTAATTGTTCGGATTTTCATGCCATATCTACGGGATCTTCGCCATAAAGTCCGATGTGGCGATAGCGTTCATATCTTTGTTGGACAAGTTGTTGAGGAGTCATCTGCATCAATTCGGTGAGATGCTTACGTATGGCGCGTCTGACGGGGCGTGCCGCGGCTTCTGGATCTCTATGCGCCCCGCCGATCGGTTCACGAATGACCTGATCGATGATACCCAACTTGAGCAGATCTGGGGCGGTCGGTTTATAGCCTTCGGTTGCCTCGGGTGCATGCTCGCCTTTATCCTTCCATACAATACCGCTACAGGCTTCAGGCGGGGCGACGCAATAGACAGCATACTCCATCATCAATACGCGGTTTCCGACAGCAATGGCTAACGCGCCCCCGCTCCCGCCTTCACCGATAATAACGACAAGGATGGGCACACGCAGCTGCATCATCTCAGCGAGATTTTCAGCGATCGCCATGGCTTGTCCGTATTCTTCGGAACGCAGATCGAAATGCGCGCCCGGTGTATCAACAAAACAGATGATGGGGCGGTTGAACTTATTTGCCAACTGCATCAACCGTCTCGCTTTGCGATACCCTTCTGGATGCGTGTATCCAAAATTCATCTCTTGTCGCTCTTCAAGGTTGGTGCCTTTCTGCTGTGCAAGATAGACGAGCGGTTGTCCATCAAACCATGCGAAGCCACCGATGAGGGCGCGATCGTCGCCGTACAGTTTATCACTATGGAGCTCGGTAGGTTCATCAAGGAGTGCGTTGATATAGAAAGAGGCTTGCGGACGTTGTGCGTGGCGCGCTAATCTCACCTTATCCCAGCGGCTTAGTTTCTGGAAGGTCTGCTTTGTAAGCACATCCGCATTTTGCTTGAGTGCATCAATCCCTGCTGTAAGGTCTAACTCAGGATGGTCTTCCGCGAAGGCTTCCAATTGCGTGAGATGATTTTCTAATTCAATGAGTGATTTTTCAAATTCAAGTTCTGTTGCGTTCATATTTATTGGTTTTCCCTATTCGCTATGGGAGCCTGATATTTCGGCTTCGGCGGTTGGTTAAGAGATGCTTGACCAATCAAAACCTCTTAACCGACTGCCGATAACCATTCTTCCGACTGCCGATTGTTGACAGTCGATTGTTATTCAGATTCGCGGACTTCCTTACTAAGCCCAATCCAGACACAGACTCCCATGCCCAACAGCACAATCGCGAACGGGAAGCCTGTCGCCAGAGAAGCAGCTTGTAATGCTTTTAGCCCCCCGCCAAGTAAAAGCGCGATAGCGACTAAGCCCTCCGCAGTACACCAAAAGACGCGTTGCGGGATCGGCGCGTCAACCTTGCCACCGGCTGCGATGATGTCAATAATCAAAGAACCGGAGTCCGACGAAGTCACGAAAAAAATGATTGTTAACGTCATAGCGACGCAGGAGAGCAGCGTTGTCCACGGAAGTCCTTCAAACATTTTGAACAGCGCAAGTTCATAAGTATATGTCTCAACATTTTCGGTTACGCCCGTGTAACCCTCAGTCAGGAACTGGTGGAGAGCAGTGCCACCAAAGGCACTAAACCAGATCAAACATAGCAACGTTGGTAGAAGCAAGACAAAGATTACGAATTCGCGAACTGTGCGCCCTTTTGAAATCCGAGCAATAAATGTGCCGATGAACGGTGCCCAAGCGATCCACCATGCCCAGTAGAACGTCGTCCAATCGTAGAAGAAGGCAGTGTCTTCACGCCCAATCCAGTTGCTGAGCGGCACAATCTTCATGACATAAGCACCAAGTCCAGCGAACAGACTTTTAAAAATATAACTCGTTGGACCGAGCAGGATAATAGCCGCCAGTAATAAGAAAGCGAGGATTATGTTGAACTGACTGAGACGTTTGATACCGACATTAATACCTGTCATTACCGATACCAAAGCGATGCACGTAATTATTACAATCAGCACGACCATAGTGACACTGTTCGCCGGAATCCCAAACAGATAGTCAAGACCGGAGGTTACCTGTTGTACCCCCAAGCCGAGAGAGGTTGCGAGTCCAAAGATACCTGCGAATATGGCGAGGATATCAATGATGTGCCCGGGCCACCCCCATATTCGGTCACCAAATATCGGATAAAAAGCGGATCGAATAAGGAGCGGTAAACCCCGATTGTAGGCGAAGAATGCGAGGGCGAGTCCAACGACACCGTAGATTGCCCACCCTTGTAAACCCCAGTGGAACACTGTCGTCGCTATCCCCAAGGAAGCCGCCCTTTGAACCTTGGGATCCCCAGCATCAGGGACATTTTCAGCAGTGTAGACCGTCGCTGGGTCGTAAACCGTTTCTGCCCCCAGCGGCGAATAGCTACCCCCCTGAAAATACGTAACCGGCTCCGACACGCCAAAGAAGAGTAGCCCAATACCCACGCCTGCAGCAAAGAGCATCGCAAGCCATGTTAAGTAGGAATATTCAGGCTTCGCATCTGCACCGCCGAGACGCACCTTGCCGAGTGGCGAGACTGCCACAACCAGACAAAAGAGAAAGACTAAGTTGGCGGTAATCATGAACAGCCAATCGAGGTTTGTGGTCAGCCAGACGCGTAGGTCCCCAAAAAGTTTTGTTGCACCCTCTTGAAAAATGAGAGAACCTATGATAAAAACGACAATTGCGATACTGGAAATAACAAATACAGGTGTGAGATAAATCTCTAAACCGAATAACTTCTTGTACTCTCTTTCCTGCATGTATTGTGGTTGTTGTCCTTCTTCACGCATTTCAAAATTCTCCTTTTTTAATGGCTGTCAGCAGTCAGCCGTCGGCTTTCAGCAAAGAGATCTTCTCATTTCCAATGGTTTTTGAAAGCCGATAGCAGAGAACCGATTAGAAATAGTAACCGAAGTTGAAATTAATTCGCCAATGCAACACGTTATTTCCGTTGGCACCAACGTGATTCACCCCTGTAAGGATATTCCCATAGTCATCATCCGTGTTACCGACAAAAAAATTGCCGTCGGAGAGTGCGAAATCACTATACACATATAGTGCACCCAAGACCGTCCAACTTGCGCCGAGTGTCACGAGCATACTGGGATTGTAGTCATCTACAGTTTTGAGGATCGTACTCCACTCTGCATAAGGCGTAACACTGTCAATCCATGAGATACTTGAGGTATCTATACCGCCGTATCGCAGCGAGAGCGCGGGTATTAATCCTTTGGACGCGATGGGCCAGGCGAAATCGTAAGCCCCCATCGGAATTAGGTCCCCGGTACCCCATGGGGTTTTGTCAGCAATATTATGCGCGTAATAAGAGAATTGTGAAAAGAGCGTGAAGTCCGCGAAGGTGTTCTTCGCATGTGCGGAGAAGGCATAGTGGTTACCGCCATCATCGGTCCCAACATTCGTTCCCTTCAGCAATCCGTATTGTAGCGATACACCGACATCTGCGATGTTCTCAAGAGCATAGATCGCTCGAAGGTTAAATTGATGTTGTTCATCAAACCCGTTTTCACCAGCCCCCCACTCAACGTTTCCCTTGGCATCGGCTTTTTCTTCCCATTTGACGATGTCATAGGCGTATCGCGAACTCGCCAAACTGCTATACTTTACCGGCTGAGGTTCACTCATAAGGAAGTAGCCTACATCAAGTGTTAGCTTATCAAGGGTGTCAGTCCATAGAATTCCCAAATCTGGATCGTCAGCGAGTCCAACATAGAAATGCTGGTCAAAAAACCAGCTCGTAGAAACGCCGTAAGCACTTGGCCCAAAAGGAGTTCGCACAATCCCTGCCTTAAGTGTACCCAAATCACCGAGATTATACCCCAACCATGCAGTGTGTATCATGCTGTAGCCATCATACCACCGGTATTCAAGCCGACCGATGATGTCGTTATAGTCAATGTCGGCATTGAGACGGAATATCTCAAGATCAACATCACCGATTTTTTCACCTCGGGGATGTGGATTATCATCATCGC
>CAZQIP010000212.1:0-11175 GCA_964593655.1 uncultured bacterium | reverse complement strand
AAATTCCACCAATTTCTTAGTTTTTTAGCAATTTTCCACGTAAAATAACCGTCTGGACGCTTAAAATTTTTTAATAAGGAATCCGCTTTCAGACTTTTACACTTAACGCAAAAGTCGCTATAAACGAGCTTGTGTCTATCTTGAATTCCTTTGCCGAAAAATCAAGTACCTCCAAATTTGCGCGTTCATATAAATCTAATACCTCGCGCGGGTTTTGTGGGACATACAAATGCATTGGAATCGGCAATTGAACCGGTATAGATATTATCGCGTATCCACCCGATTTCAGCACCCTGACCGCCTCCAGAAGCCCCTTGAGCGGATCTGGAATCGGAAAATAGGCGTTCACCGCCTGCTTGTAGTTGTGGGTCGTCAGCGACTTGTTTGTAGAAGTCCTGCAAAAGTTCCCTGATTTGTATGTCATCTTCGACTTCTTGGGTCAGTGCGATTTGCTGGGCAGAGACACCAGGCGTGTTATCAGTGTTCAACAGCAGTGCCCCTAAAGTTTCGCCGTTAGAGCCGCTATAAGTTAGCAGCACATTCCCAATTTTCTCTGTTTCGCCGGTCCCATGGCTCAAAATGGCTGAGATGCCTTGATAATTTTCAGCAATTGTCCGATTTACCTCCGGTGCCAGATTGCTCAGGATGACGATAAAGTCGGCTTGTTTCTGTGTTTTCGGCAGAAGACGCTCCAGAACATTGCGTTTTGTATCCTGGAGCGACAACGATGAAAGCCCCAATATCGCCACTTTTTTGTCGCTTACGGTTCTCATCAGAACGGGTTGAACATTGCCCTCTAATTCTTCGATGTTGGCAGTAAGAAGCGGGAACTCTTGGTGAGTTAGTGTGTCTGTCACAAAATCCTCACCGAAATTCATATCTGATTTATCCGGGACGAGTGCCTCATATTCCAACAATCGCATAGATTCCAGTACTTTCTGTGTTCTCAACCGATCTAACGGGTGCACCGTGTTGATAGGACGTGTTTCGGCGACAGCATTGTTGGGAGAAGTCGCCCTTGAGAGCACACTTCCCTTCATTTTGGGTTCCTTTGTCGGGAGGATACCGCCAATATCAACTAACAGCGGAGAGAATCCATGTGCACGGATAGACGAGATCGCAGTCGCACGCCTTGGCAGTCCACCGGATTGGCCAATGAAGCAGCCGCATGGTTCAAGGTGTCCTTCGGTGCTGCCTGTATACAGCACAAGTAACGTCTTTTGGGGTGAGATTGCCTTCAATTGTCGCAAAAAATCGCTCAGCGGTATGGCGTTGATTTGAGCCGCCTCGTGTTTTACTGTCTTAATCTGTTTTAATCGATGTGCCTCACTCAACCGCTGATAGATGGGCGGTGTTGCTACAACAGCAGTTAACAGAAATACCCACAGAATATGTTTTTTCTTCATTCGTTCCTCTCAAATGTTCCAAATCTTTGGAGCATCACTTTTGCAGCGTTGCTGTCTTAATCAGATTTCATTGTTCCGTATAAGTTAAGTTTTTCAAAGACATCCTTCTTTTCTTCATTCCAGAGTTTCTCGGAGTTCTGAAGGTAGATTTCTTTATTCTCCCAAAGTTCACACACCAAGTAACGTCCGCGACTCCGTTGGCTCTCCCAAAGTTCTACATCAAGGCAACCTGAAGTGGACTGAAGGGCGGTAAACCATTCTGTTAAAAGAAACTTCTTCAAACGGTTCGGTCTGACACTGGGTTTTACTGTTACGACATAGAAAGTGCCGTATTGCGCCATTAAATAACTCCTCATTTAGTTACGGACAGATTGTTTCAGTTCGCCCCATAATGTTGTTTGTGTCTCTGCAGTCGGAGAGATAGGGAAAAAACCTACTGGCACCCACGTCGGCTCCCGATCCTTCGCCGGATGGTCTGTCAATCGGCGGCGATTGATGCCCGCCACATCTATCGCATAGATGTCATAATTTTCCTCCCACTTGGAATAGAAAACGATCCATCGTCCATCAGGTCCCCAAACCGGAAACAAATCCTCTGCTGGATGGCGTGTCAATCGGCGGACAATTTCACCATCGGCATCCATGATATAGATGTCCGTATTTCTCAAAAGCGTCGTCGAAAAAGCGATCTTTTCCCCATCCGGCGACCAGGCGGGCTTGCCTCCAAATACTTGTTGATGTGTGAGTCGTTTCAGTTTTCGTCCATCCACAGTTATCGTCCAAAGAGCACCTTCGGAAGAGAAAACGATGGATTGACCATCCGGGGACCAAGCCGGGTGGTGGTTGCTATTCCGCTCGTGCGTCAACTGTTGGAGATTTGAGCCGTCCGGTTCGATTTTATAGATGTGACGCGTCCCTATTCTATGGGATTCAAACGCAATCCATCGCCCACCTGGGGACCAGACCGGACTATAATCTCGTCCTGGATGGTCTGTCAATCTGTGGGATACTTTCGTCGGAAGGGACATCACATAAATTTCCATATTGCCATCCCGACCTAGAGAGTCATCATTTGGTAAGTATCAATTGAATCGGTTTCAACTATGCCTCATTTAGTCTCGGGCAGATCCTTCAGCGTTCCCCACGATGTTATTTGTATGTTCGCAGCCGGAGAAACAGAGAGAAAACCAGCAGGTCTCCAAGCGGGAAACCAATCCGAATCTGGATGCCTCGTCAACCGATGGCGAGTTCTAACTGCTACATTTATAATGTAGATATCTTTATTTTCCTCGAATTCGGTGCCGAAGACGATTGATTGACCGTCAGGTGACCACGCAGGAAAACCGTCTTCTGCTAAATGGTGGGTCAATCGGTGAACGTTTTGTCCGTCGGCGTTCATGATATAAATGTCCGTGTTTCCTAAAAGCGTTGTACTAAAGGCGATCTGTTTTCCATCCGGCGACCACGCAGGTTCACTTTCCGATTGCGGTTGGTTTGTGAGTCGTTTCAGTTCCTTCCCATCGGAATCCATGACATAGATGTCAACGTTTGCGGCCCGATTGGAACTGAAAGCGATCCATCTTCCATCCGGCGACCAAGCCGGTTTCGTGTTAACTCCTATATCTGTGAGTTGTTGCAAATTTCCTCCGTTAACATCCATTTTGTAGATGTCTCTGTTACCCGTCCGGTACGAGACAAAGGCAATCGCTCGACCATCCGGCGACCATGCGGGTTCCGTATCGGATGCCGGATGGTTTGTCAATCGTCGGCGTTCCTGTTTCTCAATATCCATCACGTAAATCTCGCCCTTTCCGTGTTGACCAGAAACATAAGCCATCCAACGACCATCAGGGGACCACGTTGGGTGGTACTCAGATGCTGGATGGTTTGTTAAGTTGCGAAGATTCCCTCCATCTATATCCATCAAGTAGATTTCATAATTTCCATCTCGCTTGGAACTAAACGCAATATATTCAACTTCAGGTTCTTGCGAATGAAGGTTCATCACGAGCGGGATACTATTTAACAGTAATATCGTCCATAACACCGAATATACCAGTATTCGTTTCATTGTTCTAAAGTTCCCCTAAATATGAGCGTTGTGCGCGAGGTTGCTCGCATCTCCGCGGTCGAAGAACAGAAAGAAAACCACAAGACCCAAAGTAAAAGCATAATCATTCCTGCGCTGTTATATCACTCGGTGAATGTTGTTTATCTCTCGGCGTTTGTAACGTTGATGTCAACGTTACCACCTTGATTGGAACTGAAGACGATCAAATACCACGCAGGATAATAATCGGGTGCCAGAGGGTTTGTTAAGTTGCAAAAGCAATGTAAATGGTGGCAACCTTCACACGACGATTCTTGTAAAAAGGAAATATAGAACTGCATACCGAGCAGGACAAATAGCAAAAATTGCCCTTTATTCTGGTCATCCCCATATTTCCCTTTTACATTACCTGGACAAACGCCAGTTTGATTTTAAGTGTCCGTAGGTAACCAACTGATATCTGGATACCCTTTCAGCACTAAAAATTCATAACATTCCAACAAGATAGTCCAGGTGTGGTCTTGTCGCTTGACGTGCATCTATACTCGTCTTTTGGACCACAACCATGATAATCAGCATTTAATTCCGGATCCCAACATATACAACACCAAGGATCGTCATCGCTGCATATGGGATGGTTATCCGTTCCCTTAACACCACAGTCATCAGCCCCTGCTGCTGCATTGGGTGTGTTGAGGAGCATGCCTGCTAAGGATGTCGCACCGATGAAGGCGGCGGCGGTAAACGCGCTCTGGCTTCCTACTTTACCTTCTTCACCCATGATAAAGTGGGAAACTTTACGGTTCACCTGTTGGTGTAAATGAGTTCGCATATCAATATCACCTCCTTCCTCTTTCGATTTTCCGCCTATCCATGAATGGATAGGCAGGAAGCCTTGGTTTACAAATTCACAAAAGTTGGAAACTCCTAATCCGGTAATGTGAGGCACTGCTGATTCTTGATATTCCAATTTCAACCCGCAACGCACTTACGCCGTTCTCTGTAGATTCAATCTTCCCTATCCGATGCACTTCATTTAGTCTTGGACAGGCTGTTTTAACCTGCCCCAGAGTGTTGTTTGTGTCTCCGCAGTCGGAGCAACAGATAAAGTCCGTGTTGGCACCCATGTCGGCCCCATATCTATTGCCGGATGGCGTGTCAATCTGCGGCGATTTCCTATGATACCATTGATGTTTGTGCGATAGATGTCAGCAGTTCTCTCCCACCAGGACATGAAAATAATCGTGTGTCCATCAGGTGCTCAGACCGGCGACCCCTCACCGTTGAGATGGCGGGTGATCTGTCTGAGATCTGTTCCATCAATATTTAGGATGAAGATGTCATAATTTCCAAAAAGAACTCCACTAAGGGCAATCTGTTTTCCATCTGGAGACCATGCGGGCGTATATGCTTGGTTGGGTTGGTTTTTGAGTCTACTTACATTTCCGCCATCCGCATCCATGATATAGATGCCCGCGGGGTCCCTGAAAGCACGAAAAGCGATGAGTTGGCTATCCGGGGACCAAACCGGGGTGTTGTTTTTCTCATTGCCATGCGTTAACTGTTGAAGATTCGCACCATTGGGTTCGATTTTGTAGATGTTAAGTGTCCCTGCTCTCTCGGAGGCAAACGCAATCCATCGTCCGTCTGGAGACCATGCCGGATTAAAGTCACCTGCTGGATGGTTCGTCAATCGGTCGGATACCTTTGTGTTGAGGTTCATCACATAAATGCCATTATTGTCATCTTGAGACGAAACATAAGCCATTCGCTGTCCGTCTGGTGAAAACGTGGGAGCAGTCTCATCGGCTAAGTGGTCTGTCAGCTGCTGGAGATTCTTGCCGTTGATATCCATCATGTAGATGTCATAATTTCCGTTTCGCTTGGAGCTAAAGGCAATGGACGGGACATCGGATGCGTAGACATATAGATTTACCACAAACACAAAGTGCCACAAAATCAGGATCGTTCCAAACATGATATAAGTCAGGTGCCGTTTCATTTTTACACCCTCCACGGATGCCATTCAGAAAATGATAGCAACTTTCCAATTTTTGGTAATAAGGGAGACGAGGCATTGACAGAGTAGAAATCAATATAAACGATAATCTCCATCATCGCCACATCTCCCAGTTTACACAATCAAGGCAAATATCCAGTCGTTTTCAAACGGGTGATCAACAACCTGAATATTTACTACGGCTTAAACCAGCAAGACATACCTAGGCCCGGCTCAAAGTTAGGGTGCATGCAGTCATACGTGTCTTGTGTACAACCGTGATAATCGGCGTTGAGCTGCGCATCGAAACAATGGCAACACAGGCCGGTGTCATGACATTTAAGCAGATCGCCGTCACACACCCAAGCTGCTTTTGCGTTAGTGGTACCGAGGAGCATGCCTGCCAGTGATGTTGCCCCGATGAAGGCTGCTGCGGTAAACGCGCTTTGGCTCCCCACTTTACCTTCTTCACCCATGATAAAGCGAGAAACTTTATGGTTTACCTGTTGGTGTAAATGAGTTCGCATATCAATATCACCTCCTTTCTCTTTCAATTTTCCGCCTATCGCTGAATGGATAGACAGGAATCCTTGGTTTCCAACTTCACAAAAGTGGAAACTCATAATCTTGTAATAGTAGGTACTGCAGATTTTTAATATTCCAATTTCAATCCGCAACGCACTTACGTCATTCTCTGTAGATTCAATCTGCCCCTATCCGATGCACTTCATTTAGTCACCGACAGACTGCTTGAGTCTACCCCACAAGGTCGCTTGTGTATTGATCGTCGGAGAGACGGGAAAGAAACCTGCTGGCACCCACGTCGGTTCCACATCCCTCGCCAGATCGTCTGTCAATTGGCGGCGATCGGTGCCCGCCACATCTATCGCATAGATGTCATAATTTTCCTCCCCCCCGGAATTGAAAACGATCCATTGTCCATTAGGTCCCCAGACGGGAGACGAATCCCATGCTGGATGGCGTGTCAATCTCTTGACATTTCCGCCGTCCGCATCCATGATATAGATGTCCGTATTTCTCAAAAGCGTCGTCGTAAAAGCAATTTTTTTTCCATCCGGCGACCAAGCGGGCGTGCTCGCCAATTGCTGGCGATTTGCGAGTTGTTTCAGTTTTCGTCCGTTTGCAGTTATCGTCCAGAGGGCGCCTTCGGAAGAGAAAACGATGGATTGACCATCGGGGGACCAAGCCGGGTGGTGGTTGCTATTCCGCTCGTGCGTCAACTGTTGGAGATTTGAGCCGTCCGGTTCGATTTTATAGATGTGGCGAATCCCGGTTCTATGGGATTCAAACGCGATCCATCGTCCCTCTGGGGACCAGACCGGATTATAATCTCGTCCCGCATGGTTTGTCAATCTGTGGGATGCTTTCGTCCGAAGGTTCACCACATAAATTTCCATATTGCCATCCCGACTCGAAACATAAGCCATCCGCCGTCCATCCGGCGAAAACGTAGGATGATACTCAGGCCCTGGATAGTCTGTCAGCTGCTGGAGATTCTTGCCGTTGATATCCATCATGTAGATGTCATCTTTTCCACCCCGATTGGAACTAAAGGCAATATACGGAACATCGGATGCGTGTACACAAAGGTCCGCCGCCAGCAAGAAATGGCCGAATAGTATTGTCGTCCCCAATATAATATAAGCAAGTTTTCCTTTCATTTTTTTATCCTCCATTCATGTCATTGAGATTTTCCAGTTTCAGAGATGTTCAGTTCCCAGTTCTCCGTCATCAGTCAGTCATCGGTAGACATGGCTTCAAACCGCGCCAATGAGGTTTCCCGAAGTCGCGTCTATAGCGAAGAATTTTGCGAAAATTGGAATTACGGGAGAAGAGTCTCCGATTGCCAACAACCGTCGTAGCAAATTTTGTGCCGATTTCGCGAATATAGCGCGGAGAAACCTCTCTATAGAATAGCCATAAAGTCCTGCACGAAATTGGGCATACCTTAGTTCCGAATTGCACAAAATAGGGCAGAATTAACACAGCGATAGTACTGGTGGGGTGTTTATCCTCCTTAAATTATCGGGGCATAAAATATGCCCCCACTAAGAATTGTTAGAAGTGTTCCCGTTAAGATTATTGGTGCGAAATGCACCGAATGTTGAATCGCCAACGTTCCGCCGAATGCTTCAAAACTCCCCGACTTTTCTATTTCCTTAAGCTCTTGCACATCTTCATCAGACAACCCTTCCGGGGCAGGTGAAACAAGCACATTTTTATCAAAGGAATCTGAAACAACCGCAGGCTCTTTCCTATAGGAAACCCCTTCGTCTGTCTCAGTTCCGATGATCTTCTCCGCCGGAATCATACCGGGTTGGAGCTGCTCAATCGGCACCAACGTGCTGAGGCACGACATATCCAAATTAAGCATATAAGTACTAATGATAGGTAGAACTAAACGATAGACCACCGCAAAAAACAAGAACTTTTCCCAATACGCCAATAGAAGCACTGGATTTGATACGAAAATAACAACAGCAGGAACGAAGTATACCGGATAAGTGATATACGCCTTGATCTGGAATCTTTTCGCGACACGGTCAAGCGTGTATGACAAAATAACTGCCAGCACCAGATGAAAAAAGGTGAATCGACTTTGCGATTGATATGCGAAGAATTCGACACAGAGTAAAATCGCCAGAAAACGGAGTAAGGACAATAGATTTACCGGAAGTTGTTGGATGAATTCTTTAACGGGAAACTCCTTGGGAAGATGTAGATAAGATATAGTTTCAAAAACATCAGATAGGTCTGAGACCAAGCCCTCAAGGTAAAAGGCGTGCTCAAAATCATAATCTCAAATAGCACGGGGCAAATTATATAATTCCGCCATTTTTCCAAACTAAATTTGCTCACAAGATAATTAACGGCGAAGAAAAGAGATAAAACGAGTATCGAAAAATACAAAGGATCAATCCGGATCTCTTGCCAACGAAATAAGATATTAACAACTTGTCCAAACCCGAGGAGTAAAATGAGACGGAAAAGCATATCCAGAACTTTTTTAAAGAAATCGTCCATCTGACAGATCTGCGTCAACGCTCTTAACTTCTGACCCCCTGTTGAAGTCGTAAGCAGATAAATTGTAAAAATCAAAAAGTATGGAACAAAGGTGTTTATCGCCAGAGACGCTGGCACAAACTGAGTCAAGGTATTCCCCCCAGAAAATAGATCCGGCGGAACGAGGAGGCAGATCCCCCAAAACAGTTTCGCATCCCCAGCAGCGAATATCCCGAACCAGTAGAGGACAAAAACAATCCCGAAACCCCCAGTCACTGTTATCAGGCTTTTCAACAGTGTCGTGTTACCTGAGAGGATAAAAATAATCTGGCTCAGGATCCCCGCGTAGATAAGTCCATACGCACAGAGGTTGGTTATTTTTCTTTCCCGAATATCTGTATATGTAGCGTAGAGACAGAAAAGCCCCAAAGTGCCAAGTAGTAAATTTTGATGATTTAACATCTTCCCTTCCTTGATGATCGTCCAATCGTCTAACAAAATAGTCTGAAGTTCAATAACCTACCGACGCTGCCATCTTCCTGCGTGAAAAAATCGCTGATGCGTTGCTTGGCTATCGGTGAAATGTGTCTCTGCATAAATATCACCTCCCCTCTTTTTCAAGTCCACGACGATCGCTGACGGCACTGATTGACATTTCGCCAACCAAGCCGCATTATTAGCACCGAGGAACGAAGCGTAGGGGTGTATCGCTCACGTCCATGCGCCATTTTACACGAACCCCATCAATGCTAATGACCGGCTTATATCGTCGCAACACTTAGTAAGCCAAAGGCTCACATTCAAAAATCTCACAATAAATTTCAGGTTCAAAACGCTTCCGACTTGACTTGACCCCATGTCGTTGTTAAAGAATTGTCCGGACGAATTTCAAGTCCGTCTTCAGGATTACGATTCAGATTAAGATTAACACCCGTCCCACCAATGGTAGCAGCACCATTCATGCCGATTAAGGTATACCCATTCCCTGACGTATCCTCAAAGCGATCCGCTCCTGCCTTGTCATTAAAATCCCAGAGTGCCAACGTATGCACATCAGAAAAGAAACGATGCGGCGGATCAAACGGCGAGACCCTCTCCTCGACCGGTAAATCATACCGGGCGATATTGGAAAACCTTATCGCATCAACTGCGCCATGAAAGTACGTCTCTCGGGCTAACAGTTGACTATCCTGGATTATTAGCGCATCTTCAGCATATCCCCCACAAAGAAACTTTTAAACTGTTCACGGCCACGAAGATCCCCAGCCACGACGTTCATAATGTCACGTCTCGCGCCTCGAACAATTTGATCGTTGTACGCCAAGTAAAGCGTGCTATCCTTGAAGATGACTGCCATATAATTCCATTGATCCTTCTTAATGACAACATCCATGCCTCTGATACCTCTCACTGCGCCTTCAAGATATGCTGCTCCATAGGAAGGAACAAACTTGATTCTTTTTCAACCTAAACCTACACTGACCATTGCCATTTGCAGTCAATCCGAAGACGACTTGCTGACTCAGAATGATATTTAACCCTTTCGGCTCCGGTCCAGCTTTCGGATAGAACCACACCTCAGCAGTAAATTCATCAGTATTTCTTGGGAAAATATATCCATGTTCGGCACGTGGAAGGATCGTATAGCCATCTTCACCATCAAGCATCAAAACACCACCAGAAGGCTCGAAAGAAAATACTGGCAGAACTAAACTCAGCAATAACACCGCACTTAGTACACTGAGTAGGAACTTAAAGTTGATATACATCAGAAATCCTTTATTAATCATCAAAAATAAGGAATGCGTAAAGTGAAGTTTGCCAAAAAGTCCCTGCTGCAAGCGTATACAGCAGGGACTTTGTTTAGTGATTCCGCTTAATATCCGCCCAAGTTGTTGTCGCCTTTCCTGTAGGATCAACTGGAAGGCCACCAGCAATCTCCCTAAAGAAACCGTTCTGGTCCTCCGATTTATCAGGATAGATTTTGCAAACCTCATGCGTGTTATCGTCAAAGTGTAAATTGAGATAGGCAGCACCAGCACCTTCACCACACCGATAAAGAACGACATTGGCACCTTTTTTCAGTTTGACTTCAATGTTATAATTAACCACCTGCGCGCCGCCTGTCCAAGTTGGATTGTTATACCACTTATCCCCATTAATCCAAATTTGGGCATGGTCATCGTGCGCTGGCGACATCACCGCCTTCATATCTTTAGGCGCAGCAACCACACATATAGCGTAGGTATCAATGTCATTAGCAGGGCCCCCTCGGTTCATATTGTCTTGGTTCGCCGGATCCAGTTCAAAAACTGTCCAATTTCGAGTGCCACCGTTGTCACGGTCCCATGCCATCTTAACAGTTTGGGTTTTCTTTAAGCCTGCAAGGGTTGAGAGTGACTGCTGTGTGAGTTTACCTTTGGTGCCTTCCTCAATAAGGTCACTTCTACTTGAATTTTGAAAACCTTCATTGTTTTCATAATTTCCGTCGGGGCCGTACCACTTGGTAATCCAGTTTTTGTTATCAGCGTGGGATTCGCTCAACGCGCCTGCGACGAGATCTTTGAACCAATCTGCTTCTTTTAAAGGCCCGTCGTCAATATTAACTTTTCCCTGCGCAAATGCCAAGTGTGAAGTTCCAATAACCAATGTAAAAACAACCAATATCGTAAGTGTCAGTGGGTAAAACCTTTTCA
>CAZQIP010000211.1:0-5418 GCA_964593655.1 uncultured bacterium | reverse complement strand
AAAATAAGAGGGCACTTTGGAAAACACAAAACACCTCACCACCGCTGGCGAGGTTTGTAACCTCGCCCTTCTACAATGTCTAATTGATTGTAGGTTTTACTATAAAACCCTCGCCAGCGAAAACCGAGCTTAATTCTCAGGTCTGATATGTCCGAGATGGACGATTGTCATACTCACGAAATTCAGGAAAAAGGAGACAACATCGTTTTTCGGTTCGATGAGATCATCTTCCGTGCGCGCCACTAATGTCGCGTCCATTAGCGTCCCCACGGCTTTCTCTACCTCACTTTCTGGGAGACCACACCCATTTGCCAAATCCAAGACCGATCTCTTTCCCTCCACTAACTGTCTTAAAACAGCGATGATAGTAGGGTCCGTGAAAATGTTCGCAAGATTCACGATGTCGGCATCCGGTGCTTTAGATAAAAAGTTATCTATATCATCCGACCAAAATGCGACGCGTCCGGTCATCTTTCCGGGAGAGGTGCGATACCCACCGACATAGCCCCATGAAATCGGTCTTTCAGCATCATAGGGCACACGGCGCAATGTCTCAAGTGCCTCATTTCTTCGTGACGCAAGAAAAGCATCCGATTCAGCAGCGATAACCTTAATTTGCTGTTGCAGATCAGCTATCTGGCGTTGCGTTTTTTCCGCATTTGCTTCGGTTTTGGCTTCATCTCTCACTTCGTCTGTCATGCTAATTTCTCCTTTTAACTGTTTTTGGGAGCGATGCCCCTCTTCAATTGTGATGTCTAATGCCTCTTGAATCATGAATTCGTACTGCTTGAGTCGTTGCCGCGCACGGTGGAGGCGGCTTTTAACCGTATTTTCAGATACACCTAAAAATGTCCCTATTTCTGAAGATGACATCTCTTCAAAGTAGTGGAGCGTGATAACTTCGCGATCGCTCTCCTTCAACTTCGTTAGGAGTTTTTGGACGAGATCACGCTGTGCCTCAGCAGTCGTTTTTGCGTGTTCTGAAGCGACATATCGGGAATACGCCTCTGTCTCTATCTCTGAGATGTCGGTTTCTTCCAGTGATTGGATCTGTAACCTGTTTTTGCGGAGCCACGCGATACAGCGTCGATTCACAATCACATAGAGCCACTTTGGAAAGAGTTTCGGGTCTTCCAAGGTTTCTAACCGCTGATAGACTTGCAGGAAAGTCTCTTGTACAATATCTTCAGCGATCTGAAAATCATCTACTTGTCTCAATGCCTGCGCGTGAACCTGCTTCCGATACTTTCTGATCAAACTCGCAAAAGCATCTTCATCGCCTGCAAGGATACGTTGGATCAATACAACATCTTCGTTTTTCACCGAAAGACTCCAGCGTGCGTTTTTGTTCACTTATAATTAAAGACGCGAGTTATGAGAAAAGAGGTGCATAATTTGGGAGGGTGGTCAAGCGGTGTCCCTACTTTTTATTCTCGATTTCACTGTAATCTAAAAATTCATTGGGGATCTGTGAACTGGGGTAGTCCTTGGTTTCATCTCGATTCAAAACGGGTTTAGGGATTTCGTCGTTCCAATAGTCTGGAATGGTGTTTGGGCGGACAATCCATACGAGAAGCATTGTGCGTCGTTTGTCCGTATCGTTTTTTCGCACTGAATGCAGAAGACGTGCATCTCGCATCACTAATGAACCTGCTTTGACGCAAACATCCACCTGATCTGAATGGTCCCTGAACATCACAGAATATTTTTCCTTAGATTCTGATCCGGGTTGATGGACATCACCGAGTTCGCTTCCATAGAAAAGTTTAATGTGTGATGCGGATGTCAGACTCGTGATTATCCGCAAGCGTCGCAAAGCCTCAAAACCGTATCAGTATTTCTGCGTTTTTACGATAGATTTGACGCTTGAGATACCTCAGATCGTTGAATACTATCGCCAAAGATGGCAGATCGAAACGGCCTTTCGGGATGCCAAACAGCATTTCGGATTTGATGCCTATCGCCTAAAATCTCGAAAAAGTATCAATCGATTTGTGCAGCTAAGTTTTGTCGCTGCGAGCCTAACGAAGTTGATATTCACAATGCCCAATACTACACAGAAAACTATCAGTGTTCAGAGCGTCTGTCAACATCTCGGCATTCATTGGTATCGTCCGAGAAAACTCACGCAAGGCTTACGGGTGGCTTATCTCCGATCGCAAATGGCGGTGTCGTCATTTTTTGCCAAGTTCAAAGAAAAAACAAACTCGCAGAATATTAAGGTCAGTTTTCAAGACGAGACAGTTCTGCCTTTCGACGAGGCAGCATAAAATTTACAATATTGTCCAAACTATAGTACCTTATACTTACACTTTGACTACAAGCGGTTATTCTCTCCATCTGCTCAGCAGTACAGATCCTATGCAAAAGTTAAGATTGTCAAGGCATTCTCAATGGATAAGTGTTGTCATAAGTATTATATCTCAACACGTACAAACGTAAGATAAGTTCCCGACATAAGAACAACAAAAAGCAAAATCAACAAGAACAAATCAATAGCTGCAGCGTTAAAATCTCGACTGAGACTGAGCGTATCTTCAAAGGCCGGAATTGATTCTGGGCTGATAGGCTTCTTCGACATTCCCTCACGCACCCCAATAATATGGGGACTCTCGGGATCTGCTCTATCCATATCCGTGACGAATTCTCGGTATTCGCGTGCATAACGCTGCACATTCTCTAAAAATTGTTGATGCCGTTCAAACCCTGTTCCGACAAAAACTTCAAGAAGATGCTGGATAAGCGTAACAGGTGAGATACGAGTGACGGAACGTGCAAGTTGAATTTGGGAAATCTGTTGATTTAAATGTTCTTGGGACAAACGTTCCTCTTGTTCAGTGCCTTTGGCGACATACTCACTATCTATCTGTATCTTTTTATCTGCTAACCCACGCGTCTGTTGCAAAAGAGCAACGTATTCTTCCTCGAGGTTTTTTATGTTTTGGTTTCGGCGTTTGAAGAATTCATCATAAGTCATTGGGTTTGAGAAACCGCTCGCAATGGAAGCCAAGGTACTCGGTATAAAAACGACAAAAACACACCACGTCAATAGGAGGATCACAAGGCTCGCAACACTGTTCTGCACAGATGACGAAACTAACAAACCTAACGCAATAAACAGGCATAGGTACAAAATCGCAATAATGAAAATAATACATAAACGTATCCACACATCTGCACCAAGATCAATGTCTCTGGACATAGAAATTACCAATAGATTCATGAATATCGCAAGCGTAAAGGGAATGCTAATACTTACTAATGCCCCTAAAAATTTGCCAATCAATACAGTGTGTCGTGGCACTGAATTCGCCAACATCAATCGGAGCGTACCGCGTTCACGTTCACTGGAAATAGAATCAAAGGTGAACAGAATTGCTATCAGACTCAGAACATACCCGATTACAAATCCCCAGTCTACTTTGACAGTATCCGGACGTAGATTGAATACATTAGGAAACGCTGCGGGATAATACAACGACCAGAAAGCCCTTAAATTATTGGTGATCTGAGTCCTAGATATGCCGTAGGCATAATCTGGCAAAAAGATGTCACCCCCTTCTTCAGAAAAATGGAGTGAAGACGGCTTTTTGTAAAGATTTCCAGGTCCTTCTTGTGCAATGCGAAATAAATCTGTTCGAGATCTTAAGGTATTCAGAGATTTTGTGGTCGCATCGTGATATTTCTGCATACGCTCAGGATGTTCTTGGACATGGATAACTGCATTAACCAACATCAAAACGAAAAGCAACACAGTCGTAAGTGCAAATCGGAGGCTATTAAGATTGTCATATAGTTCGCGTTTTGTTATATGCCAAATCATATATCAGTCCTCAGTTATAAGCTTTCAGTTATCGGTTATCAGTTATCAGTTAAAACAGTCCTTGGAACACTTCCGTTCTCTGTGAAGGTTCCACTGCAAACCTCTTTAACTGAAAACTGAAAGGTTTCTCATGCCTCGCAGTGAGAGAAAACCGAACTGATAACTGACAACTATCCTACACTTCACTCCTTTGGAAAACCAAAAATATTACCATAAAGAGAATTAAGTTCATCATGAGCAGCAGGAGTAAATCTGGGAGTGCTCGCTTCGCATTTATATCCACAACACTTCTCTGAAAAGAAAACTGAGGTAAACTATTCCAATCCACTGACCCTTTGTCAGGAGAAAACCATTTGCGATCCTCAAAAGCGTTTTTATCGTAAAAATAGTCAATTACAGTCCTTCGATACTTTCGCGTCGCTTCGTAAAAATCTCTGAGTCCGAACAAGTCTGTACCTGCCCACGCTTGCGTCGCAGCATCATACATCCCGACTGGCGAAAGCCTCAAAAAGATGCGATCAACTATCGCGGGTCGAAAGTAAACAGATTCCAGTGCCTGTTTTCGCACGAGCCATGTTCGTTCTGCAGCGTCAATCTTCCTCGGTATGATGAAACGGTAATAGTTCTGAACATGCGGCACCTGAGGTTCAAATTCATCATCAAGTTTATTTAGGAATGAAGCTGCAACATAGGAGAATAGAAGTGATGACTTATCTTTATACCATGTCTCGAATAAACCTGAGCCGCCTTCGATGCCGAAATGCGACTCTTCTCCCGGGATAGGATCATTGGCAAGAAAGTCCTTACGTTCTCTCTCGAATTCATCCCATATCTGTTCAATTTGATTAAAAGCGGATGCCAGACGCTCTTGGGAAGGCTGCGCAGGAGTCATCCTAACAAGAATCACATTCGGATATACCAACACCCAAAAAGCCCAGACAAACATCGCAAGCATTAACGCAGTGCTTGTTCTTCGAGTTATTACGGAAATCAACATACCTATGAAGTAAAATGCCGACAGATACGCAATTGAACTCAAGACAATGCCACCAATACGAAGAAAATCGTCAAGGTTTAGCGAAACAGTGGTGGATGTCGTTAGCAAAATCACAACGAAGAGAAGACTTATCAAAAGTGGCACCAGCAAACATATCATCGCACTGATGTATTTCGCCAATAAGATTTTACCACGACTCACCGGATGTGTTAGGACAAGACGCAATGTGCCGCGCTCACGTTCTCCCGCAAGTGCATCGTAAGCAAAAATAAGGGACATTAGGCTCAGAACGACTTCAAAGATAAAGACAATATCAATCGATGAGAAGAGATTCAGAAGTGGATTCGTTGATCCATGCACCTGACCATCCCACAATGTGGGCACAAAACCGTAAGATACAAAAATTTCGTTACTCAACCGTTTATCCAAGCCAGCATTGAATATACTCAATAAATTAGGTGGACGGACAACAGCAAAACTACCACTAGAATAGGTGCTTCTTTCCAGCAATCGATCATGATTCGATTTAACAGCAGAATTATAACTTGCTAACCGGCGATCATAATCCTTAATCAACACAGATGTATTTACAACAACA
>CAZQIP010000210.1:0-6960 GCA_964593655.1 uncultured bacterium | reverse complement strand
GTATGGAATGTGAAGACTTGGGAACAGCAGCGAGTCTATCAGAACTATGAGGGCACCGCTCGCATGAGCGTCTGCTATTCACAGGAAGGCGTTCTTCATGCCACAGAAAACACCCAGAAAAGAAACACTGTCGTCGTGTGGAACGTGGAACGTCATGAAAAACGCTACACGTACGTTGAAAAGGAATCGGAGATTGAAGAAGCACTTTTTTCAAGCAGTTCTCATTTTGTCGTTGCTGGGGAAAAGGAATGGGCAGTGTGGGCACCCGGGGATACCACCCCCCGCAAGTTGCCTTATTTACATGTCAACGGTACTCCGAATTCCGTAGCGTTCTCACAAGATGGCAAAAAGTTGGCAGCCGGAGGGTATGGAAACACACTCTTCTGGGATATTGCCAACCCCACGCAACCACCCACTTTTTTTAAAATATCCGATGACCCGCAAGCCGTTTTTGTGTTCACTTCAGAGAAAATTCACTCGACAGCATTTGCGTATGATGAAAACAGTGTTAAAATGACCGTTAAAATAGGGGAAACCGACGAAAACACGACACCTATGACATTTACACTTCCGGATCCAGAGGCAGTGGTGACTGCCGCTGCACATGCCCCACTACGACATCTCATCGCGTGCGCGGATAGCAAAGGACGTCTGTATGTATGGGATATGAGAAGTAGGGACATCACATACACCCTCCCCTTAGAAGGAGATTGGGATGATGCTTATATCTACCGCCTTGTATTCAGCCAGGACGGTAAACACCTTGTAAGTATTCCGAGTTCTTCTGGCACGATGGCAAATTTATGGGACATCGATACAGGGAAAGAAATTCCTGGTTTCCGTGACAAACCTGTCGATATTGTAGCGTTTTCACCTTGCGGTCATAAGATTGCTTGTTGTATGGAAAAGAAAATCCGATTGTGGGATGTCAATAGTTGTCAAACGGTCTGGACTCTTCCTCATGATATATACCCGAATGCCTTGGCGTTTTCACCTTGTGGGAAATATCTTGCTTCTGGCTTGTGGTGGAATCCAAGCGTGGAAACAGAAAAGGTGCCTATTCGCTTATGGGAAGTTGCCACTGGTAAAAATATAGCGACTTTCTGGGGGCACCCGACCGATGTCCAAGATCTCGCGTTTTCACCCGACGGCACCCTCTTAGCGAGTGGCAGTTTTGACGGCACCATCCTCCTCTGGGACCTGAAATCCGTGATGGGTTCTTAATCCAACATAGATTGGAAGGCAAGGGGAGTGTCTATGGTGTCGCTTTCAGTCCAGATGGACAAACACTTGCAAGCGCAAGTTGGCGGATGGTCGAATTGTGGAATACTGTCACTGGTGAACATATTGGCACTTTTACTGGGCATCCGGGTTGGAATAAAGCAGTAGTCTTCAGTCCTGATGGTCAAATACTTGCCAGCGGGAGCGACAATGGCACGGTTATTCTTAGGATATGAACCAGATTATAGATTGATAGTGTCTTAAAAGGAGAAATTACGGATATGAGAACAACGCGATTTGTTTGCTTTACGCTTATCTTTTTATTCACCACTGTTATCTTTCTACCGAGCAGTTCTGCCCAGGATTACACTCGATGGCATCTTCCTGAAGGGGCTATCGCGCGTTTTGGAAAGGGGCTTTTAAGGGATCTCGTCTATTTTCCCGATGGTCATCGCCTTGCGGTTTTGAGTTCGATCGGCATCTGGATATACGATGTCCGTACGGGTGAAGAGTTGGATCTACTCACAGACCTTGGAACAGGACAGATGTGGAATATCATGGAACTCAGTCCTGATGGCAGAACGCTTGCTGCTGCGACTGATCATCAAGTTGTTCTATGGGATTTACAAGCCAATGAACTCAATAAATTTCTCCTGGGCCACGAGGATAGAGTCTACTCATTGGCGTTCAGTCTAACAGGGGAAACACTTATCGGTGGGAGTCGAGACACTACAGTTCGACTCTGGGATGTGCACACCGGTAAACTGTTAAAAACCTTCGTAGGGCACACGGCCCCTATCCGCCGGGTCGCGTATTCAAACGACGGAAAAACGTTGGCGAGTGCTGGTTGGAAAGACAGTCCGATTCTCATTTGGGATGTGGAGACTGGACAACTCCTGAAAACCATCACGGAGCAGACGGATAGTATCTATAGTATCGTGTATGCTCCAGACAACCTTGCGCTTGCGGGTGGAGGGCGGGATTCTAAGGTTCGTATTTGGGATCTGCGTACTGGAGAGCTCCTGAAAACCTTTACTGGACATACAAAACCTGTTTATTCTCTGGTCTATTCACAGGATGGTGCGACCCTTGTGAGCGGGAGTTCGGATAAGACCATCCGTGTTTGGGATGTCCGCACCGGTAACACTTTGAAAATACTGAGTGGACATACAGACACCATTGGTTCTGTAAACTATTCGCCAGATCATGAAACCGTTGTGAGTCTGGCAGACGATGAGACCCTTCGTTTTTGGGATACGGACACTGGCGAACTCGTGAGAACTATCGCAGACCATACGTTTTACACGAGAGCCGTGGCGTTTTCACCGGACGGTAAAACACTCGTAAGTGGTGAGGCAGCTGACTATACAATCTTGCTGCGAAATGTCGAGACTGGGCGACTGCTGAAGCGTCTCGTTGGCCATACAGATACTGTGGGTTCAGTGACGTATTCACCGGATGGTAGATCAATCGCAAGCGGAAGTTGGGATAGCAAAGTTCGTATTTGGGATGTTGATACCGGACAACTCGTCAAAACACTTGCTGGGCACACAGACGGTGTGTCTTCTATTGCCTATTCACCGGATGGTCAATCGCTTGTGAGCGGAAGTTGGGACAATACGATCCATTTATGGCATATCCAGACTGGGCACCTTTTACAAACCATCAATGGTAACATCTCAGAGCTGGATTCGCATGGCGGACCCAGAAGTAGTGGAGGGGTGAGGGCTATTGCGTTTAACCCTGATGGACGGACACTTGCCGTGGCAACTGAGGAAGCGGTAATTCGGTTGTGGGATATGCCCACCGGTAAAGTTAAGATACCCCTCGCTGCGGATAGGTATGGAGTTGCTGCTGTCGCATTTTCTCCGGATGGTAGCATGCTTGCAGGTGAGGGTAATGTGCCTGCAGGCGAACGCAGCGGAATCCGGTTGTGGGATGTGGAGACGGGTAAATCGCTGAAAACGTTAAAACCTGTAAGAAGTACCGTTTATGGCATCGCTTTCAGTCCTGATGGCCAAACGCTTGCCAGTGCGAGTTGGCGGACGATCGAATTGTGGAATACCGTCACTGGCGAGCGCAAGGGCGTTTTCACTGCGCATCCGGGTTGGAATCGAATTGTTACCTTCACGCCGGATGGAAAAATACTTGCCAGTGGGAGCGACAATGGCACGGTTATTCTGTGGGATATGAACCGGATTCCAGTTCCAGTTCAATAATATCTTGAAAGACAGCGCAGCACTGCTTTTGGAACGGAATTGCTGTGATGTTGGTAGACTGAACGGGTTCGAGTTATTACATCTATAGAAAAAAGAAATATCCATGGCAATGGAGAAAACTGTGATAAATCTTTGTAATGTGTTAAATAGTTCATCGAGTGTACGGGTGCATGCGCATTGGGAACCGATTGCGGATGCTACATTTAATATGCACAACGATTCGCCACAACTCGCTGAGATGTTTGATCTGTCACCATGCCACCCCGTCAAAGAATACGGGGCGGAGACTTTTAAGGTGTTCCTTCCGCCTTCAACTGTAGCGGTAGGCGATGTATGGGCACTGGATCCGAACAGAATTGTCCCTTTCCTTCATCAGTTTCATCCGGGGGCAAGGGCTGATTTAGGTAACGGCGAGGCGGGTGCCTATGCGTGCTTACGGGCATGTTCTTCAGATTATGCGGAGATCACTTTCCGAATACACGCCGAATTTACATTGGGAAGTGATGCGCATCAGGAACCGCAACAAGAAAACGCTGAAGAGGCGTGGGAACGGGAGTCCGAAGCCAAGTTTATTCCATCGCAATATGTCGGACAGGTATTAGTCAATTTGAAAAAGGGAACGGTTCGTGCGTTTTCGCTGGCACTACCGGCACGCAATAGCAATGTTGACATCAACGCCTGTGGTGGTGCAGATATGGTCTTTGTGCCGCGTATGGAACTCCTCGCTATGGATGAGACCGACCGAGATGAAGAAATTGCGTGGGAGACTGTTATCACGGCAGAAGCAGCACGTCGTTCATTAGCATTGAAGTTTTACCCATTCGCGAAGATTGATTGGCTGCCGATTGAGAGGGCAGTTGAACGTGCGAAGGCAACACGCCGCCCGATTCATGCGATCCTTGTCTGGGGCTGCTTAGACGATGAATCTTGCTGAGCGAACGGCAAATATTTGAGGGCGGGTCCGCTCTCGGATTCAGAAGTGATAGAGACACTCAACGGGAAATTTGTCAATACATGGGTGCTTCTCAGGGAATTGCCAGAACTGATAAGTGGTGCGAAAGGCGAGATGCCGAGCCTTGTCGGTAAAAAAATGCAACAGCATTATACCGACTCTGTGGATATTCTGGCGTTGACTCCGGATGCGGAGGTCATTATGCATCAGCCGGAGTCGGCACTGCCTTATAGGAACGCGTCGCAAGCATATTTAACAGTGCTAAAGCATTCTGTAGCGGCATTTGAAGGAAGACGCACTCGCGTAGGGAAAAGATCAAAATTAGATGGAAATCCGATCAGCTTGGGGACAGCGTTAATGGAGGTTTTGCATGTTTATGACGCATCCAGCACCGACACGCCAGATGACACAGTTGTTAGAATTGATACGACAGGGTTTGAATGTGGTGGGATACTTCACATTGAGATACAGGTAGGTATCGGCAAGTCGGCAGGGACGTTTGAGTTGTTTCATGCCGACACTGAACTTCCCTCAAAAGCGGGTGCTGATGCAGCATTGGATGGTGCATGGAATGTGTCACCGGGTAGTATCGGACACATTTTTCACAATTTCAGTCGAGGTCAACACTTCAAATTGGTCGCTACGGGTGCCGACGCTCAAAAAGCCAATGCTTTTCTGGCACGTGTTTCTGTTGTTTCACATTCTTAGGACGGACGCATTTGGGTGAGTACACCGCGATGCACTTCGCATCTGGGCGAGTACGCCGCAAAACCGAACCTACCGGACCTGGGGCCCGCGACGGTTATTTTTTCTAAAATTGACACCTATGGTGAAAGCGTTTTGTATTTGCTGAAAAAGAGAAGAATTGGTAGTAGGGTAAACTTGATGTTGACAACACTCATCCGTAGAGAATTACTTGACAACCTGATGACGTTTCGCTTCGCGGCGGCCGTTTTCATTACACTGTTGCTTGTGGTTACAAATACCGTTGTGCTTATTAAGGATTATGAGCGACGCTTGGCAGGCTACAACGATGCTGTTAAAATGCATCAACGCCAACTCCAAGAGACAAAAACCTATTCAGCAGGCGAAGTGTATGTTGACCGTCCACCGAACCCGTTAAGCATTTTCAATGTCGGATTCGACAAGCGACCCGGAAACGAAGTTAAGGTAGCACACGGATATGTCCCGTCGCTGTGGGATGCTGACAGGCACGGTTCGGATAATCCGTTTATGAACATTTTCACATCCATGGATCTTGTCTTTATCTTTGAGGTCGTGCTGAGCCTGTTGGCACTGGTTTTCGCCTATGACGCACTTGCCGGAGAGCACGAGCGCGGGACATTACGTTTAGTCTTGACCAACCCGGTTCGTCGTGGGCATATCCTGCTTGCGAAATACATCAGTACGATGCTCTGCCTGCTGGTACCGTTGCTGATGTGCCTTCTCCTATCTGTGATTTTGCTAACGAATTCCGCTGCTATTTCCCTAAATACGCATGATTTTCTGCGCATCGGCGGCATTATTTTCGCATCTGTTGCGTATCTGTCAGTGTTTTACCTCATTGGCGTGCTGATTTCGGCGGCGATGCGTCGAACAAGTAGCGCGTTGATGCTCTCTATGTTCGTCTGGGGATTTTTAGTGCTGGTCTATCCAAACGTGACGCTTGCTGTGATCCGACGTATTGAGGCACCACAGGCGCGCACGGCATCCGCCTTCAATCAAATTGAACAGATCTGGGAGGAATTTGACAGAGAACGGAAACACTTCCTTGCCACTGACGCTTTCCCAGGGGAAGATTGGGGTCTTGAACTCAGGGGAGGCGGATCCCGCCATGCTTACCTTTGGGACACCCCTCGGACGCTATTGTACACCTATGAAAGTGTCATGAATTTTGAAACACTTGGTGAGGAAGATGAACCGAAGATCCCTCACGCGCAGCATCATTTCCGTTTCCTCGGTCGGTTGGTTACGGATACAGCAGACCGAACGTGGCTCATCCGAAAGCCTGCATTGGAGGGTATCTTTGTTAAACCCGCGAAAGTGGAGAGTGCCTGGTTGAAACTCTCGCCTATTGGATTATATGATGCTGCGACTCAAGCGTGGGCAGGCACGGATATGCTCGGTGCCAGAGACTTTTTCGATGCTGTGAGACAATACAGACGTCAAGTGATTAACTATCTCTACGATAAAGATGTGTTCGGATCTCGTGAGTGGTTTTCTGGGGACAAGGGCGCGCCGGATTGGAGCAGTTTTCCACAATTCTCTTTTCAAAGAGTCGAGGTCAATACAAATGCGAAACGCGCACTGCTGGATGTATCTTTACTGCTCATGATTAATGGAGTCCTGTTCATCATAATATTTCTGATTTTCATCAAGAGTGAAGTGTGAAGTAGTTTTCAGTTTCCAGTTTTCAGTAAAGAAGTTTCCAGTATCCAGTGTCCAGTTGCCAGAAAGGACACATCTGGTAACTGGTTACTTATAATGTATAGATGATTCTAAAATCTACCATAGGAGAAGAGATGCAGGATTTTATAGTGAAGCCCATAAATAAGTGGACATCTTTGT
>CAZQIP010000209.1:0-18959 GCA_964593655.1 uncultured bacterium | reverse complement strand
GTGTCCTTTCTGGCAACTGGACACTGGACACTGGCAACTTCTTTACTGATAACTGACAACTAATTCGCATACCCATACAACTCAATCTCTGAGATCTTCGCCAACGCCGTCGTCGGACCCGTTAGATGGTACAGATACCGCCCGCGCCGCCGCTTTCCATCAGAAGTTTCTACATTTTCACGCTTGAGTTTCAGGTTCTCACGCCGCCGGGCCGCATCATCTGTCGTCCCGCGCACCAGCAGTTTTATACCTGTCGTTGTGACAACCTTGTTCAGACGGATGTCAATCACCCGATCTTTATTCGTCCGTCGGTCATAGATCTTCTGCCATTCTCCGAGCGAGTCAAACGCTTGCACCTCGAACTCCTCCAAATTCGTGGAGTGGATGACAATCCGATAAATCGACCGCTTCTCTGGCAGATGGATAATCGCCTCTGACGGAATATTAAGGTCCGTTAGGGCACTGCCGGAACTCTGCTTGCGTTGGGACTGCCCAATCGTTTCAGGTTTACCATCAATAAAGGTAGGGTCACTGGCTGTGACACCCGGTTGAAGCGCGTAGTTCTCACTCCACTGCTGCCCGAGAACACAACCCGAACATAAACACATCAGTCCGAACACCAGCAATGTGTAAATACGCCGGATGTTGAATTTCGTACGCATTATTCCCTTCTCCTCTGGATTTCAGCATTCAGTGCCTCAATGTAATTAACGATGTCCGTTTTCGTCAAACGCCGCACTTTAATAAAATGCAATTCTCTAAAGAACGGCACCAGATCCTCACCCGCCACTTGGCTGAAATAGTAGACAAGGATACTCGTCGGCATCAAGGACTCTAACTGTTGGTGAAGCCCATCCGCCTCCATCGATTCAAAGACCTTAATGTAAAAATCGTTGCCGTAGCGTTCCCACAACTCCGCCACCAGTGTATAGGCGTAGCGATACCGCCACTGTGTCAACGGGCTATTTTCCGTATGCCCAACCCAATTCTCCAACTCATTCTCACCGTTGATATCAAGGCGGACATTCGCCTTGAGGCTATCAAATTTACGGTGCAATCCGCCTTTGGCATACTCCGACTGAATCAGCACGGCAATGCCTTCCGAAAACCAGACGGGGATATAATAGATATTCGTAAAGGCGTGTGTCAATTCATGGGCCCGCACCCCCTGTTTCTCATACATCTGCATCGGAAAGTCCATCTGGATGCCGTTAATAAATTTCACATACCGACCATTTTGAATGCCGAAACGATACTGGGTCGTCGTAAATGCCCCGAGTCTACTGCCTCTATAGGCATCGTGGAGTGTTACGTGGATCTGATGTTCGGGATGAAAACCGAAGAGTTCGTGCATCGCTTCGTAAAGGCTTTCCATATAGCCGAGCGCACTGTCAATGAATTCCTTGCGTTCATGAATCTCATCAAATGACGGCATTTCGTGCAAATCTTCAGCAAATTTGAGCGTGTAGTGATCACTCTCGCCGAACAAGGCATCGGGGGTGATCTTAGGCTCCACATCCGAGGCTTTAAGCATAAGGGAACTCGCGTTCCGCTTCTCAAGTAGCCGTTTCTCACGGCGTTCCTGTGCCTCTTTCAGGGCAGTGCAGCTGTTAAAAACGAGCACGCCTACAAGTAGTGTCGGCAGCACCCACCGAAAGGTAGCGACCAGGCGTAATAGGCTCCTATATTTCATAATCCACCTCTCTTTAGAGCGGCACCGCCCTCGATTTATCACCGATGCGGCGCATCGTAATATCTTGTTCGACTGTCGGGTCGGGCAGCCCTGTCTCAGCGAGCCTGCGTTCCAAAAAATCCGACATTTCCGCTTTCAAACGCGCAACGACTTCGTCCGCCTCCTCAGCGAGGTTGTAGACCTCATCCGGATCCTCTTCAAGGTCGTAAAGCTCCAAATCCGGTGTGTTGTAAACAGCAGGCGTGCCACCGGTTTCAACAATCAACTTCCATTTCTGTGTCTGCCATCCGCGTTTTTTCATCCAGCCACACTCTGTAAGATAGACCGCCGCTGTTGTGCCATCGTGTGCTCCACTTTCCATCAGGGCACGTAGACTTACACCTTCCATCTTTTCGCGTTCCACCACCGCTGTCAATCCTGCATAATCGAGAATCGTCGGGGCAATATCAGTGAGACGGACAAGACCATCAAGTCGCTGCTTCCCTGGAATGATCGCCGGACAGTGAACAATCAGCGGCACATGGCAGTTCGTTTCATAAAGCCCGTGATGGTCATACCAGAGTTCGTGTTCATCAAGTTCTTCACCGTGATCCGCTGTAATAATCAGGAGTGTATCTTCAAACTGCCCAGAATCTTGTAGATACCGAAAAAGCTGCGCAAGGCATGCGTCCATATAGGCGATCGAGGCATCGTACTGCGAATTCACATACCGTCTATCTCGCCAGAGCCGTTTCTTCGCAATGTTCTCGGGATCCGCAGGGTCTGGTGTGCACATCCACTGTCGGAAATAGTCCGTGAAGGGTTCGCAGGCATAAACGGCATCCATACTCCGGTTGTTCGGATCGCATTCGTCCCCACTATAAAACATCCGTTCAAACGGCAGCGGCGGGTGATACGGTGTATGTGGGTCCCAGTAGTGAAGAAAGGCGAACCACGGCTTATCTTGCGACTGCGCAAGGTCTAAAAGTGCCATCGCTGTCTCATTCACCGCCTCCGCTTTTCGCGCTCGCCGGTAACCGCTTTCCCATTGATAGCCTCGGTACTGACCTTCAGGAAAACCGCGCTGGAACCAACGACCCAAATTGTCCGCAGCGACAGTGAAATAGCCCGCTGCGTTCAGCAATTCCGGCACCGTCTTAACGTCTTCTGCCAAGTTGAGTGTCCCACCTTGTGTGATGATTTGGTGCGACAAAACATCTTGACCGGTGAACATCGTGGTATGCGCAGGATGCGTCGGGATATGTGGACTAATACACTTCTCAAAAAGCGTCGATTTTTCTAACACCGCATCAAGGTGTGGTGTTGTTAGATTGTAATGTCCGTAACAACTCATACTTGATGCTCGGAGTGTATCCAATGAAATGAGAATGATATTACGCAAAAGGTCGCTCCTCTTTTTTCACATCGGCAAGAGAGGCTACGGGGCCCCCGAAGCATTTACAGTTATCATACCGTTTTGAACCGTAGCTGCCAATGGCGCATCGTCAGTATTGGAGAGGTTCGGCTCCAGCAAGTGGATCAAACCCGGCTTCGCTGCAATGACTGTAAAGGTAAGCGTCGCAAGCGTCCCATCGCCATCTACGGGTATAGGCTTGGTGTTCGCACCGAGTGGCGACCCTGCCAGGATCGAAAGTGCCCAATATTCTGAAGATGCGGATGCAAGCCCGGGCGGCACATGTTGCTCTGGAATCTTAAATAGTCCCTCTTCTATCGAGAACTCGAAGACAACCGGGATGTCCGGTGCTGGGGAGAAACTCACAGATGCCCCTACCGTCGTTGAATCGCCAATCGTGAGTCTGACTTCATAATCCCCAGTATCGCTGCGCGCGGGGCTCAGCCAGATACCGCCAGAGGGCAGATAATCCCCTTGTGTTGTATTGATATACTTCAGAGCCGTTGCATCAAAAATGAGAAGAGGGGCGTAGCCTGCAACCCCTAAGCCACCCGCTATTTTGAGATCAATTTTTATTTCTTCACCGACAGCTACAGCGGTAATGTCAGTCGTAGCCTCTAAAAAAACGGCATTTTCGCTGACCCTTGGATCCTCGGTAGCAGGTTCTAATACCTGCTCCATTCTATTGCAGCCTACGAAAGCAATGCAACAAGCACTGAAGATCGCCATGAAAAAGACTTGAAATTTCAACATGAGTTTAATGTTCCTTATTCTGTAGGGGCAAGTCTAAAGTAAAAATTGAACAAAAATTGCTAATCTGCTGCGATCTCAGCACCATCACACTGGGCCGCACGGATTGCCTCACACAGATAACCAATCCCTTCAGCAATATCATCTACATGGCAATAGGCATACGCCAACCGGATCGACTTTACGGGGGCGTTCGCATAATGGAAAGCACTCCCGTTGCTATAACCGACCCCTTTTTCAGATGCCAACTGTTGCAACTTCTGCATATCCGTCGTTTCCGGCAAATCTATCCAGAGGAACAATCCACCCCGCGGGCGCGTCCACGTACAGAGATCACTGACGTGCGCGTCAAGTGTGTCTACCACTGCCCGACATTTCGCACCGACAGCAGCGTTCGTTTTCACGAGATGCGCTTCAAGATGCTCCGTGAAGAATTCAGCAACAATTGCACTCGCCAACGCGCTCGTCCCACCGTCCCACCGGTTCTGGTGGATTTGACCGTAATGCGGTTGCCGCGCCACAAAGTAACCCTGTCGAACACCGGCACCTAAAATCTTGGAGAAAGTCGCAATGAAAATCACCCGATTTGAGGTGTCTAACTTAAAAAGCGAATCCGGGGTCGGTGTTGATGTAAAGTCGATGTCGCCGTAACAATCGTCTTCAACAATCAGTGTATCATATTCTGCTGCCAATGCCAGCATCCGCTTTCGGCGTTCAAGCGACAGGATTGCACCCGTCGGATTCTGATGGTTCGATGTCGTATAGATCAATGACGGACGGATGTTTTTTTCCTTGAATTCTTTCAGTTTCGATGCCAGCGCGTCCATATCCATACCGTCGGTGTAGTCCATTGACACGCCTTCAATATTCGCCTTGAAATGCCGCATGATGCCCAAGGTGCCGCTGTAAGTATATTCCTCTGTTAGCACCGTATCGCCCGGGTTGATAAATGTGCCAAGCACCAATTCCAGTGCCTGCATGGAACCCGAGGTAATTGAGATGTTATCTATCGGCAGTGGAATACCTTCGCGCCGTTCAAACCGCATGGATGCCAGTTCACGCAAACCGCTATAGCCCGATTCACCCGGATAGTTAACTAAATCGCCCCCCAATTTTCGGAGTGCTTTCTCACTCGCCGCAATCAGACCCTCCGTCGGGAACGTATACGGATCCGGACGACCGCCTGTAAAAGCAAAATCTTTCATAAATATGCTCCTTCTTGTAGACAGATGCCTCTTAGCATTTAATTATAACAAACTTCCCGAAAAAAATCAATCAGTTGTCAGCTGACGGTCTGACGGATGACCACTAATCCTTGACACCAACTCCACAATATGCTATACTTTCGTTATCTTTTTAGAAACAGAATCCGCCAGGCAGTTACCGAAATGACAGCCGAACACCCGCGCCAAAATCTCACATTTGAACCGATGCATCTTGACGACCTCCAACAGGTCTTAAAAATCGAGAACCAATGCTTTGAGGATCCATGGAGCAAAACCTATTTTGCAGTGTCCCTGAAACGACCTCGGTCCTATGAACATTTTTACGTTGCACGGCGCAAGGATACCGTCGTCGGCTACATCGTGTTTAACATCTTTCATGGAGAAGCACATATCCTGAACATCGCGGTACCACCTGCCAACCAGCGGCAAGGCATCGGCAAATACTTGCTCGCTTCAGCCTTAGAGATGATACTGGCAGATGACAGACACGAGGTGTTCTTGGAAGTCGCCGTCAGTAATCTACCGGCGCAATATCTTTACCGTCAATTCGGGTTCCGCATCTGTGGCATCCGAAAAAACTACTACGGACGCTATAAAGACGCTTACGTCTTTCGCAAAGGAGCAGACACCGATGCTACTTAACCTCTTAAACCACACGATTTCAGCTACCTCAACCCTATCGCTCTCAACCCGCCGACAAGAGGCACGAACCGTCGGTAGAAACGGTTGGCGCGTCATTGAAGAAGAGGTACAGTGGAGCCCCGCTGAAACCGCTATTATTGTCGTCGATATGTGGAACGAACACTGGTCCTGGGGTGCCACAGAACGCGTAAACGTAATGGCACCTCGGATGAACATCGTGCTTGGACGCGCAAGACAAAACGGTGTGCAGATTATCCACGCACCCTCCGACACGATGGATTTCTACGAAGCACACCCCGCGCGCCTATCGGTACTGGAATTCTCACACGCCGACCCGCCCCCTGAACGAGAGATGCCCGACCCTCCGCAACCTGTTGATGCCTCCGACGGCGGCTCAGATACCGGCGAAGCCGACAGCTACAAAGCCTGGCACCGTCAGCATCCAGTCATTGAAATCGACGATACAGATGCCATCAGCGATAATGGACAGGAGGTTTACAACCTGCTCCATCACAAAGGCATCAAGAACCTCATCTTCATGGGAGTTCACACGAATATGTGTGTACTCGGACGCTCTTTCGCAATTAAACAGATGGTACGTTGGGGTTTCAACGCGGTGCTTGCCCGCGACCTCACCGATGCAATGTACAATCCATTTAAACCGCCGTACGTCAGCCACGAGGAAGGCACTCAGTTAATCATTGAATACATTGAGAAGTTCTGGTGTCCCACAATCCTCAGCGGCGATCTAACAACTCCAAAAGCGTAAATAGCCGACGGCTACATACAAACAAAAGCCCACGGCACCAAAGATACCGCGGGCTTTTCTACATTCAACACGTACACTTATTGACGGTCGGCTTTCAACGCACCCCACGTCGTCGTGACTTTCTGCTTCGGATCCACAGCAGTGCTCACAGCCGGAACAACCTCCAACGCACTAAACATGGCATTGAGATCACCCGCGCCGGTATCCGCGTTCCCAGCCAAGTTAAGATCAAGCGTACCATCGCTCACCTCAATCCCTGAATAGATCTTGATGTCGATCTCATGTCGACCTGGTGTAACGTAGAGCGGCTCGACGTTTTCTTCTTCAATGAAAATATCGAAGCCGCGGTTCTCTGGCGACCAGTGTTCACCGACGAGATAGGTCACGTCAAAAGTACCGTCTCCTGTCTTGAACTGATACTTAACTGTATCCGGGAACTGTGCCCAACTAACCGCATAAAAGAGGTCCACATCGTAGCCAGCTTCTTCCGCTTGTGCTTGGGCATCGTCTGTCAACTCTTTTACCTCAGCAACCCGCGGCTCTTTTTCAGTCCAGCCGCCCCATGACTGGTCTGCCTGCTGCGCGCCCTTCCAGACGCGGCCTTGTGAATCCGTGAAGTCATCTGTCTTGCCGCCCCATACACGGAATTCCTCCGCTGCAAGCAGCGTCGGCAGGGCAAACACAGATAATAAAAGCACTATGGTTAAAACACTAAAAAATCTCATCAAAATTGCCTCCATTTATTAATGGTTTTGCCGCTCCGATTTCAGTGCACCCCACGTTGTGGTGACTTTCTGCTGCGGATCGACGGCTAAGGCGGGAATTACCTCTATCCCGCTGAACATCGCGTTGAGGTCTCCGGCACCGGTCTTTGGATTACCAGCAAATTCAAGACTCATCACTTTATCTTTAACCTCAATACCCTCATATCGTATAATATCTATCTCGTGATTACCGGGTGTCACGTATTCCTCTTCAACAATCTCGTCTTCAATGATAATATCGAAACCGCGATTGTTCGGCGACCAGTGCTCACCGACGAGATAGGTGACATTGAACATGCCTTTGCCGGTATTCAGGTCCATCTTGACAGTATCTGGGAACTGTGCCCAGCTGACAGCGTAAAAGAGTTCTTTATCATAGCCTTCCGCTTTCGCGAGTTTTTCGGCATCTTTCGTGAGTTGTACAACCTCTGCCGTGCGCGGCAATTTTTCAATCCAACCGCCCCAGTCTTTTTTCTCGTTTTGTCCACCGTGCCAGACACGGCCCTTAGAATCCTTGAAATCGTTTGCTTTACCGCCCCAAACCCGGATCTCTTCGGCAGGGACAGCGTCGTAAACAATCGCTACCGTAGCGAATACGGCAAGCAACGTAACCAAAAATAGACTTCGTAACATAATTTCCTCCTTAAATTGTACACAATAGGTAGCAAGTACCTTAAAAATAACACATATAGGTCACAAATTCAAATCTTTTTTCTCAAGTTAGCAGTTAACAGTTGTCAGTACTCAGTTTTCAGAGAAAAATTGCTGGCAACGCTTCTTCTGATAACTGACAGACAACTGAAAAATTTTTCATGCATCGCAGTGAGAGAAAATCGTGCTGAGTACTGACAACTATTCCCCCTCAACCACAACAAGTCGCTGATTCGCTTCTACATCCGTCAGCGTCTGCACAATACCGCTCGGCCACCGGATAACAATCCGATCCACTACCTTGTGATGTGCAAGCCCAAATTCGACATCAAGGCTGCTCTGTGAAAGGTAGCTATCCCCCGCCGTTACCTGCTGGACCTGATGCAGATCCCCCGCACTCACTTTAACGAACGCACCAACACCATCCCGATTGCTGACCGTACCAATCGTGCGAATATGAAGCCAGTGCTGTTGATTACCACCGTCGTTTCGGAGCAACGTCGGTTTTGCACCGCTGTTGACAATAAGCAGATCCAAATCGCCATCGGCATCATAATCCGCGACCGCCACGCCTCTGCCGACACCATAAGCATCGGATGCTCGGAGACCGACAGCCTCGGAAATGTCCCTGAAAGTACCGTCGCCATTGTTCTCGAGAAAGACATCCGCTTGTCCGTGTGCTTCCCATGGTGCCGGATTGATGTGGCCCGCCGAAAAAAATAGATCCAAATCACCGTCGTTATCGGCATCAAAAAATGCTGTCCCCCAACATGTCTTACCCAGCCCGGACGCAAAAACGCTGCTCCGCGCAGAGACATCGCTGAACGTGCCATCACCGTCGTTTCTATAGAGCACATTGTTCTCATCAAGCCAGTTGGTAACGAAAATATCCAAGTCGCCATCGGTATCATAATCACCCCAAGTGACCCCCATACCGCTTCGGATGTCGCCGGTACGGCTCCTCGCTTCTGCGCGGTTCGTATTCGTGAAAGTTAACTCACCATCGTTCCGATAGAGGATGTTCTGGTCGGTATCATTGGCGAGATAGAGGTCCAGATCGCCATCCGTATCGTAATCCGCCGCGGCGACCCCAAGCGTTAGATGAAACCCGCCGTTCACCTTCGCAGCATCCGTAATATTGATGAAACCGCCGTCCCCCTTGTTTAAATAAAGAATGTTCGTCTGCCCGAAAAAATCGTAAGGAAAAAAGACTTCATCGCCTTGTGGAACTTTTGTATATTCGATATAATTACCGATATAGAGGTCTAAGTACCCATCAGTATCGTAATCTCCCCATGCAATGCCCGCACCGAAGCCGTTGTGCCCAATCCCACCTGCACCAGATGAAAAGCGTTTGAAAGTGCCATCGCCGTTGTTCCGATAGAATATATTTGCCTTGTAGTTGGTGACGTATAGGTCGGCATCGGCATCGTTATCATAATCTGCGAAGGCGCAGCCCATACCCCATCCGGTGTCACCGACCCCAGCTGCATCGGTTACATCGGTGAAAGTACCGTCGCCGTTGTTCCTATATAGCGCATTTTTCGGGGACACCGCGTCCGGCGCAGGGCGCACTAATGCAGCGTTGGCGATATAAAGATCCAGCCAACCATCATTGTCGTAGTCCCGCCACGCTGCACCCGAACCGACAAGTGCTGGCACCACGCGCAGGTCAATACCGCCCGCATGCACAAAATGGATACCGGCTTGTTCGGTAACATCCACAAATTCGATGTCAGCCGCATAACTATTGAATATAAATGCCCAACTCAAAATTACAGTAATATTTCGTAGTCTCTGCTGCATTGAGAACCCTTTCGACGTGCCTGAGTGTATTTGTAATCACATATTATACACAAAACCGCAAGTCCGTTGCATCTTAATTATTCGTTGTCGGAAGAATAGTTATCAGTTCTCAGTACGATTTTTTCTCTGAAAAAACCTTTCAGTTGCCTCGCAGTGAGAGTAGGTGTCAGTTAACAGTTTTCAGTTAAAAGTTACCTATTGGCAGTCCCGTTTGCTGTATCCGCCACAGAAACCCTCTTTAACTGACGACTGATAACTGACAACTGACAACCCATAATTTAGTTGCAATTCCCCTGAAAATATGTTAAAATACATAGAAGATAATGTTGTAGAGCCAATCGTTCAAGGTAGAGGGACTGCAAGTGGAAATGTCTGTCTTAGTACTCAACGCCAGTTACGAAGCGATCAACGTTTGCAACCTCCGGCGCGCTATGAAAATGGTTTTCAAAGGCACCGCACAGACGGAAGAAGTCTCAGATATCGAGATTAATTCGCCAAGTGCTGCGATAAAAGTACCGCATGTCATCCGTTTAGTACGATATGTTCACGTCCCGCGGAGTGTCGTCAAATTTTCACGAAGAAACGTCCTCGTCCGCGACCAGTATACATGTCAATACTGCTATAAGGAGTTGCCGACTGTGCAACTGACACTTGACCACGTGGTCCCGATCTCTCGCGGTGGCGAGACGACGTGGGAAAACGTCGTGACAGCCTGCAAAAAATGTAATAACAAAAAAGGGAATAAGATGCTCTACGAGACGCGCCTCAAACTCGCACGTCAACCCAAAACACCTTCAATCTTAACATATTTGCAGCTCAACCGTCATTTTCGCGGGTGCCACCCGTCGTGGAGAAAATATCTGTACATCAACTAAATCATGCAAGATCCCGAAAAACTAAAAAAGTCTTGGGAGTTCCGGCGCGCATATCAGAACGGCAATAAGTATTGGAATCGCTACTTTGTGATATACGTGCTACATAACCAGTTCGATCATCTCCGGCTCGGGATAACCGTCAGCAAGAAAGTCGGGAAGAGTGTGCAAAGGAATCGGGTCAAGCGATTAATTCGTGAATCATTTCGGCAATTACGCACACGAGTGAAGGTAGGATACGATATTGTCGTCGTCGGCAGGACACCCGCATGTCGGCTCACATGTCAGGAAACACAGAATGCGTTGGCACACCTGCTCCAGAAAGCGGCGATCTTGAACGGTTCACACCAACACGGCGGAAACCGGAATAAAAACTGACTGCCTTGAGAGGGGAATAGGCGTGGCTCAGTGTAAACAGTGTCGAAAAGACATCGAACAGCCTGATAAGCAACGCGAAGGCAGACCGGCGCGGGGACGGATGATACTCACATCCCCGATCCGTTTTTATAGACGCTTTATTTCACCGATCTTGCCGCCCGCGTGCCGTTTCTATCCGACATGCTCACAATACGCACTTCAAGCTTTAGAACGCTACGGAATGCTCAAAGGGTGCTGGCTAACACTAAAACGACTCTCAAAATGCCACCCATATCACCCCGGTGGCTTTGATCCGTTGAAATAACGGATGCGGACTTCGGAAATTAATTTCTAAAATACACATAAAATGAGGAGCACCTAATCTCAATGGGCGCACGTTACATTCTCGCATTGGTTCTAATGATCGTTGTCATGATCGCTTGGAGCCTGTTTCTCGCACCGAAACCCAATGAAATTCCACCGACTCAGGAGACACCTGTCGCATCAGACACCGGCGAAACGCCAATTGATCCTACGACGCAGGCAACACCCGAGGCACCCGATGCACCCATCAGTCCGGATCTCTGGACTGCCGTTGAAGAGAGCCCGGACGATGCAATGGTCAACGTCCGAACTGATAACTATCATATTATCTTTAACGAAAAACTCGCAATCGCTAAACAGTGGCGACTCAACCATTTTCCCGACCGGTCAGATCCGGCTAATGCACCTTTGAATCTGATTCCGGAGAACGCACTGAATTGCCTTGCACTACGGTTTGCGAATTCGCAGTTACAACTTGACGCACTTCGGGCTACATGGAGCGCAGATAAATCCGAGATCGACATTACAAACGGACAAGCGAAAGAAACGCTTACGTTCACGACAACAATTGGAGATAAACTACGTGTAGCAAAGCAGTTTACCTTCAGCCCCGGCACCTATTTTGTGGATATGGCGGTGACCTTCCAAAGTATCACCGAGGAACCGCTGCTCATGGGTGGCACCGAACCTGTAAATGGATATGAGCTGCAGTGGGGACGCGGTATCAATGCCGATCTGCTACCCCACGAAAAAAGGAGCGGTAAACGCGGACGGCGCGTCCAGGAAGGCGCGAAAGCCTATATCGGTGAGGGAAAACCTGAACGCCAACTCAAGTCCGAACAAGCCTTCGCTACAGTCCTCTGGGCAGGGATGGATAGCCAATACTTCAGCGCACTCATGATACCCGACCCGCAACTCGCAGCAACATATAAACTAACGGAGACACCACAGGCAAATACGCTAACAGATATCAATGTTACCGCGGCAATGGATACTGCATCACTCGTCATGCCAAGCTTTTATCTTCCAGCTGGGCAGAACGAGATGCAGTCCTTCCGATTGTACATCGGACCGAAAGACGATACCATTCTTAAGGGCATCGAAGCACCGAATACGCCAGAGAGCGAAGAGAACCCGGTCCGGCTGTCCAAGATTATCGACTTCGGATTCTTTTGGCCCATCGCATGGGGGATGCTCTGGATATTCAAAGGCGTGCACGCGGTCTTCGGGAACTACGGCATCTCGATTATCCTCTTGACGGCTTTCGTCAAGATAATCTCTTATCCCTTCACGCGCAAAGCGCATAATTCTATGAAAAAGATGCAAAAGCTCCAACCGCAACTGCTGGAATTAAAGGAGAAATACAGAGACGATCCACAAAAACTCAATCGCGCAACAATGCGCCTCTATAAGGAAAACGGGGTTAACCCGTTAGGCGGTTGTATTCCGTGGCTCCCACAAATCCCTATTTTCTGGGCACTCTTCGCACTCCTCGGCAGTGCAGTCGAGCTCCGGGGCGCACCGTTCTTGCTCTGGATTGATGACCTCTCAGCACCCGATACGCTCATCGAGCTGCCTTTCACGATACCTTTGATCTTCACGCAGATAGATGCTATACGCCTATTACCTATTATAAACGGGTTGACAACTTGGCTCCAACAGAAATTCGTCGGGAATATGACACCAACCACCGACAACATGCAAGCGAAATTGATGCAGTTTATGCCCCTCATCTTTATCTTTATCTTCTACAACTGGGCATCCGGGTTTGTGTTATATTGGCTCTGCAACAATGTATTCACGATTGCACAACAATACATACAGAACCGAAGCGCGACCGACGAGGAGGAGGTCGCAGTCGTAGATACCCGAAAACGGAACAACGCCAAACGAAAGTAGTTATCATGCTTCGCAGCGAGAACGGTTCGCTGTTTCTGCGAAAAACATTTCAGTAGTCAGAAAGAATAGCAATCAGCAGTCAGTTAAGAGGTCACCCTTGTAACTTGACAGCAAACATTGATAGGATAATATCCCTCTTTAACTGACAACTGACAACTGATAACTGATAACTATTAAAGAGGAGGACATGAACCGTGCAACACTATATTGAAACCGAAGGCGACACAGTGGAGGAAGCAATTCAACAGGCACTCAACGAACTCGAGGCAACTCGGGAACAGGTTACCATCGACATTGTCACTGAACCGACGAAGGGAATTTTGAACTTCGGCGCAAAACAGGCGAAAGTCCGCGCGACCCTCAAACAAGATGTGACTTCTGCACCAGACGCAATCCTAAGCGAAATTCTCAGCCGGATGGGCGTTAACGCAGAAATTGAATCCAGCTTCATTGACGGGAGCACGCATCTCAATATCGCCACAGACAGTCCGGCTTTACTTATCGGAAAGCACGGACAAACCCTTGACGCGATTGAACGTTTACTTAATTGTATCATCAATAAAGCCTCGCTCGTCAAAAGACGCGTCTTTGTTGATACCGAAGGTTACCGCAAACGCCGAGAAGAGCGACTCGTCGAAATGGCGCATCAAGTGGCAGAAAAAGTCAAATATACGGACCGAGAGGTTGTCCTCGCACCGATGTCCGCGCGCGACCGACGGATCATTCATGTTGCCTTAAAAGCGGACGCTGTTGTCTCTACCTACAGCCAAGGCGAAGGGGAGATGCGCCGCGTCATCGTCACTACACAACAGCCTTAGATGAAATTTCACGATACGATTGCAGCTATTGCAACAGCACAGGGTGAAGCCGGGATCGGGATCGTCCGAGTCAGCGGGGCACTTGCATTGACCATCGCCGCTGAAGTCTTTCGATCGCCGCGCGGTGTATCTCCGACACAACTGCCAACGCATACACTCACTTATGGGCACGTCGTCGATGCAACCGCAGCCGATGAGATTATTGATGAAGTCCTACTCGGTGTCATGCATGCACCGAGAACTTATACCGGCGAAGACATTGTGGAGTTTAACTGCCACGGCGGGACAATACCCCTCACGGCGGTATTGGACGTAGTGGTGAAGAACGGCGCACGCATCGCAGAGCCAGGCGAATTTACAAAACGCGCGTTCCTAAACGGGAGACTTGACCTCGCACAAGCAGAAGCCGTCGCGGAACTCATCGCCTCAAAAACAGACTTAAGCCGAAAAATCGCTGTAGCGGCACTCGCAGGAAAACTCTCTGATACCGTTAATGGATTGAACGACCGGCTCGCAGCCTTACTCGCAGAAATCGAGGCTTCTATTGACTTCCCAGAAGAAGACTTGGATTTCATGAAGGTGGAAACGCAACTTGAAGCCGCACGCGCAGTCCAGACTGATCTGACGGCACTCCTTGAAACCGCCGCCGAAGGCAGGCTTATCACGGAAGGTGCTAACGTCGCTATACTCGGTAAACCGAACGTCGGGAAATCGAGCCTGCTCAATGCACTCGTCGGAACGACACGCGCGATTGTCACCGATATACCCGGCACAACGCGCGATACTATTGAGGAGATGATGAACATCGGCGGGATCCCATTGAAACTCATTGATACTGCTGGAATCCGACACACAGATGACATTGTAGAACAACAAGGCGTTGAACGGAGCAAAGCGGTCCAGGATAGGGCAGAATTGTGCCTGATGATGTTCGATGCATCGCAACCGCTCAATGATGCCGATCTCGAACTCTTAAAAACAGCACAATCATCCAACGCAATTCTGATTCTAAATAAGATGGACCTGCCAGTTGTAACGTCACCAACAGTGCTGCTTGCGCACTGTCCGAAAAAACGGGTCGTTGAGACAGTGATTCCTGAAGGTAAAGGACTTGACAAGCTAAAAGCCACCGTCTCTGAGGAACTGCTCGGCGGTGAATGGGTCATCGGTGAATCGCCGATCGTAACAAACGCTCGCCATCAAGAAGCACTCCGGCGTGCGAATGAAGGGCTTAATTATGCAATAGAAAGCCTCGAAAACGGGATGCCCCCTGACCTTATCGCTGTCGATCTACGCATTAGTCTTGATGGTTTCGGTGATGTCGTCGGTAAAACAACGACTGAAGATATTCTTGATAGAATTTTCTCACAGTTCTGTGTCGGAAAGTGATGTTTAGAAAAAAGGAACTTTTATCGTGATGAGGTGTGTCTATTTTTTACGTGTAAGCGGGAGGCACAGTCTCACAAAGGAGTCATTATGTTAGCCGCAAAACAACAGTGGTGCCCGCGCTGCCAAAGGCACGTCCAAACAGAACAGAAGCAGTCCAGTATTGGCAGACAGAAAGAACTCGTCAGAATTACGATTACCTGTTTCAAGTGTCGCACAACGCTATCGAGCAAAACAACCAGCGCAGCTGCGCTTGAGCAAAACGAGGATGATTCATAGGCAGCTGAAAGCCATTATTTACTGATAACTGATAACCAACAAAGGAGAAACACATGTTTAATTCCGTTTTTCGCCGTGTCTCACTCGGCGTTTTACTGCTGATGATAGGCACAATGCCAGCACTCATCGCGAGCGCAGAAATCAGCTGGGAAAAATCGCTTGAGGACGGTATGAAGGAAGCCGAGAAGACCGGCAAACCTATTATGCTCGATTTCTATACTGATACATGAGGGTTCTGTGATCGGCTGGATGCCGAAACATTTACGGATGATCGCATCATTGAATTGTCCAAAAAGTTCATTCCGATTAAGGTGAACCCTGAAGATCAAGAACACCCTGAGAATATAGAAGCCGTTAGGCGGTATCAAGTTACCGGATTCCCGACAATCGTCTTCGCGAGTTCAGATGGCGGTATGATTGCCAAGCAGGTAGGATTTATCTACCCCAACGACTTTGCACCGGTGATAGAAACTGCGTTGGAAAAAGAGCAAGCCTTCGTCGAACAACTTGCCAAGCTTGAAAAGACACCGGACGATGCCAAGTTGAACGCGCAGGTTGCACTCACCTATCTCGAACGGACGCAGCTTGAAAAAGCACTCCCGTTCAGTAAGAAGGCGTTTGAGCACGACCCGAAAAATAAGACGGGTCTCCTGCCAAACTTGCACAACCAACTCGCAGTCACTTATGCCACAAAGGTTGAAGCGGCTATGGTTAGAGCACCTGAAGAAGCCGAGATGTACTTTGAAAAAGCCGTTTCTCACTTCAGAACGGTGATAGACAAGTACCCGAAAAGTGATGTCAACGGTCCTGCCCAATATTATCTCGGTGTGACGTACGCGATCAAAGGCGAGTTTGATGACGCAATCTCGGTGCTTGAGAAGCTAATCCATCATACCAGCGACGCGAATATCAAACAGAACGCTGAAGCGATGTTGGAACGGGTAAAAGATTTAGCGAGTTCTAACTAATGCTCTATCCATTTTCAAATTGAAGGTAGCACCGGTTTGTAGTAGGGCAATTCATTGCCCGTTGCTATGTTGAAGGTGACACCGGTTTGTAGTAGGGCAATTCATTGCCCGTTGCTATCCATTAGTGCCGTAATCTCCCTCGGGGTCAGAAGTCGATACTGCCCCTGGGGGAGGTTACCTAATTGCAAATTGCCAATCCGAGTCCGCTGTAAACGGATGACCGGATGCCCCACGGCTTTAAACATCAACCGCACCTGCCGTTTCTTCCCCTCGTGAATGACCACCTCAAACTGCGTTGCGGCACCATCTCCGCTTATTTTTAAACGTTCAACTTTCGCCGGTGCCGTTGAGCCGCTCGGAATCGTGACACCTTCACGCAACCGTTGAACCGCGTCGCCGTTTGGCACTCCTTTCACCCACGCGAGATAGGTTTTCTCTATCTCATGACTCGGATGTAGCAACCGATAGGCAAAATCGCCATCGTTTGTGAAGAGGAGAAGCCCCTCGGTCTCCAAATCCAAGCGTCCAACGGGATAGATACTATCAGGTAAGTCTGCGACGAGATGCATGACAGTCGGGCGTCCACGTTCATCGCTGCGTGTCGTTAAGTAACCTGCAGGTTTGTTCAGCATCAGATAGATGCGTTCCGTTAGCGGTTCAACCCGTTTCCCTTCACATTCAACCGTATCGGTCTCCACATTAATCGGATGTCCGGGAACAAAAACAGGGTCACCGTTCACGGTGACCAGCCCTGCTTGGATACGCTTTTTCACCGCCCGGCGAGAGGCGATGCCTGAGGTGGCGATATATTTTTCAAGTCGCATGTTGGCTTATGGCTATTCCTCTATCTGCCATCCTTTTTCTCTTGCAATTCGCCGCAACTTTTGGTCCGGGTTAACGGCAACCGGGTGCCCAAACAGTTCCAGTTTGTGCGCGTCTGTATGGTGATTTCCATACGCGTAAGAATTACTAAGGTCAAACCCGTGTTCGTTCGCAAGTTGTTCGGCGAGTTTCGCTTTGTTTTCCGCAAAAGGGTGCAACCCGACACGCTGCCCGGTAAGTTTGCCATCGACCACCTCCAGTTCGTGCGCGACCATTAAATCGGTTTGGAAATGCTCATGAAACGGCTGAACGAGGAACGACAACGAACCTGACATCAGAATAACTGGCCGTCCATCAGCGCGGTGTGCGTGTATCAAGTCGGAAATATGGGGCGCGATGCTCGGACGGAGTGTATCAACAAAGCAGCGTCGCGCAATCTCATCAAGGCGTTGCTGCGCCAAACCCCGAAGGTAAACTTTGTTAGATTTCGCCACCGACAGGGATTTAACCTTCAGGAAATTGGAGGTCCACGCAAGCAAATTCGGTATCGGGATCTCACCGTGGCTCAGCAGATACGACAGAAAAACTTGTTCTGAGGAGGCGCGGATAATCGTACCATCTAAATCGAAGATAGCGCATGTTTTAGATTTTCGGTGCAGCTCGTAAGCCGAAACTTGCTTTAAAGAAGTCATGTTACCTGCTGCCCCAATGCACGTCGATACGCTTTGACAGCAGCTGCCATTCCGATATAGAGCGCGTCTGCCATGAGATGGTGACCGATAGAGACTTCAAGGAGTCCCGGTAACTGCTGCATCAGGCGTAGGTTATCAAGATTCAGATCGTGTCCGGCGTTGATGCCAAGCCCCAAATCTATCGCCTTTGCCGCTGCAGTTTCCAACAACCCGAATTCACGTTCAATGTCCGCTTCCGTTTCTGCCATCGCGTAAGGGGCGGTGTAGAGTTCGATTCTATCGGCACCGATGTCGCGTGTCCTCGCGATCTGTTCAACATCCGTTCCGCTAAATAGGCTGACACGAATATCAGCGTCTTTCAACGCTGTGATGATCGGTTTCAACGTATCACCGTCTTGGCGAATATCCCAGACGGTATGGCTTGTGATCTCACCTGCCACAACAGGAACGAGGGTGCATTGTGTCGGTTTTGTGCCGAGTACCATATCAATAAGGTCGGGTCTCGGATCGCCTTCAATGTTATATTCGATTGTGGGTGTTCTTTGCGTATTGATTTCTTTTAAGTGTTCGGCGATGGCATTCACATCTGCGGGTCTGATATGGCGTTCATCTTCACGCGGATGCACAGTAATACCTTGCGCGCCAGCAGCGACACAGGTATCGACAGCGGTGAGTACATCCGGAATATCACCACCCCGTGAGTTTCGTAATGTTGCGATTTTGTTGACATTCACACTTAAAGCGATCATCTTTTTTCCTTTAATGGATGTTAGTTATCAGTACTCAATTTTCAGATGAAGTTTAATAAAATATTTGGGTAATTCTATGTTCCTCCAAACCCGGTAGGT
>CAZQIP010000208.1:0-13340 GCA_964593655.1 uncultured bacterium | reverse complement strand
CTTTCAACATGTTTATCGCAAAGCACATCATTTTTCAATGAAGATGCCAGCGAACTTAACTTAATCTACTCAGAAACCATCGCTGGGAAGCTAATAAACATCAGCACTCCAGCTATCCTATGGTCATTTGATACTATTTTCGTATCAACATTTTTCGTGTGGCGGCAAACTCGCCTGCCGTTAGTGTATAGAAATATACGCCGCTTGCGACAGGTTCACCGATCTCGTTTTTGCCGTCCCAATACGCTGCACGGCTACGGGTTTGATAGATGCCTACCTCTTTATGTCCTAATGATAACATACGTACGAGACTTCCGTCTACAGTGTAGATGCGAAGTGTGACATCTGCGGATTTTGCTAATTGATACGGAATCCATGTCTCTGGGTTGAACGGGTTCGGATAGTTCGGTAGGAGCAGCGTCTTTTTCGGGGTCAATGCTGCGAGCAGTTGTTCTAAGACGCGGACACCACGTTGGAAGGTCGGGCCCGTTCGGTTCAACTTTCGTGCTTCCTGTAGCCACTGCTCTACTTGTGTGTTCGTTGTCCGGGCATCGAGATTGCGGTGCCATATCTTCGGTGCGGCTGCGGTGTCGCCGAATGCTGCTGCGACGAGTGTCAAGTCGATAATGTTGACGACCCCGTCCTGATTGACATCTGCAGCGTTTTCTCCTATTGCCCCGAAGCTGGCAGCGACTAAAGTGAGGTCAATGATGTTAACGACCCCGTCCTGATTGACATCCTCTGTATCAGGTTGGGTTTGAACGATACCATCTGGTTCGATCCAAAGGCTCTTTGATGTAATGTTTCCATACAGATCAATCACTCGAAGTTCTGCCTCTGTGCTGACTTCGGTCGATGCAAATTCAAGGGTAATGCTTGAGGTACCGTTTAGTGCTTGAAAGTGATGTAGCGAGTCTGTCCCACCACAGATATTGTCTGTAACATCGTTAAGGATGAGTTGTGCTTGCTGGAGACCATCTGTATCTGTGACTCGAAACTGAAGTCGAGAGGCACGTGATGAGAGCGTATCAATCCTTGTATGGTTTTCGGAATTAGGTTGGCCGGGATTCAAGAAGGGGTGGACATTCAACCACTCGGCGGCCGCGTAAGAGAAGCGCGGGACTCTGAGCCCATGATTCATGACATAATCCTTATCGCGGTAATCGTGTGCTAAGCCGAAGGTGTGTCCGAGTTCATGTGCTGTTGTTCCAACGCCAGCACAAGTTCCAGCGGCATAGACGATAGCGAGACGGCCGTTATTGCCCATCTGGAAAGCATTTCCGGGAACCCCCAGACCGGAGGCGGAAAGTGCTAAACCACAGAAACTACCCAAGGTGCCTTGAAGACTTGGGTCTAATACGACGAGGTAGATATGATCTATGAGATCAAGTGATCCTTCCAATTCTTGTAGGATTGAAATGCCTCTATTTCTATAATCTTCAGCGGGGCTGCGGCCTTGGACGTGATGCGCGACAGCCTTTCCGTTTGAATCGGCTTCAAACTGAAAAGTTTTTCTACCGAACCCATAGTTTTCCATCTGATCGGCGTAGAAATCTTGTGTCTGTTTTATTAATCCCTGCAGTTCTGTGTCTATGTTGGGCTGCGGGGTGTGATCGCTCGGGAAAAAGTAGACCAACCGGATCCGAGGGGGATATACCGGTAGTGGTGGTAATATTGCTGATGTGCCTCTGGAGGGTTGTAAGATATTCGGTGTGAGTTCCCAGAGAAAGACGAAACCATCTTGGGTTCCAGCAGCAAGTGTCTGTCCATCCGGGCTGAACGCAAAACTCCCGAAATGATGGCTATGCCAAGGAAATGTGGCTTTGACGACCCCCGTAGCTGCGTCCCATAGCATCACTTGCAGTCCCTGCTTCGTCTGCGTAGCGAGCGTCTGCCCATCCGGGCTGAACGCAAAATTACCATGAACATAAAACCCTTTTTTACCGCCTTTATAGTTTCGTGTAGCAACATCCCACAGCCACACTTCACCCAATTCATTGTTATATTCAGTTCCAGCAGCGATTATTTTGCCATCCGGACTGAACGCGACCCTATGGACTCCGTCCGTATGTCCTGTCAGGGTGTGTTGAAGCTGTCCTGAGTCTGCATGCCACAATCGGACTGTTTTGTCGCGACTGCCACTGGCGATCGTTTTGCCATCCGGACTGAACGCCACACTGTTGACAATACCTGTATGTCCTGTGAGCGTGGCTTTGTGCTGCCCGCTGATGGCATCCCACAATCGGACTGTTTTGTCCCAACTGCTACTGGCGAGGGTTCTGCCATCCGGACTGAACGCAACGCTTGTCACTGTCCACGTATGTCCGCTGAGCGTAGCTTTAGGGGTGCCTGTCGTAACGTCCCACAATCGGACTGTTTTGTCCCAACTGCTACTGGCGATCGTTTTTCCGTTTGGACTAAACGCGATTTTCGTGACAATATCCGTATGGCCTATGAGCGTGGTTTTAGAGGCACCGGAGACGCTGTCCCACAAACCGATCGTTTTGTCCCCACTCCCGGCAATAGTTTTCCCATTGGGGCTGAATGCTACACTGGTAACCTCTCCCGTATGGCCTGGGAAGGTAGCTTTGTGTTTTCCACTCACAGGGTCCCACAACTGTATTTCACCATCCCCAGTAGCAAGGGTTCTACCATCGGGACTGAAGGACACATTCACCCAAGTTGTATGTCCTGTCAGGGTGCTGCGAAGCTGTCCAGAATGCACGTCCCACAGTTCTGCTTTTTGGTAACTCCCACTTGCCAGGGTTCTTCCATCAGGACTGAAGGCTATATCCATAGATGCACTTCGTCCTGTAAGAGTAGTTTTGTGGGCACCGGAGGTAGCATCCCACAAGCGGATCGTATTATCATAACTTCCGCTGGCGATCATTTTGCCATCCGGACTGAACGCAATACTGTTAACCCAGTTTGTATGTCCTCTGAGCGTAATTTTGTGTGTGCTTGTAGCAACGTCCCACAAGCGAATGGTGTTGTCATCACTGGTGGTGGCGAGTGTTTTTCCATCCGGACTGAACGCTATGCTAGAAATGACCCTGTTCGCGATCGTCATGAATGCGGCTTTACGTTCGCCAGTGACAGCATCCCACAGTTCAACTTCCTCGTAACCGCCAGTAGCGATCGTTTTGCCATCCGGACTGAACACAATACTATAGCCCCCTAAACATACCTGTCCTATGAAAGGGGCTTTATGATCACCCGTTGTGGTATCCCAGAAGCGGATCGTATCGCTTGAACTCGAACTCCCGCTAACCAATGTGCGACCGTCTGCTGAATACGTGATCCCTATGATCCCTGGCATCTGACCGACCAATGTAGTCAATTCTTCGCCCGTCCGCGAGTCGTATATCCAAACCCCGATAGAAGTGGACACCGCAAGCTGGTTTCCATCAGGAGAATAAGCCATGTCAGTTATTGTACCTTTGCCGATGCGGAGTTTGGCATCTTGTAGCAAATTGACCTGTGTGTATTCTTGTGCAAAAGCGTTATGCAGCACCACAAGGGGCGCAAAACTGATGAGTATAAGTACCAAAAATTGTTTGAGTTTCATAGAAGTTTTCTCCTTTTGAAATCAGAGTCATTCAGCCTATTTTCGCTTATGTCTACCTGAAACCCTATTTCAGGGCATCAAGGATTCTCTGTTCAAAGATCGCTTTCGGCATTGCGCCTGCGAATCTCGCGACCTCTGCACCGTTTCGGAATACAAGGTACGCCGGAATCCCTTTTACTCTATATTTCTCTGTCGTCTGACGGTTTTCATCTATATCCAACTTCCCAATGATGAAAGTGTTACGGTATTCCATCGCAACCGATTCACTGGAAACTGGTAACTGGAAACTCTAACAACTGCGTACCCGCTTACTTATAGTTTGTATTAACATTTTTCGTGTTGCGGTAAACTCGCCTGCCGTTAATGTGTAGAAATATACGCCGCTTGCGACAGGTTCACCGATCTCGTTTTTGCCGTCCCAATACGCTGCACGGCTACGGGTTTGATAGATGCCTACCTCTTTATGTCCTAATGATAACATACGTACGAGACTTCCATCTACAGTGTAGATGCGAAGTGTGACATCTGCAGATTTTGCTAATTGATACGGAATCCATGTCTCTGGGTTGAACGGGTTCGGGTAGTTTGCTAAGAGTGCTGTCTCTTTCGGGGTTAATGTTAACAGCAACTGCTCAAGGAAACGAATACCGCGTTGTGAAGTCGCATTGGTAAGGTTGAATTGCTTAGCATCCGAAAACCACTGCTGCACAGTCTCTGCGGAGAGGTTGGCTGCAGACGGTGCGTTGGCTGCTTCACCGAAAGCTGCTGCGACGGCGACAAGGTCTTGGATGTTGACTTGACCGTCACCGTTGACATCGGCTGGTGTCTCGCCTGTTTCGCTGAAAGCTGCTGCGACGGCGACGAGGTCCTGGATGTTAACCGTTCCGTCACTGTTAACATCGGCGGCGAGGTGCAGCGGCTCTGCTGGAGCGAGGTTCCATAGTAAAATCGTGCCATCTCCACTCCCACTGGCAAGGGTCGCACCAGCTGAACTGAAGGCCACACTATTAACATTGTTTATATGTCCTGTGAGTTCAGTTTTCAAGCTACCCGTTGCGATGTCCCACAGACGCACCGTTTTATCCGTACTCCCGCTTGCGAGTGTCTGCCCATCGGGGCTGAACGCCACGCTACGGACCCAGTGCGTATGCCCCGTGAGGGTGGCAGTCTCAGTACCAGACGCGATGTCCCATAAACGCACCATTTCGTCCCTACCGCCACTTGCGAGTGTCTGTCCATCGGGACTGAACGATACACTCAAGACACCGTCTGTATGTCCGGTGAGCAGGGCAAGTTCTTGATATGTCTCGGCATCGTACAACCAGATACCGACGCTACTCGCTACTGCGAGCATCGAACCATCTGGTGAATACGCTATTTGAGTGACACTGCCTTTACCGAGGCGTGCTTTGGCACCTTCGGGTAAACTCAGTTGGGTGTACGGCTCATATTGCGCGAAACACGGTAGAATACTGAGGCTTGAAACTATTACCAGCGTTAACATAAAAAGTCTTGTTTTTATTTTCATGGATTTCTGTCTCCTTTGTTGATTGTCAGACTTAAGGCTCCAGCGATTCTTTAAAATTGCTATCCAACTCGGTTGCCCACTGAATAATTGCCTTATGTCTATCAATATCGTTTCGTTTTTGAAACCAATTGGCGAGCTGCTTGCCGGTCTCAATAAACAGGTCTCTCGTTTTTGGCGTGTAGGGTTTCGACGCTAACGCTTGTTGGTATTTCTCCATTGCATTTTTCGGCTCTTTGCGGTTCATTAAACAGCGGATGAGCGCACATTGTACGCGCGCCAACTTCTCCGCAATCGGGTCGGTGGTGTCGTGGTTTGAAGCAGCCTCGCCGGTGCCGGGTGTTGGCGAGGCTGCGGCTCTCGCTTTACTCGACCTCACATCGAGTTGCGATTCAAGCGAGAGCAGATTTTGATATGCAACAGCATTTTTCGGACGCTTCGCGAGGACGGTCTCAAAAGTTGCTAACGCTTTGAGGTGTTCATCCTGCACGAGATAGAGATAGCCGATCATGTTGTGAATATCTATCGTTTTTTCAGCTGCCGGAATTGCTTCAAAAACAGCGAGCGCGGCTGCGTATTTCTTCTGATTCATCAAGGTATTCCCACGGCGGACCTGGAGGTTCACGAGTTCTATCTTCGCGTTTTTGTGATTGGGCGAACGCGCTAAAATCCATTCCAATTCAGCACTCGCCTGTTCATATTTGCCGACATGTTGATACGCTTGCGATAGATTTAAACGGAGGTTGATGTCATCTGGAAAGAGTGCTGCTGCTTTCTGGAGTTGTTCGAGGGCAGCGGCGTACTCTCTTCGGTTCCTCAGAGTTTTTGCGTATTGCTGATACGCGGCGATGAGGTTCTGTTTCGCCTGTTTGTCGGTGGGTTGTGTCGTGTAAACCTTGTGAAACGCCGAGATCGCCGCCGGATAATCACGCCCCTTAAGAAGATATAATTCGCCGATCAGACTGGCGATAGTCGTATCGTCTGGTTGCAGTTTTTGCAATTCGAGATAGGTCTTGATTGCATCATCGGTGTGTCCGGCTTGCCGCTGGGTGCTCGCCTTTTGTGAGAGCGCGTCAATCAAGTTTGTCTTGGCGATTTGATAGGTCGGTTGCAATGCCAAAGCGTCGCGATAGGCGCGAATCGCGGCATCCCATTCGCCTTTATTCCTAAGCACCACACCGTAGTTCGTATAAGTGAGTGCAAGGTTCTTCTGCGTCTCAGCAGCGTCCGGGGCGAGCTCGAGTGCCTTTTGATAGTATGTAATCGCTTGGGAAAACTCGGAGGCGAGTGCATATCCGTCTCCGATGACTCGATAGGTGGTCGCGTTCTCCGGATCAAGACGGATGGCTTTCTGAAAATATGTGGTTGCCTCATCAAAAGCGCGGCGTTTCAAAGCGTTGAACGCTTTTTGACGGTAGAGTTGATTTAGGTTCTGTTTCGCAGTTTTATGGTGCGGTGAGCGTCTAAGTGCCTTCTCGAATGCCGCTATCGCCTTGTCGATATCGCCTTGTCGGTAATAGAGCGTGCCGAGACGGTTGTAGGAATCAGCACTTTCATGAAAGGAGCGGGCCCCCTGGGGATTTTTCACGCGCTGTTCAATAAGACGGGTCGCTTGGCTCGACTGCCCTGTTTTTTGGTAAGCTTGAATCAGTTTCTCTTTCGCTGGCTCATAATTCGGGTCGACCTTGAGGCAGTCCTGAAAATTAGGGATCGCCAATGCTATATCGCCTTTGTCGAAGTAGACTGCACCGAGGAGATAGTGCGGACGCGCGAGCCTCGGATTCCTCTGGATCTCCTTTTTCAAGAGGTCAATGGCGATGTCGTGCTGTGGGGTATGGAGCGGTGTGTCGTAAAGTTTCAGGAGCGTGTTGACATCGCGCGAGGTCGGGTGCTGGGCTGTCGCTGTTGCGTGACAGGCATCATCTGTGTCTGGACTGTGCCCCCAGATCCCGATAGCGTGTCCGAATTCGTGGAGGCAGACGGTCCGCATCTCTTCTTCTGAGAGTTCACCAATGGTGCCGTCGCCCTCTAATACAAGGACGACCTCTACGGTGAAGTCGATTGCCGTGCTTGAGCGTTGCGTGGTGGTGGACGTGTTTTGTGAAAGTCGTGTTAATTTTGCACTACCGAGGCGTGTGTCCAAAAATGCTAAGCGACCGCTGTAGGTCGGGTTAACACGGATGTCTGCCTGTTCCGGGGTTTCGGTCTCTTGAAACCGGATCTTGCCACCGGTGGCGGATTCCCAAGTGTTCATGGCGTAGCGTATCGCCGTTAGATAGGGGAGTGCTTTGAGGGTCGGTGAGATATGTACGCGAATCGGCATCTGTGTAAAGCGTGTGATTCTGCCACCGGAAAATAGTGTAACCTGCTCGAAATAATCTGTCGCTATCCTATCATCGGCGGTGTCCTGTGCTGCACCGTGTATTACGAACACAACGGTTAACCATGTAAAAATAAAAAAGGGATAGCGTTTTCTTATTTGCATAACGCGGCACCTCCTACTCCAAGTATGTGCCCACCCCTGTTAGACAAGGTTTGATAAAGAGAGGACTTAGGCACCAGCAATTTATATCCCAGGAAATTTCAGTTCATTTTTACAACCTTCTCGCAGAGCATATTATCCGTTCTACGAGGTTATGTCAAATATTATTGCGTAAGTCCTATTACAATAGATCATGGCTAATGGGTTCTTGTTTTTCTATCCATCCGATGTCCGAGCAAATCTGCCAAAAATCGCTGCTGTGTAAATTACGGGTTATAATACGCTATTTTTTTTATTTGTCAAATAAAATCATAATAAAGTCTTACCCAACTACGGATTATATGATAACCCACGTTGCTACTAACGGATTTTGAGCGTTTCAACACAGTTTTTCAGACACTTTCCATACCCCAGATGAAGTTTAATAAAATATTTGGGTAATCTGAAAAAAAATAGGCGCAGTTTGCAACTGCGCCAGAACTTAGCCATGCCCGTATTTTTCGACGAATGCCTCTATAGTGCTGCTAACTCCGGTAATTCTACCCACTTACGCGTCTGCCACGATTCCACGCCTTTATCTGCCAATTGCACGCCTTTTGCACCTGCAAGCAGCGTCCAGGGGAACGGTTCATCAACGACGACATGGCGGAGGAACAACTCCCACTGCGCCCGGAATGCGTTCTCGTAGGTCTCTTGTTCTGGGACCTTAAGCCATCCGTCGAAGAATTTGATCGGTTGTTCGATGTCCGGGTTCCAAACAGGACGTGGTGTGCCGGAGAGCGGTTGAATCCAACAATCCCTCAAGCCAACAACAGCGGAACCATTTAAGCCATCTACCTGTATGGTTAGTAGATCGTCGCGGCGGACCCTGACAGCCCAAGATGAATTAAAATGCGCGATGATCCCGTTCTCTAATTCAAATGTCGCATAAGCGGCATCTTCAGCGGTGCAGCGATAGGGTTCGCCTTCTTCATCCCACCGTTGTGGGAGGTGTGTGGCAGCGATACAAGAGACTCCTTTGACCGCGCCGAACAGGTTGTCAATGACGTATCGCCAATGGCTAAACATATCAAGGATAATACCACCACCGTCTTCAGTTCGGTAGTTCCACGACGGACGTTGGGTCGGAATCGCGTCGCCTTGGAAGACCCAATAACCGAACTCACCGCGGACAGCGATAATCTGTCCGAAAAAGTCAGCATCTATCAAGCGTTTGAGTTTCTGGATACCCGGTAACCAGAGCTTATCCTGAACGACTCCATTTTTGAGACCTGCTTTTGCCGCTTGCTCATAGAGACGATACGCGTCCTTGGTCGTCGTGGCGGTAGGTTTTTCACAATAGATGTGTTTGCCCGCTGCGATTGCGGTTTCGACGGCATCGACGCGACGCGACGTAACTTGTGCGTCGAAATAGACGCTGTAATCTTCATCAGCAAGGGCGGTGTCAAGGTCTGTTGTCCATTTCTCAACGCCGGTGGTTTCGGAGAGTTTCTCCAGTTTCGCCGGGTTCCGTCCGACGAGATACGGGTCGGGCATGATAACTTCGCCATCACCGATTGGGATGCCGCCCTCTTCTGCGATTGCCAAGATGGAGCGGATAAGGTGTTGGTTGGTTCCCATCCTGCCGGTGACACCGTTCATGATGATCCCGACGCGATGCGTTTTTTCAGTCTGATTGGTCATGAATAATCCTTATTTGAACAGAAGCGAGTGTCTACTAAGACTTCGCCGGTTCAGTGCATTGAGGGGCTGCGCCTTCTGGGAGTGGTGGTGCTTCAACACCGGCTTTCGGGAGTGTGCCAGCGAGTTCCTGTTTCCAATGTGCTACATCACCTGCGGGGCCATAACAGTAGACCATCTGCATCGGTGTGTCGCTGGTATTCGTCAACTGGTGGAAGACCCATGAGGGAATAAAAACCGTCTGCCCCGCCGAGAGGGTTTGACGCTCTTCACCGAGGCACATCTCGCCTTCGCCTTCAACGATGAAGTAGATTTCTTCCTGTTCGTGATTGTGCCACGGCACTTGACCACCGTTTGGCTCCAAAACAACAAACCCCATACAGAATTCGCCTATCTGGATCGGGGATGCGCCGCCGACAAGGTTTTTGGTACGCCTGCGGGCAGGATAGGTGCGCCCTTCAATTTCATTTAAATCTGCGATTAGCATATTATGTTGTCCTTTCCAAGATTTTCGTTCCAGTCACCAATTGCCAAAAGAAAATCGCGAGCACAGCTCGCTCCTACAGAACGGAGGGCATCCGGTGCAATGCGCTGAACCGAGAGGATAATAGCGAGCACAGCTCGCTCCTACAGAAGGCCTAAATGTGCCTATTCAAAAAGTTCTGCCACCTGACAAGAAAACCCTTCAACGACATTCTCACCGGTGAGGGTGTCATTTCGCGTAAGGACTGTGATCTCTGTTTCGGAACGATAGACAGTTACGGTTTTGAACGTGGGACTGAGTACCCATACCAACTGTGTCTGTGCTTCGAGGTATGCAAAAACCTTTTCTTCGACGCGTCGTAATGTGTCTGAAGGCGAAACGACCTCAACAGCGAGGTCTGGTGGAACCGGAGATGCCTTGCTCTGATCAGCGGGAAGCCGGTCAGTTGAAACGAAGGCGATATCTGGTATCAGTACACGTTCACCAACACGGAATCCTGTATCTGATATGAGAACACGCCCCAGTTGATTTTCACGAACATACAAGTGTAGCAGAGAACTTAGGTTCGCACTAATGTAGCCGTGTTCTACTGACGTTGGTGGCATCGGAATTAATTCGCCTTTAACGTATTCATACCCCTCTAAATCGCTTTCAAGGAATTCCTCTAATGTCATTTTGGCAATTTCAGGAGGGAGAAGTTCTTCCTGCGAACCTTGGTGAACTGCTTGCGTATTCATTTTCTTTCCTCCTATAGCGATCAGTGCAATAATTGAGGCACAAATTGCCATCCCACTTGCAATCTTGCTCCGTCGAATTACACCTTCTTCCCGATTTGGTTTCATTTTCATTTAATCCATTGCGCGGTGGCATGGAGGACGCGCCTATAAAGCGCGCCTCCCTCGTCATACTTTAAGCGTCTGCTTCAATGACAGCCTGCGCTGCGGCGAGCCGCGCGATCGGTACACGGAACGGGGAACACGAGACGTAATTAAAGCCTAATCCGTAGCAAAACTTCACGGAACTCGGTTCGCCACCGTGCTCACCACAGATACCGACCTTCAGATCGGGACGTGCCGAGCGACCTTTTTCAGCACCGATTTGTAAGAGACTACCGACACCTTCTTGATCAAGGATCTGGAACGGATCGTATTCGAGCACACCGTTCTTCACATAATCGTCAAGGAATTTCACTGCGTCATCACGACTCATGCCGAAAGTTGTCTGTGTGAGATCGTTAGTGCCGTAGGAGAAGAATTCGGCTTCAGCGGCGATTTTGTCAGCCGTGAGTGCTGCGCGGGGCAGCTCAATCATCGTCCCGACAAGGTACTCGACCCGTGTGCCAGTTTCTTTAAAGACGGCTTCGGCGGTGTCAACGACGACTTTGCGCTGTAGCGAGAATTCGTTGATATGTCCAACAAGCGGAATCATAATCTCAGGGAGTACGGTGATACCGCGCTTGACAACATCAACAGCGGCTTCGAAGATCGCACGCGCCTGCATCTCAGTTATCTCCGGGTAGACGATGCCGAGTCTACATCCACGATGTCCGAGCATCGGATTGAATTCGTGCAATTCCTCAACGCGCTCACTGAGTTTCCGCGGCTCGACGTTAATGCGTTCAGCGAGTTCATGGATTTCGGCTTCGTTTTTCGGTAAGAACTCGTGAAGCGGCGGATCCAGCGTTCGGATTGTGACAGGATAGCCAGCCATCGCCTCGAAGATTCCGATGAAATCTGAACGTTGATGCGGTAGCAATTTCGCCAATGCTGCTTCGCGTTCTGCGGTTTCATCAGCGAGAATCATCTCACGAACTGCGTCAATCCCTGTGCCGAAGAACATGTGCTCGGTTCGGCAGAGTCCGATACCCTCCGCACCAAATTGCCTTGCATTTTTGGCATCTTCGGGTGTATCAGCATTGGTCCGAACATCCAATGAACGTGCTTCGTCTGCCCACTCCATGAGCGTCCCGAATTGCCCACTAAGTTCAGGTTGGATGAGTGCGACCTGTCCATTGAGGACATCGCCTGTGGAACCGTTGAGCGTGATGAAATCACCTTCGGCGTAGCGTTTCCCCTCAGCATAAAATTCTAATGCGTCTTCATTGATAAAGAGTGCGGAGCAACCAGCGACACAGCATTTTCCCATGCCACGTGCAACGACAGCGGCGTGGCTTGTCATACCACCACGCGCCGTGAGGATCCCCTCTGCGGCATCCATACCGCCGATGTCTTCTGGCGACGTTTCGGTCCGGACGAGGATGACTTTTTCGCCAGCAGCTGCCATCTCTTCGGCGTGGAGTGCGGTAAAGACGACTTTACCGACAGCGGCACCCGGGGAAGCCGGTAACCCTTGCGCGATAACCTCGACCGTCGCATCCGGGTCAACGCTCGGATGCAATAACTGATCGAGATCGTTTGCTGGCACACGCGTCAAGGCAGTCTGTTTATCAATCAACCCTTCTTCAACCATCTCAACAGCGATGCGGACAGCTGCCTGCCCTGTGCGTTTGCCGTTACGGGTCTGGAGCATGAAGAGCGTGCCGTCTTGAATGGTAAACTCTACATCCTGCATATCGCGATAGTGCTTCTCGAGGTTTGAACCGATTTTGACCAAGTCGTCATACACATCGGGCAAGATATTTCTCAGTTCGACGACTGGAAGCGGCGTGCGGATGCCAGCGACCACGTCTTCACCCTGCGCGTTAATGAGGAATTCGCCATAGAATTGGTTCGCGCCGGTTGAGGGATTACGCGTGAAAGCGACTCCTGATCCGGAGGTTCCGCCCATATTCCCGAACACCATTGCCTGTACGTTGACAGCGGTCCGTCCCATTTCTTCGGAAATATCGTTGAGACGACGATAGGTAATCGCGCGCGGGTTGCCAGAAGATTCAAAAACGGCATCCCGTGCCATGTCTAATTGTTGACGCGGGTCATCCGGAAAATCGTTGCCTGTATGCTGTTTGACGGCACGCTTGAATTCGTCGACGAGTGCCGCTAAATCACCGGCTTCTAATTCGGTATCTAATTCAACACCTTTCGCCTTTTTCATTTCTTCGAGTAAATGCTCAAATTCATCGTGATCGACATTGAGCACAACATTCCCGAACATCTGGATGAAGCGTCTGTATGAATCGTAAGCGAAACGTTCGTTGCCAGATTTGGCGATAAGTCCTTTGATGGCGTTATCATTCAAACCGAGGTTGAGAATCGTGTCCATCATACCGGGCATTGAGACTGCGGCACCGGACCGGACAGAAAGTAAGAGTGGATTTTCGGTATCACCGAATTTCGCGCCGAGTGCAGCTTCTAATTTCTCCAAATTCTCGTCAATCTGTTCGTCAAGTCCGGCGGGATATTGCTTGTCGTTTTCGTAGTATAATTTACAGACCTCAGTGGAGATAGTGAATCCTGGCGGGACTGGCACGCCGAGATTGCTCATCTCTGCGAGATTTGCCCCTTTTCCGCCAAGTAGCGTTCGCATCGTGGCGTTGCCATCGCTTTCACCGCCTCCAAAGAAGTAGACATACTTTGGTTGTGGCATCAAAAGCCTCCTGTGTTTTAGAGTTATAAGTTATAAGTTATAAGTTTTTAGTTAAGAG
>CAZQIP010000207.1:0-3211 GCA_964593655.1 uncultured bacterium | reverse complement strand
ATAGTAAAGCCCATAATTATTGAAACACATCAAATCTAAGCGATTCCCATCTTATTCCCCCCTGATAAGGGGGGTTAGGGGGGTTATCTTCGGGCAAGTGTTCATTTATTTTCGGATTTTACTATAACTGACAACTATTTTAATCATGAACACTGATAAACTCCGCAGAGAATACAGCGCACAGAACGGGCACCTGCTTGAGCAGAATGTCGCCGCCGATCCTTTTGAACTCTTTAAGAAATGGTTCGCTGATGCGATTGCCGCCAAAATAGACCTACCAGACGCAATGACTTTAGCGACAGCAACACCGAAGGGCATACCTTCTGCCCGAATGGTAGTCCTTAGAGGCTTTGACGCAAGAGGGTTCTGTTTCTATACAGACTATGAGAGCCAAAAAGGAAGGGAACTTGCGGAGAACCCAAATGCCGCCTTGGTTTTCTATTGGCGTGAACTTGACCGACAGGTTCGGAGTACCGGCACCGTTGAGAAAATGAGCCCGGAAGAATCAGATGCCTATTTCGCCAGTCGTCCTATGAGTAGTCAACTCGCTGTCCAGACAGAACGCCAAAGCATCGTTATTAGCGGCCGAGAACATCTCACGGACCGGTTCCAACAAGCAGAACAGGCGTATGCATCTGAGACCATTCCACGTCCGCCTTATTGGGGTGGGTACCGACTTGTACCAAATCTGTTTGAATTCTGGCAGGGCTGTCCAAATCGCCTCCACGATCGGCTCTCTTACACGCTGCAACCCGAAGGCACATGGGAAATGACGCGGCTGTCGCCCTGAATCTAAAGTGTAGGCAAATTCCCAACAATCTCCACTGTCCTTAAGCTCACAGTGATAACACGCTTAATCAAATTCACAATATACCGCGGCTCCGCTTCACGATTCGGGTCGTTTTTAATCCCACTCCGCCTGTCTACCTTTACACGATATTGATCCACCACCCACTCCAATGCAGACCGAGTACCTAACTTATAGTCATAGACCTCCGCGGGGATGCCGTCCAGCGTCAAGAAATCGTTATATTTCAACTCGATCTTGTCTTTGGACAGTTTCATCTTCTCTACATGCCAATTGACCGGCATTCCCGGGGTTTCGTGCTGTCTCAATTGATCATATTTCGGCGCGGATTCATAGTTGACGTGGAGGTCTGCTAACGCTTCGCCTGCTTTCGCAAAACCCCAGAAATCTTCGGCGAACGGGATGTGTGGGAGATCGCGCTTGAGATTCATTTCGTATTTCTCGCGATAGGTCGGATGGTGCAAGAGGGCATAATTGTAGTGGAAGATGTCCCACTTGGTGATAGTATCATCATTATAGTGATTTCGGAATTCCGCCAATGCCCAATCGGTGATGTTCTCTTGTCTATTTGTGCCGTCTTCATTATAGGTGTAGAAAGGGAAGCATTGAGAACCACTCTGTGGCAGTGAATCTGGGATTTGGTTTGTCATTAGTGCAAACATCGGTAATTCTTTCCCAACCTTAAGCCATATCACCCGATTCTCTTTTTCAGTTTCTGGTGTCGGAAAGATGGATGGAATCAGATAGACGCAATTGTTCAGAACGCGATCAAAAAATAGATTTGATTTGGTAAACGGACGATAGAGTGAGGCACGCACTTTGTTGTCTGTCCATTCAGCATATCTGCCGCGTTGCAAGTGCTGACGTAATTCCCGATCCCATTTGATCTTCGTATCATCATAAACCACAAAATCATTAACCGCCACTCGCTGATTCTCTTGACGCTTCCACCTATCCATATCTGTGTTGTAAACGCCGATCATTCCCTGAACATTCCTTGTTAGGGCGTTTCGGTTGAAGTTGCAAACCCACGCATCGCGACCGGTTTTAATACCGCTGCTATAGGTCTGGAAAATCACATCTTCCACTACACCTTTCTGTGCCTTCGCTTCCTTAGTTCCCATCGGGATAAAGGTGTTAAACTCGGCGTAGAGTCCTTCGGTGAGCCAAGTAGTATATCGTACGTCGGGTTGAATCGTTTGCCATTCAATATTGCCTATGTGTCCACATTCATCCAGAAAGTCGAATTTCCGTTGTTTATTCCACAACTCGTCTGCTTTATAATAGTACGGGTTGGGTAACCCAACCCCTACGGAACTCTTTTTGTTGGGTAATCCAACCCCTGCGGAACTTTTTTTGATAAAAAAATTGACGCTCACGCCCACCCGAATGCCAAACACATTCGCATCCGAGACCTTTAACCCCTTTCGTGCGTTTCCACCTAAATCAAGAATGTAGATCGCGTCGAAATCATTTGCGAGGTGTTTCCGCATCCCATCAAACGCTAAACCCTCGAGAAATCCGTTATTTGTCACGAAGGCAACAACGCCTTCCTCACCAATCCGGTCAGATGCCCATCGCATCGCTTTTATGTACGGATCGTAGAGGGCATTTTTGAGTGTTGCTTTAGAATCTGCTACGTAGGTTTCGGCAATCCGATCGTCCATTGCCGCGTATTTTCTATTTCTGTTATTGTCGCTATCGTTGACCTGCCATGCATTGTAAGGTGGGTTACCGAGAACCACAAACATATCTGCTGTTTTCTGTCGTTTGACCCGCTCTGTGTTTTCACGTGTGAAGAGCTCACCTTGCTGCTGCTCAAGCAACTCAAATGTATCCGCAAGCGCGATCCCCTCAAACGGTAGGTATGTTCCCATCCGTTGAAAATACTCTTGCTCAATGTTTAGGCTCGCGATATAGTAGGGTAGGAGCATCACCTCGTTGCAATGCAGCTCGTAGCGGTACTTCTCTTCCAATGCTGCGCCTTGGATGTCTTGCATGAGGCGGACGATGAAGTTACCCGTCCCGACAAACGGATCGATAATATGCACACCGCTGTCGGACAGCGATCGATCGAACTCGGTTTGCAAGATGTGTTCAACACTTTTCACCATGAAATCCACGATTGGCTGCGGTGTGTAGACGATGCCGTGCGTATCCGCCACCTTGACAGAGAAGCCTTGAAAAAACTGCTCGTAGACGGTATTGAGAAATCCCTGTTTCTGTGAGAAATCAGTGATAGTCGCGGCGGTTTTCTCGATTGCAGCGTAGAACGGCTCCAAAGGACGGAGAAATTCAGAGCGGTTGAGTGTCCGCTCGGTTAGCACGTCAATAACATTTTCAATTTCACTGGCGATAATATTTCGGCGTGTAAAGTCGGGATTATCAAAGACAGTTCGGAAG
>CAZQIP010000206.1:0-86187 GCA_964593655.1 uncultured bacterium | reverse complement strand
AGCCCAGACCACCAGCTAAGGTCCCTAAATACACGCTAAGTGGTAAAGGATGTTTTGTTGCTGAGACAGCCAGGATGTTGGCGTAGAAGTGGCAATCATTTAAAGAGTGTGTAATAACTCACTGGTTGAGCGACTTTGCACCGAAGATTTCCGGGGCTAAGTATGTTACCGAAGCTGTGGATATCCCGTAAGGGGTATGGTAGGGGAGCGTTCTATAGTAGGACTGAAGGAGAATCGTGAGACGCTCTGGACGAATTAGAAGTGATTATGCCGGCATGAGTAGCGATAAAACGAGTGAGAAGCTTGTTCGCCGAAAGCCTAAGGATTCCTGAGGAAGGTAAATCCTCTCAGGGTTAGTCGGAACCTAAGCCGAGGCCGAAAGGCGTAGGCGATGGGAAGCAGGCGTAATATTCCTGCACCACCATGTAGAGGATGAAACTAGGGGAGACGCAAGTAATCGGAACTACCAGCTGATGGAAATGCTGGGTTAAGCCCGACAGAGTGCATCAGGCAAATCCGATGCAACATACTCTGAGAGGTGAACAGGATTCCGTAAGGATGCAAACTGTCTCGGTTGTCTGCCAAGAAAAGAACCTCGAGTGGACAACTCATGGTGACCGTACCGGAAACCGACACAGGTAGGCGAGGAGAGAATCCTAAGGCGCTCGAGAGAACTCTTGCTAAGGAACTCGGCAAAATGACCCCGTAACTTCGGGAGAAGGGGTGCTTTGAGTAGGGCAACCGAAAAAAGCCGCAGTGAAATGGCCCGTGCGACTGTTTACTAAAAACACAGGTCTCTGCTAAATCGTAAGATGATGTATAGGGACTGACGCCTGCCCGGTGCCAAAAAGTTAAGGTGAGGAGTGAAGGGCAACTGGAAGCTCCGAACTGAAGCTCTGGTAAACGGCGGCCGTAACTATAACGGTCCTAAGGTAGCGAAATTCCTTGTCGGGTAAGTTCTGACCTGCACGAATGGCGTAACGACATGGGCACTGTCTCGGCAAGAGACTCGGCGAAATTGTAATACCGGTGAAGATGCCGGTTACCCGTACCAAGACGGAAAGACCCCGTGAACCTTTACTATAGCCTGATATTGGGTTTTAATGTTGCATGTGTAGGATAGGTGGGAGACTTTGAAACTGGGGCGCTAGCTTCAGTGGAGTCGACCTTGAAATACCACTCTTGTTGCATTGGAATTCTAACTCCGGCACGTGAATCCGTGCCGAGGACAGTGTCAGGTGGGTAGTTTGACTGGGACGGTCGCCTCCCAAAATGTAACGGAGGCATCCTAAGGTTCCCTCAGCGCGATTGGAAACCGCGCGTAGAGTGCAAAGGCAGAAGGGAGCTTAACTGTGAGACGGACACGTCGAGCAGATGCGAAAGCAGGGCTTAGTGATCTTACGGTGCTGTGTGGAAAGGCCGTAACTCAATGGATAAAAGGTACTCCGGGGATAACAGGCTAGTCGCACCCGAGCGCTCACAGCGACGGTGCGGTTCGGCACCTCGATGTCGGCTCGTCACATCCTGGGGCTGCAGCAGGTCCCAAGGGTTCGGCTGTCCGCCGATTAAAGTGGCACGCGAGCTGGGTTTAGAACGTCGTAAGACAGTTCGGTCCCTATCTGGTATGGGCGTAGGATATTTGAGAGAAGCTGCTCCTAGTATGAGAAGACCGGGGTGGACGTACCTCTAGTGCACCAGTTGTCACGCCAGTGGCACCGCTGGGTAGCTATGTACGGAATGGAGAAACGCTGAATGCATCTAAGCGTGAAACCTCCCTCAAGATAAGATATCCCACAACGTTAAGTTGGTAAGGCTCCTTCGAGATAAGAAGGTTGATAGGCCAGATGTGTACACCGTGTGAGCGGTTCAGCTAACTGGTACTAATAAGCCGAGGGCTTGATAACTTCTTTATTCTTTCTACCGACCCCTCACCCTATACAATTGTCAAATATTCTTGCAACCGATCAGTCGAAAATCGTTGAAACCAGCGAATCGCTGAGTCTGGCAAAAAAATTTTCCGGTGGCTATAGCGAAGGGGCACCACCCGTACCCATCCCGAACACGGTAGTTAAGCCCTTCAGCGCTGATGATACTTCGGGGGCGACCCCGCGGGAAAGTAGGTCGCTGCCGGGAATCCTCTCTAAGGGCAGGCATCCCCTGCCCTTTTTTGCGTACAACTCCAATCCATTCGCTGAATTTTTCTTGACTTGGCATCTCACGTTGTGTTACAATTCCTATACTTAAAATATTTGTCTACCTTCCATTTTCTGACCGGAGCCTCCATGCTTGATGTCATCTTTTTTCGCACCCCTCAGGGAAATGAACCTGTGCGAGAATGGCTCAGCAATTTTAGTGAGGAAGATGGAAACATAATTGATCTTGATATAAGGGTAGTCGCGGAATATTGGCCCCAGGTCTTGCAGACGAACCTTGTTAAGAAAATGACTCGGGAAGAACATTTGTGGGAAATTCGCAGTCGTATCAGTGAGGGAAAACGCATCGCGCGGATTTTGTTTACCCTTGAAAGACAGAGGATGATCCTCCTACACGGCTTCATCAAAAAATCAAGAAAGACACCACGGAAGGATCTGCGTTTGGCGCGAAGGCGAAGAGACCTATCAAAAAGTAGGAGTGGATAAAACATGAATAAACATCACGGTAGCAAATTTGATACGTATCTCAAAGAGAAAGGCACCTTTGAGGAAGTCAAGGTGCGCGCCCAAAAGCGGTGGGAAGAATTACAAACTGAGGAGCGGGAGAATGTCTCTGAAATTACCGAAGATTTGCCCGGGCACCTCGCCCGATTTTTCCAATGGCTCCGACAGACCTGCAACTTCTAAGAAACAAGCGGGAAAGTGATTTAGAATAAAGGGCATGTAAACCAAATCTAATAAGTCAGCGTTGAACCGATAAGCAATCGGATGAAGATTACAAGACTATCCTTTAGCAGATAGATTATGTTACTCTTCATACCAACGTATATTTTCAAACACAATTGGAACGCACACCAAATTTGATGTAAGGTTTTAAACTTCGTTAACAAATACGGAGAATGTGCGTAAGTTAAAAAAAGAAGGGAACATACCATGAATAGCCAGTTGAGAACTCTCACAGCAATCGCTTTTACGCTAATATTGATAGCCAGTATTACCGGATGTACAAGAGTCGATGAGACATCTGAGATAGGAGAAAATCCAGTCGCTACTGGTGCCAGTGACGAAGAGTCGTCAGTCCGATACAGTCTTACCGATACTTATGACAACGTCCGAAACGGTGCCCATCTAATTATATCCTATGATGCGGCGACCGATGCTTTTACAGGTAATGTCACAAATGCGACCAATGCGATTTTAACGCAAGTTCGCGTTGAAGTTCATTTATATGACGGTACGGTCACCGTTGATGAACTCGGTCCAACACCGAATGTTGACCTTGCGCCCGGTGAATCGCACGCTATCACATTTCCGGTCGGGGGCCAATCCTTTACCGAGTGGGTGGCACACCCCGAAGTCGGTCCCAGCACTGGAAGCGGTGGTGAAGGCGGCGGTGAACACGGCGACGGTGCCCATAATTGATTGCAGGCAGGTTGGGATAGTTGGGATTCAACTTGGAGAAAAAAGAAGGACCGAAGAACGTGAGGTGTTTTATGCGCGCACACTATCCTATTGTTATTCACAAAGACCCGGATAGCGACTATTGTGTAACTGTTCCTGATCTGCCCGGTTGCATAACCGCAGGGAATACGCTTGATCACGCACAAAGTCAAGCCGCCGAAGCAATTCAATGTCATATTGAGGGCATGTTGCTTTATGGTGAGCCAATCCCTCAACCAAGAGATATCGCGTTCCATCAAGATAATCCAGAATATGTTGGTGGACAGTGGAGAGCGGTAACAGTAATTATCCGTGATGTTTCTGAAATTCAGGCTGTCCAGTCCGGGCCAATTCGCCGGTTTTTCCGATGGTTCAGCCAAGCGACTCAAGTATCCAGATAGGCGTATCCAATTTTAGGGAGCGATAAAAGATGAAATTCTTATTCACCTTAGTAGTGTTGTTCGGGTTTGCAACGTTTGCACATACAGCAAAATCCCCCGAAAATATCCTCAAAAACGGCGATTTCGACCTCAACCTTGACGGATGGCACCATTGGACACATGTTGATGCTGCCGCACTCTTCCAAACCGAAGGCAAAAAAGCAGAACCTATCGCCGGAAAAAACGTTGTCTATGTCAAAATCAGCAAGGCAGGGGCACTATGGCACATCCAATTCTATCAGCAACCCTTCACGCTGGAGAAAGGCACGACTTATACTTACGGTTTATGGGCGAAAAGCGAAAAGCCGAGAAGCGTTACAATGCGTATTCTCCATCAAGGGGCCCCGTGGAATGAATACGCCAAAAAAATAATTAATTTGACCGAAGAATGGAAGGAATTCTTCATCACCTTCAAAATGACAGCAGATGATGTGAGTACGCGTGCCGGCATAATTATGGGAGCAGAAAAAGTCGATGTCTGGCTCGACCATATCCGCCTCTACGAAGGCGAATATGTAAGCGACATTGAAGGTGCTGAGCCGCAAGCAGTTGAACCTTCAAATAAGTTGGCAACAACTTGGGCAGCACTCAAAAGTGAAGACTAAGGTCGTTTTAAGAGGTAATTAATACAATGGCAAAACTATACGAGCAAATCTCGCCCAAACTACAGCAGTTTATAGAAAACCAGAAAATCTTCTTCGTTGCGACCGCAACTGCTGACAGTAGAATCAATTTATCCCCGAAGGGCATGGATTCCTTACGCATCCTCGCTCCAAACCGCGTCGCTTGGCTGAACGTGACCGGAAGCGGAAATGAAACCGCCGCACACGTTCAGGAAAATCCACGCATGACGCTCATGTTTACCGCATTTGAGGATAACCCTCTGATTCTCCGACTCTACGGCACCGCAACGGCTATCCACAAAGACGATCCCGAATGGCAGCGACTCTTTCCACTATTCACGCCCCTACCGGGTGCAAGACAAATCTTTGAGCTCACCGTTGACCTCGTGCAAACCTCGTGCGGAATGGCTGTACCGCTTTACGACTACGTCGGTGAGAGAGAACAACTAAACGCCTGGGCAACCAAGAAAGGCGAAGAAGGTGTAGAAGCATATTGGAAAGAAACCAACCACACCAGCCTTGATGGAAAACCGACCCATTTCTCTTAAGTAACCGGTAACTATTAAAAAGTATGAAATTATCATTGATTCTCACGATCGCGCTGTCTATAACATGTTTATCTATTGCACACGCGCTGCCACCGGACGCTGAACTCCAGAGCGCAATCCAAACCGCTCGGAAATTCACTAATCTTAAACCACGATACACCCAAAGCGAAATAACCGAATGCGTAACCGATAGTTTTGTCACGCTGGCAAAGAATTGGCACAACTTACCCGCCATGTATCGGCAAGAACTCAAGCCGATTTTCCTACGACCCGGACTCCCCGGCAGCTTCTTCGGCGAGATAGAATTACCTGAAAAGTTTAACACACCGCACTTCAGACTCCATTACACGCGTGTCGGACCGCACGCACCACCGCTTGAAGATTTTCACCCACGTAACGGTGTGCCTGATTATATAGACCTCTGCGCCGATGCAATGGAACGCGCCTATCACGTTCAAATCGATCTGATGGGCTTTAAGATCCCCTATATTGATTTCTGGGCAGCACAGAACGGCGGCAATCATAAATATGATGTCTATCTCTTTACCTTTCCCGCACTCGGTATCACTACCGCGGATTGGTTTGAAGGGCGCGTCTTATCTACCGCGCTGACCGTCGCCCCCTACTTCATGATCAACTCCCGTATCTACGATTACGTCGGTAAAGCCGAAGGCATCCGCTATCTTGAAACAACCTGTACCCACGAATTCCTGCACGGAGTCCAGTTCGGCTACAACGCCTATATGCCGACATGGTTCATGGAAGCATCCGCTACTTGGATAGAAGTCATGACCTACGATGGCGGACGCATTGACGATGGTGATACGCTCCCCGATCCTGATGAACCCAACGAAACCGATTCTTATAACTATTACATCCATCAACTCCGCCGCTGGTTTCTCATTCCCGATATCTCACTTGAGAGTCGCATCGGCGACCACGAGTACGGTTCCGTTATCTGGGCATTATATATGGCGGAACGATTCGGGTACGATATTATCCGACAGTTTTATCGCAATACCACCGATGGGAGTTATCGCGAGATGGGAAACTTCTACGATGTTTTTACCGACAACGGCACCACTCTCGCTGAAGCGTTCAAGACCTTCACCGTATGGAATTATTTTACACACAACCGCGCCAATACGGCAACCGACATGCCCGGATATAAATTCGCACATCGTTTTCCGCCAGTCGCTATTCATCCAAACGATGTCCACACCAGTTATCCAATTCACACCGATTTCAATTCGGAGGCCATGCCTGAACATTTCTCGTCAAGGTATATTGTCTTCAAACCTACGGGTATTATGCCAGAATTCGCAATCAAAATTGATGGCGCAGACCTTGCCCCTATAGATATGAGCAATCTAACACAAACTGACCGAACAAGAATTCAGGCGGAATTGAACCGACACACATTTACGGGGTTGCGCGGATGGGCTGCCAAGTTTATCGTTAGAAAAAGAGACGGGACCACTGAAATCAAAGAGGCGTTCACCTATCAACGTTCCCAAGAGGCACAGATGACTTTCAAAGATTTCGGCGGAGATATTCAGGAGATTGTGCTTATTCTTATCAATATGCATCCTGATGTTGAACAGGTGATCATACCCGGTGGGACTTTCGGCGGGGGCATCAGTTATACAGCAGGCGCGCCACCGACAGGCATGCTTTCCAATGTACAGGTCACGCAGGGCAGTAATGGCCCCATTGTGACGTGGAATGTTGATAACGCGACTGACATACGGGACGTGGCAATCGTGAGGAAACGCTATATCCTGCAAAGTGAGACAGATGTGCCACAACCTTTTGCAAACCCCGATGAAGTCCTCGCTGCCGCTGACCGAGATGACAACGGCATCCCTGAAGACGATATAGAGATCGTCGGACGTGTGAACATCACGCAAACTCGGTTTGAAGACACGGCTGTTTTTCAGGATGTTAATGTTAATAGCATATTCTTTGATCCAGTTAACACCCATTATTATTATGCTGTTGTGCCTGTTAACGCGATGGGGATTATGGGCACACCAAGCATCGCACCAAACGGCATTGTCCCAAGGTTTGATACGCCGAGTAATGCGCCTGCTTTTTTTGTTCAGACACAACCGCACGGCACGGGGGCATGGCAAATTGAAGTGCAAAGCACACTACCCTTACAAAGCGCGCCACACCTAACAGTGGAAAGTCCTAATAAAGATAGTTATACCGTCTTTTTAACGCAGGAAACCGAAACAAAATGGATCGGAACACTCCGCACTAACGGGTTTCCGCCGACAGGTCTCTATCTCTATAAGATTCGCGGACAGACCCCAGCTGGCGTAACAGGCACCCGAATCTGGCAGGGACAAACCTTCAACTATGTCGCGAGCGGTGCGAATCGAAATGTCGCGGTCGCACCTAACCCACTTTACGCGGGACAAGGCAAGCACTTATCATTCTATCCGAAGGGCTTAACCGTTGAAATCTACGACGCTTTCGGGAACTTGATTAAGGTACTTGACAATGCCTCCGAATGGGATTGCACAAACGCACGCGGCGAAATGGTCTGTACCGGACTGTACTTCTTCCGAGCAACCGATGGAAATGGCTTCCAAAGTACCGGAAAATTCTGTGTGGTGAAATAATGAACAGTTATAAGTTGACCATTTTATTTCTATTATTATGCCTCTGTAGTTGTGGAGATGAGGGATTAATTGACCCGCACGGCGAAACTTCACTATCGTCTCCTAATACAACTGGACGTTTACACGCTATCGACTTCCCAACGGATACAGGGTCCGCGTGGACCTATATCAATGTTGACACTGACGAGGCATTCACGCTCCGGGTTGAAGGCACACGCGATGTTGGTGGAACGACACATCGGCAGATGACTGTCAGTGAAATCAGTCCCAGTGATCCCGACCAATTCAACTGGCTGGCTGTTGATCACTTGGTCGCAAATGCCTTTTATTTACGGTTAGACACCGAATTTGTGGATGTATTCCCGTTTCCAATTTTTGCGACCTATTTTTACAAGACACCGCAAGCATTAGTGGAATCCGCGTTCGACATTTTCCTACCTGACCCACCTGATCGGATTACAATAGAGCACTACAAACATTTTCCACCACGCCGCCTCTGGGATTTTCCATTGAAGGTCGGAAAGAAGTGGGTCGTTTTTGAAAAAACCGCTGGTATACCCGTCGAAGTCACGCGTTATGTTGCTGAGAAAGATGTGCAGGTCACCGTCCCCGCAGGCACTTACATGACTTATGTTGTCCACGAGGAGGCGGTCTACGGGGATAGTCCAGAGCCGTCAAGTTTCTTGATTAGTCCACCCGCAATTTATTGGGTCGCACCATCCATCGGTGTCGTTCAATATAGATACAGCCGTTACCGCGCAACCGAGGAATTGTTTTCAGAGACCTTCGCTCTTAAAAATTTTCATCTACCCGGACCGAATACGGATTAAAATGAGAAGAAAAAGATTGGAAGATTGGAAGCCTGGAAGATTGACGGAAGACTCTTTTCCCATCCTTCCAGTCTTCCACCCTAAAGAGTGATGAAAACCCTTGCACACCGAAATAACCCCATTACCATTGTCGGCGGCGGAATACACGGCGTGTCTATCGCACTGCGACTGCTCCGCGAAATGCCGACAGCCGCAAAACAGCTCGCTATTGTCGATCGGCATCCGCAGCCTCTCACGCAATGGCGAGACAAGACAAAACGCCAAGGCATGACATTTCTCCGTTCCCCCGCTGTTCACCACATTTCCCCCGATGCACTCGGGATCGTTGAATACGCAGAACGCCACAACCGAACGAGTGAGTTAGCACCTCCATACTCACAACCTTCCACCCAACTCTTTTGGGATTTCTGCAACGCTGCGCTTGCTGAGCTAACGCAACATCAAGTCTACTACCAATTTGAGGTGGCAAAATTACGGTGGGACAAAGGGGATGGGCGGTTTCCGTTCCGACTCATCTCAACGGACAAGGAAGGGTTTCGGAGTCGTTGTGTCGTCCTTGCTATCGGTACTGACGATTGCATCTACGTACCACCGGTGTTCATACAATGGCAACGCCAGTTCCCTGACAAGGTTATACACGCCTCCCAATTTTCTGTGTTAGCAGTGGAGGAAACTCCACCAGCAAGAATTGTCATTGTTGGCGGTGGATTAACAGCGGGGACACTCGCCAAAAGCCTCAGTGAACGCGGACATAGTGTGGCACTGATTGCCCGAAAGCGGTTGAGGACAGAGCAGTTTGATTTTCCACCGGTGTGGCTAGGTCCGAAGGCTCTCGCCGAATTTACAAGTGAGTTTCTTCATTTTCAGCGGCGTTACGAGATAATTCAGCAGAACACGGGGGAAGGCAGTATTACGCCGGATATTATGGAGGCGTTGATAGATGCTCCAAATATTGATCTATATCCTGAAACCTGTATCCGTAACATCGTCTCGGTGGATAGGAAGGGGCAAGCACAGCACTTACAGGTTGAAACAACGCAGGGGGTCATTCGGGGAGTCTTTCGCGTCATCTTGGCGACAGGGTATCAATTCAATCTGCGTCGCTACGGTTTTCTAAAGGAATTAATCACAGAACACCAGATCCGACTCGTCCGAGGTTTACCACACCTTGATGACGATTTACAACTCCACCCAATCCAGAATCTATTTTGTTCTGGTACCGTAGCACAGCTCCAAATAGGACCGGCTTCTGGTAACATCGCTGGCGCGAATCTCGCTTATGAACGCCTTCGCGAAAAATTGCACTCATATCTGTAGAGGCAATTCTCAATTGTTTCTTTTAACTGCTTGAACCGGCAGCGACTAATTTTTGCCAGCGGGGGAGAAACGCCTCTGTTAAAAAACTATCCAGTTGCCAGATATTCTGCTGTGGGTCTCTTTCAAAAAAAGTACCCATCGCTAATACCAAGATGTCCTTAAACCCCCACGGTGCCTCAATTTTCGACAAATCTTTGTATGTTTGAATAAAGGCAGTGTGAATTCGGAGAAAGTTTAATGCCGCAGAACTAAACGCGTTTAGTTTCAGATGACCATCCTCGGTTTGTTTCCAAGCCCATTCGGGTTGATAAAAGGAATGAAGCTGCGTTTTGCAGAGTTCGACCGCAGCACTGAGCACTTGCCACAGCTCTTTATGTTTTGTCGCATCATTAGGAATATCAAGTTTCTTGCAAATTTCCTTATGTAATTGCTGTTGCGTCAATTCAGAGGCGACCCAGTTTTGGAAAACTTCGGAGGCGTGTACAAAGCAATTACGTAAATCTGCGAGGGTCAAATCCAGTTTGCTCGGGAACGCTTTGAGTAAGGAGGAGCTCGGCAATAGATGTTCTTGTTCGGGGTATAGTTCTAAGAACTTATATTCTACCACATCCGCTAACATTTCTGCGAGTATCGGCGTAAAAGCGATGATTGCCCGTTCGTACAATTCCGCATCTATAAATTGCTGAAGTTTTTCTGAATCAAGTGCTATTGTTCCCGCCTTAGTTTTGATGAATGTGTCAGCGAAAGAAGTCTGTTTTCCGAAAACCGATGCCGTTTCTGTTAGCGATAACGGACGTTTAAACAGCGTTAATGCGGTATACGGTTCCTCAAAATCGAGTAGACTTTCCTGCCACTGATGTCCCCAAGTATCGTGAATTAGATATTTATCAAGCTCTGCTAAAGGAAGAACGCCGATCATACGGGTCAGAGTTGACGTGACCAATGCCAAAGGCAGTTCAGTATCAGCAGAAATTTTCTGACGGAAATCTAAATCTAAGTCTTTTGCGTTGAAGGTTCCGAATACTGGGAAGTGGGCAAACGGTTCAACCTCCCAAATTTTTCGGAGAAATCTCTCATAATGGGCTTTGGAATGTTGTGATTTATTCTTTGCCGCATTCCGTTTAGGTTCTTGAGGATCTTCTATGGGTTCAGTCGGAAGACAAAAATAGAGGGCAGAGGAGGTTTTTACAAACTTTACCTCACCGACTTCAAACGGAGCGTCCGGATATAAAGACCGAAAAAGTTGTAAAATATCTGCGTGTAGTTTCCGGTTATCAGACACCAAATTGAAACGGGTCTCTAAACTCCGCATAATTTGATGTCGATGGCGAAGCGGGCTCGTTCGAGTGGATAGTTGACGCGTTAGACTGTCCACTGTTTCCGAATCCAAATTGAATGCATATTGAAGAGCCGTTTTCAAGTGCGCTCGTTTGTCCGAAGCTGCTGGAGCATCCGGCGTAAAGAGGGTGAAAATTTTAGAACCGGCAGTATCTATATTTTCAATCTCTGGATGATGCACAAGAGATGGATAGTGCTCAAGGGACAGCCAGACTGCTTCAACGAAGGCGGTATCTAAAATTGTCTCATCACAGGGCATCGGCGCATGTTGCCAATTTGCCCGCGTAGCCGCCATCAATTCATTATGATGTGCATAGAACCTTTCGAGCATTTCGGTCGGATCGCTCCCTTGTTCCTTTTTGGCTTTATTGATTTGCTGCGTGAGGACTTCAAGTGTCTTTAGACGTTCTAAAACAGGTTCCCAGCAGCTGGCGATATTATCGTAATGCCATGTATGGCGCGCCATAAATTTCATCCTTTTCTTTATTTTTTCTATTGTTCTTCATTTTTTGTTTCAAGGGCTGCAGGATTATCATGTAAGGGTGTTAATTCACGTATCTTTGCATCGACCTGTTTTGCAAAAGTGAGGCTCTCGTCGAGTTCAGTGCGAAGACGGGTGAGTTCTGTCTCATCGCTTTCAGGATTGAGTGTGAGCACCCGAGCGTAGAGGTGTGAGAGTTGGACAATCGTCTGCTGAACGTCTTTAATCTGTTGTTCCCGATGTTGTTGAAGCACGCTTTTGACCGTGGTTCCCAATTGCGTCCCTGTTGATTTTTGGTGCATTTTAAGCGTATCCTTCAAACACTGTACGGCTTGTGTAAAGAGTTCAGAAACTTTGTTCGTAATGTCGGCTCTAACGGTAATAGGCAACGTTCCCATCCATCCATCGCTACCGGCTTCCTCCTGAAACGATGTGTGCAAGGCGCGAAGTTCTCCAAGCATTGTTTCTGTTCGAGCATCGCCATCCGCCTCAAGTTGTTCGTGTAGAGTGTTGAGTTCTTCCTCTTGCTTATGTTGGACTTCCTGAAGAATCTCAGTGTGAACTTGTTTGGCAATATCGTCTGTACCGGTTGCCCATTTACTAATTAAAGTCCCAATAGGCACCAAAATGCTGAGGATCGCACTCCCGAATAGATAAAGAATTTTCGGTTCTAAATTGAATATCCAAGATGCAAAAGCGATAGAGCATCCCGCGGCAAAAGGGAAGATAACATAAGAGTTGCCAAGAAGATGGAGGAGGAATTTCTTCCGAAACAATTTCCTATCAATCAATTTCTTTTATAAGTTATCAGTAACCAGTAACCAGTAACCAGTTACAAGAGCGTTGTAATTAAATCATGGGAAACACCCTCTTTAACTGGAAACTGAGAACTGGAAACTGGAAACTATCCCTCAATACGGTTTTCCAAGAAGCTCGAATGTAACGCTTTGTGCGGCTGCACCCCGCATTTGCGGGGAGGTCTGATCGCTCGCTATGGCACGGATGCGGTGGTTAGCAATACCAAAATTTCTCAAAGATGCTGCCGCCGCCTCAGCACGTTGTAAGGCAAGAACCCGATTCGCCGCCGGGTCCCCCTCTTCGCGCGTGTGCCCTACAACTCTGAGGTAGTACTGTGGGAACGATTTCAAACTTGCAGCCAGTTCTTGCAGTGCCCGATTACTACCTGGAAGAATCCGAGCATTCCCGCGCCCGAATTGGATCGGTTCAACTTTCATCGCCGCCACAGGCGCGAGCGAATTCCAATTCGCAGCTGAAAGCGGATTCAGTGCTGCTTCTTCTCGAACCTGTTCCATTGGAGTTGAGCCAACGAATATGCCGTCTAACCCGTCATTACCGCTTGCATTCAGCATACCCGGATGAAACTTATCGTGGTGTAGGGACCGCAAAATGCCCTCAAAGAATAGCTGCTCGTAATTGCCTGACACTGGATCGGTAGAGATGGAATTCGTCTGCACCAGCACCTGTGTAATTTTAGCGATCATCGCTTCGAGTCTCTCCGCACCTTTTGCCTCTGCTGAGGGAATTACACCGAAATGCGCATAATTTTCAACCGTGTTACGCCATTCAATTCCTTTTACTAACTTATCCGTCTCATTTCGGTTTAGCGAGTCGCCATACTGCTTCGCATCCGATTGAATCAAAGCCGCTAACCCATCGGGTTGGTTATTGTAGTCGTAGTTTGCCCGAAGATACGCTTGCACAACGTGCGTGACGAGTTCGCGTTGTGAATCCAAAAATTCGCGCTGAACCACTAATACATCAACGATATAACCCTTGAGTTTTGAACTATCTAACAGCAGATGCACACCTTCGATCGCAAGGGCTTTCGTCACATAAGGTTCCCAAATAACATAAGCGTATGGCTCATCTGGATCAGCGGACTTAAGTTTCTTATAGGCATCTTCAGCACCGTTTGTCTCAACTGCCCACGAAGAAGGCAAACTCGGTAGGCTCATCTTGTTGATCATAATTCGAGCAAGCGTTTCACTCGGCGAATCCGGGGTCAGCACGATACGCGCCCGCGGATTACTCAAATTCGGTATTTGCGGAACACTTCGCTTATACGCAACAATCGCATCCGCACCTTTAGATTCGTCAATCACGAGGACAATTGAACCCGGGAACTCACCGATAACACTGCCCGCCTTAAGGTAGGCATCAATCGTGAAAACCGCCATCTGAACCTTACCACTTTTCAGCGCGCGTATCCGTCCTACATAATCGGCTTTATCGTCAACGAACGTCAGTTTAACCCCTTGACGATCCAGAAGATTCTGAACAGCTGGAGAACGGAGTATCGCATATCCGGGAAACGAGTCGTGGGCTACCTTGATGTTATGGGCGTAACGTTGCGTGCTCGTCTCTTTGACAAGATCGCCTCGGATCCACGGTTCAACGACGAACTTATAAACTAACCCGATGACTCCAATAATAACGAGCCAGCTCGCTACCATGATGATGATGCGTTTTTTCTTGCCAGCGTCCATAGTTACTACTTCCTATTTCTGAAAATCAAGAAACCGATAACGGATAACACAATCAGAACTACAACAAACCATACGGTGCCTCGCCCCGATCTAAAGTCAGTATCACGTGGCTGTGGTGTCGGTGCCTTTCTCGGCGGTGTTGTTCGTGTCGGTGCCACCGCTGCCTGCTTTACAGCGATTGACGCATTACTCGGCGGCGTTGTGAGCCGCTGAATCAAATCCGCAGCGATTTCCGACGAAAGTGGCGCAATATATTCAAAAGCATCTTCGCCGCCAACATCTGTACCTGTATCGCCGGTTTCCGCAAGAATTTCTGACACCGCTGCCACTAACTCCCCCGGATTATCTGCCTTGCGGTAGCTATCCACGACCTTTGCCAACATGTGATCGGTCTTCATATCAACACCAATAACATCAATACGAATCTGACGGTTGAGGATTTCAGGCGTGTAGTACTTGACTTTATCAGTATCTGAAGCCTCACCATCCGTGACAACTAACAACCGATAGTTTCCGTAGTTGTACTGTCTTTCGCGTTGGTCAAGGAGGCGGTTTGCCCCAATTCGGATATATTTCCCTAAGGGCGTGTTCCCACTCGGTTGCGGTAAATGGATGGCTGCTATCAGTTTTTGCGTGTCCTTCGGTCCTAATGGGTACACCCAGTCACTCTGGATGTTGGCACCGCTGAACACCAGCAATCCGATCTGTGTATCGTCTGGAACTTTAGAAAGCACTTCTTGTAATGCTGCCTTCGCCGCTTCCATCTTCGATTTCGTCCGGTCGCCACTAAACTTATCCTGCATTGAACCGGAGGCATCAAGGATCACAACGATGTTATCTTTATGAATGTCATCGTCAGCATTGCAAATGTGGAGACCGAAGATGAATAGACCCAGTAGCAGAGTAAATAGCATGCCAGAGTTGGCAGTTATAATGCGTTTCATAAAAAGACCCTATCCGGGAAGTGGTTGTCAGTTTTCAGCCGTTCTTGTAACCGATAGCTGATAACTGAATACCGATAACTATCAAAAATCAAAATCAGAGGCTGCAACGGCTTCCGCTGAAACTTTAATCAGTGCAAACTCAACGCGCCGATTTTCTGCCGCTTCAGTCGCACTCGTCGGTTTGGCAATAACAGGCTCTTTAATGCCGACACCTACGGGCACAATCTGGTCCGGATCGATACGTGCGTTTTTCCGACGCGCATAGCTGATAATCGACGCTTTAACCGCTTGACCGCGCTGCTCGGAGAGTTTTAATGCAGCCCGCATCACTTGGTACGGACTCTCGACGTTGCTAACATCGTCAAACTTTTTTTGTTGAATCAGACGAATCAAGTTCGCGGTGTTTTCCAAGCTAAAAGGCTTACCGTCCATAAAATACTTGTAGTTCCCGCGTGTACCCGTCCGCTTCAAAATACCTGTTTGAAGTCCTGTTTTCACCAAGACGCTCAGGGTTCGGGACGGGTCGCTGTGTCCTTTTATAGCCACTGCCGCGTTCCCATATTTTGAAGCCAATTCAACCACCCTGTCAAATTCTTCTCGGTACTTCGCATCACTAAATGTGTCTTGGTTCGCATCAAATTGAATTGTGAACGAGATAAGCGTCTTTTCGTCTAATACAGCGTCTTCGTTGAACGACTCGATCTCCGCACGAACCGTCTCTTTTTTGAAGCGGGTCTGTTTCAATTGCGTAGGAGCCGTCACGGTGGTCGTCAGCAGATTCTTAAAGGTTGGCGAGTTAAAATTTAAATCGGAAGGAATCATCGCATATCGCTGCCTCGCAAACCCCCAGTTCACAGCCATATCCAATCCTGCTTTGTTGAAGCCTTCAAAGCCGCTAATCGTATTACTTGGATCGTTGAAGAAAGCGATATTTCCAGGTTGCCCAACGAACGTGCAATCCGCGATTAAGCCGTGTGCGTCCTCTTCAAGTGTCGGCAATACTTCTTTACCATAGATGTTTTGCATCGTTGTCAGCAGCTGCGTGTATTTTTGAGAGCCACTCGTTTCGTAGGCTTTTTTGAGAGCCACAACCTCTTCGGCACCCTTCAGATAACCGGCGAAGAAGCGTTCAACAAACGGTTTGTAAGCATCGTAGAAATCTTTACGACAGGCATAAACGTCCGCAATAGAACGAGAAAGCGTCGCAGTGCTAACGACAACACTCGCGCCTTTGACAGTACCTTCAGCACCGGTACCGGTGTTCTCGGGACCGCCTGTTAATCCAATCATGTCGGGCGTTATCACAAAGCAACCTGCAATAGTAGTGTCGTTTCGGAACCGTTCTGCCGGTCCATTCGCACCTGTTAATTCGTCCACCCAAACAATTTCCACATTTGATTTTGAAAGCCGAGCCGTCTTCAACATATCATAGAGCATCCCTACGTGCGGCCCACCCTTTTGGATAGCGATCTTTTTGCCCCGGAGATCCGAAATTTTTCGGATATTAGAACGTCCAACGAAATGGTCACCTGCCGACCAGGTCAGCTGCCCAAAAACGACAGGTTTTGTACGGGCATCCTTCCCGACGACTTCGCTTGCTTGCGCTATCATTCTGAAGGTGCCACGTAGGAAGGGCGATTTACCTGAGAGATAGTCGCGGACCTGCTGCTGAAAATTATCACCCGGCACCAACTTAAGATTCATACCGAGTTCTGCCATAATCGTACCCGGACGGGTCGTCAACCCACCGTTGGCATGAAACAGTGCCGCTTCGCCACCCCATGTGATATAGGGCACTACCAGCGGTGTTATCGCCGTTACTTCTTGAATGGTAACAGGACCAACCGCATCTGAAAACCGTTCTTGCGCGTTCGCATGCAAAGCAAGAAAAATGAGCAGCGTCACCAGACAAAACAGCGTACATTTTGAAAATTGCTTGCAAGTCAGCCTAAAATGTCTTTTCATGATTTTCCTCGCGTTCCTTTTCAGCTATCAGTTGAACGACAACTGATAAATTTGTTAAATTTACCTTGTGAGGGCGTACGCAACGACGTTCATCCCTTGTTTAAATGCCCAGATTCTCTGCTCCTCACCACCTGGGCTGCACGGTCTACCTTCCCACGCACAATTCAGGTCACTCGGACAGAAGTAGACCATCACGCGATCGTTGTCCATGATCGCTTCGTCGTGATCGGAGATACCCGGAATAAATTTATCGCCGCCGAGGTACTCATCATGGTCATAAAGTGTATGATAAATTGGATGGCTCATCTCCAAGCGTTCCAACTTCTTTTCAGGAAAGACCTTACGTAGCATCTCATAGATATGTGGACGCAAACCGCCGCGCCCACCGTTGAGGCGTGCGTCACAATCTTCAACGTGGAGGAAACCACCACGCTCAAAATAGTCTCGCAGTTTACGCACCTGTTCGGTGGAAAGCCGAATCCCGCGATGGCCTGTCATATAGAGGAACGGATAGGCAAATAAACCCTCGTCGTCAATGTCAACGTATTGCGGGTTCTCGCGAAGGTCAACATCAATTGTCGTATTTTCAGCAAGCTTCTCAGTGAATTTGTGATCTGATGGCCAGCGATAGTAGTTGACGATATTTGTGTACCAATCGCCACCCGGATACTTGAGTCGGACAAAAGTGAACTTCTCACCCGTCGGATTCATCTCTGGATAATGGTGTTCAATCTCTCCGTATCGCGTGCCGTAATGAATGTCGCGTGCCGCGTCGTAAGGGATATATTCTCGGAACCCGTATTGGGCATCGGCTGGCAAGATTAACCCGCCTGCAGCGACCGCAGAGGCCGCAAGTCCAACGGAGCCCTTCAAGAAGGAGCGTCGCGACAGTAAATCTGACTTCGGTTCTACACCAGATATAGGTTTCTTTTCGATGGCACCCGGAGTTCTATTGTTGTTTAACACGGCTTTTTCCTCCTATTCCGACTTATTTTTTCCAATCCAATTTGCTTTGAAATCATGTCAATACTTGGCATCGAACATTTGTGTCGGTCTACAGATGATATTTGTCCACAACGATTTATTGTATTTGAAGTATTCCTAACTCTATTATAACCTAAGGCTTCAAAAAAATCAAGATTGCATCTGCAATTGCACGTCCTTGTTGCTGTGGCATCGGACGAATTCGACGATTCCCGCGAGCCCCCTTCGTGTTCCGCGCGGCTCGCGCCTTTTCTGGAATCGGTTTACTACGCGAAACCTGTTCGGGTTGATCCCCAGATGCTCTGCCCGGTCTATCACGCGAAACCCGTTGCCCTTGATCTCTTCCTGGGATCGGTTTGCCACGCGGAATCCGTTTTAATTGATCCCCAGATCCAGACTTAGTGGAATCTTTCGGCTTGACACTCACGACTTTGTCCTGAATGACTAACATCGACGAATTGCCGCCATCAAGATTAAGGGCATCCGTTGCACCCCATTCCAGAAATAATTCCGCGAGCCGCGACAACATAACACCCCGTCGGACCCCTGCCTCTGCCGCCGTTATTGTTACAAAAAGGAGCGTGCCATCTGTCTTTTTACCGATGGCCGTACGCGGATGCCAAAAACTATGAAACGCTTGATCGAATCCTTCGCGTTCGTATGCTTCCCTGGAAGAGGCAGTCTTATCTCGTAATAATAAGGGGCCCCCACCGATAATATGCACAAAACTTGACCATAAATTACTATCCCCAACGCGTTCTGGGATTATCATCTCGCGAATCTGCACCGCATCACCTGCTGCGATATGTGATAAAAGTTCGCCGCGTTTCCTACCACTTACGGAGAGCACATAGCCATCTGCCGGGATACGCAGACTTCCCTGGCCATTGTGTATATTTGTTACTTTTCCATTTCGCACAACGACTTCTGCGCCATCCGGCATTGTCAAGGTCACTACGTGAAAATGAGGACGGTAAATAATCAATTCATTTCGACCACGATTCCGATTCATACCGTCAATTAGCAACGTCTGTCCACCCGGCAAAACGAGTTCCTGCCGTAAGGCGATTCTGTCAATGTACGTCTCAATTTTCCCATCAACTGTCCTAAATCCGATGACAGCTCTACCTTGTTCCGGTTCGCTTATCCATTCACCGTCAATTTTCAGCGCACCGACAGACTCTCCGCGGAACGTCCCCACCATCTCAAAGAAGCCACCGTTTATCGCAGCGAATGCATGGTGCCGCCGCGCAAGCGATGCCAACGATTCCGTACCAATGCCCGCACTCAACGCACGATATGGACGAATATCCGCCGCATCTGGTGATATAGCAAGGATATTCGTCAGCACACCGTTATCTAATATCTGTCGATGCGTAATTCCGTCCACAACTGATTTCGTCACATCGCTCATCTCGGGATCGGTATAGGAGCGGAAATAGTCAGTTATTTTGCTAAACTGAATGGCCCGTCCTGCCCAAATGCCGAGACAGAAAACCAACAGCAAACTTACTGCTGTTGATATGCGCGGATAGCGTCTAATGAAACGCAAACATCGCTGTCCTAAATAGGTAATATCAAACATTTTTTAATTATTCCTTGCGGTTCGGTGAGGCGGGATCTGGGATTTGACGTTCATCTCCGTAGAACCGTCCTCCACTACGTTACGGACTACGCGATTAGGTTTAAGATGCTTCGCAAGTTGGATAATGTAAGCGTTACTTCAAAACGGACGCTGATAATTAGGACTTACACAATGCATTGGTAAGTGCGGTTTCTATTAAAAAACCCCATCGCGTGGTGGTAGTCCGTGATGTTGTGTGAATTCTGTCTAAAACGTTTCAAAACCCGTAGCACCTAACGAAGTGGAGTGCGGATTTAAGAAACGCACGCAAAAGTCTAAACGCGCGCAGTTTAACCGCAAGGTAAATTAAAAATCCGTTTCTCCCATTCATCACACGTCGCGTGGGTTCGCCGGACGGAGGCACCGATGTAATTTGTTGGGTCTCGTAGTGCTTCACGCTGTGGTTCCGTTAGTTTGTCGAGGAACGGACGGAACGTTTCATCTTCCCACAGCAGTGTTGTCAGACTCTTTCCGGTCTGATGTACCTGTCCGATTAATTTCCGGGTGTGATCGTACGCATCCGGGAATCCGTAATACGCCATTAACAGATAGATCGGCTCCGCAATCGTGTCCTCTGCACTCAGCGCGAGGTTACGCCGCATGTTGTCTGCCTTCACATCCATCTCGTCTAATGCGCGTCGAAGTCGATAGATGGCGTAGTCAAACGCTGTAAACAGTTCTGTCAAAAAACGGCTTGATGCCGAATTCGTCAAGTCGCGTTGATGTTCTAAAATACTATCCATGAAAACAGTCTGCATACGCGGCACAAACGCCTTCCACAAACTTTTGATGTTCTCATAAGCCTCTGGATTCACTTTGTGCGGCATCGTCGATGAACCGACCAGTTGCGGATTGTATTTCCTGCCGACCTCTGCGATTTCAGTACGATAAAGATGCCGCATATCGTCCGCGAAGTTCGCAAGCACCGTATACGCCGCCGTAACCTGATACGCCAGATCCGAGATAAACTCCGGTTCTACACATTGTGTTGATGTGTGCGTATCGGATGGCTTCAAATCGAGCAGTGCCAGGAAATCCCGCTCAATCTGTTCTGGGTTTTCATGAATCAGTGTGAGTCCGTTAAACGCACCAACTGCCCCTGAAAATTGACCACGTAGATTTTGTCCTGCTTCATGAATCTTCTCAATACGGGTCCCGAGACGACTGATATAGAGTGCCAGGGCATAGCCAAACGTTGTCGGCTCCGCGTGCTGTCCGTGCGTTCTACCGATTTGTACGGTTTCTGCATGCTCGCGCGCCAATCCAATCAGTTGCTGTTCCAATGCAATTAAATCAGGAACAATCACGTTTTCAGTGAGTGCTTTGAACCGCAAGGCAGTCGCAGTATCCAAGATGTCTGCAGAAGTAGCGAACAGATGGACATAAGGGCGCGCTTCCGGGCTAATCTTTCGTCGGATCACATTAACCAACGAACGGATATTATGCCGAATCCGTGCTTGTTCCTCGTAGACCTCTTCTGCTGTTACCAAATCCACCGCCTGTTCTACCTCATCGGCAATGGCTGACGAGCAGACACCGTAGTTTGCCAAAGTGCGTACCAATGCCGCCTCCACCTTTGCCTGATATGTAACGTATCCCGCTTCGGAGACGTAAGGCAGCAATCGCTTCATAAAATCGGGATCGCTACCATAATATCTGAAATCCAGTGGACTGACGGCTTCGTAAAGTTCCATAAAATATCTTCTCCGTTGGGGCGGAGACAAATCCGCTCCTGCTTTTCTGTTTTCATTTTATTATACCGAAAGTTCAAGAGAATGTAAAGCGTTTTGTTGCTGATAGTATTGTAGGAGCAAGTGTTTTGCTTCGGTGTTTCCCCATGCTCGCGATTTGACTTTTCTCAATAAAACTTGACTTTTTCTTTGCTTTGCGGTATAGATAATGAGGTAAAAGTCTAAACGATACGCGAATACGGGGATTACATCCCGCGCGAACGGAGGCACAATTATGGCAGCACAACGTTTTTTGACAACAGAACAAGGGGTCGTCCAGCTTCTAAAAGCAACGCCACCTCTCCATTTCGATGGCACAACGAAAACGGAGTGGCAAGCGTGGCGAAGGAAATTCCGGCGTAACCTTGTTAAGGACCTGGGACCCTCGCCAGAGGCATTGCCGTTAGATGTTGAAACCTTGGAACGAACACAGCATGATGGTTATACACAGGAGAAGATTATCTTCAATCCGGATCCATTTTCTTCGATTCCAGCGTACGTCCTAATCCCGGAAGGAGCAAGTGGAGAAAACCCGGCACCAGCGGTTTTGTGTGCACACGGACACGGAGTCGGTAAAGACGGCGCAGTCGGCATCGTAGAGGACTATCAGAAACAATACGCCGTAGAGTTGGCACAGCGCGGATTTGTAACGATCGCACCCGATTGGCGATGTTTCGGCGAACGGAAAGACCGCGATGAATGGGCTCGCCGTCCCGGTCGTGACGGATGCAACATCGCCTATCTCGCATTCGGGTACTTCGGCTACCAGCTGCTGCAACTCAATATCTCAGACGGGCAACGGTGTTTGGACTATCTCCAGTCGAGACCTGAAGTCGATAGTCGTCGTTTAGGATGCATGGGCTGTTCCTTCGGTGGTACGATGACCACCTATATTTCCGCATTGGATCGGCGAGTGAAAGCAGCGGTTATCGTCTGCTATCTCAGCACATTGACGGACGCATTGAATGACCGCGGACGTGGCAATACATGCGGTTCACAATTTATGTTCGGGCTTCGGAAGGCAGGCGACATCGCAGACGTGGCAGGGTTAATAGCACCACGGGCGTGTATGGTGCAGATCGGTTCCGATGATATGTGTTTTATTGAGGCGGATGCGCTACAAGCATTCAAACAGGTAGAGAAAATCTATGAGGCATCAGGACACCGCGATCGCTTAGTCCTCGATCATTTTCAAGGCGAACATGAAATCAATCTGGAAACTGGGATCGCATTTTTGGAGGCGCGTTTGTAGATATAGAGGGCAGGCACGGGAACCTGCCCAAACGGGTTATATCTCAAAAACACGTAGATAATCGTCTAATGTTTCAACACGACGAATACAGGTGAAACTATCACCGTCAACGAGATATTCCGGCGGGGTCATCTTCAGATTATAGTTAGAGCTCATGGCGTGACAATAAGCACCCGCGTCGCAAACGACAAGTCCGGCACCTTCATGAGGGGTCGGTAATGAACGCGCTTTGCCCAAGAAATCTGCGGATTCACAAACGGGACCGACGACATCATACATTTCAGGCTTGCCATCTACAGGTTCGATAAACTCGATATGTTGATAGGTATCGTAGAGACTTGGACGAATAAGTTCTGACATACTGCCATCCGTGACGATGAAATGCTTGTTACCGTTGGTCTTCACACCCGTGACCCGGTTAACAAAGACAGAGGTATTGCCGACCAGAGAGCGACCGGGTTCAATAATAAGTGTGATGTCCTCAGATAGTAGGTCACGGATGGAATCGATGAGATCGGACGGTGTTGGAATCTCTTCACCCCTACGCTCATAGTCGATTCCCAGACCGCCACCGATGTTCAGGTAGCGCAACGAGAAACCTTCCGCTTCAATGGCGCGGATGAAACCAAGCATCACTTCAGTCGCATCTCGGAAGATACGCACCTTCTTAATCGTTGAACCCAGATGGCAATGCACACCCACTAAGTTCAGCAGGTGATCTTTACGAATTTCGTCTAAAAACCAGTTGAGCCGTTCGTTACGGATGCCGAACTTGGAATTTTTCATGCCTGTAGAAACATAAGGATGCACTTGTGGGTCCACATCCGGATTGATGCGGATAAGCACATTAGCAGGTGTGTCAAGATTTTTTGCTGTCTGCTGGATGTGTGCCAAATCGAATTCGCTGTCGATGTTAATAAGGACACCGTGTTCAATAGCGAGGCTGAGTTCCGCAAGCGTCTTACCATTTCCGTTTAGAATAGTCCGCTTCAGATCGAACCCTGCCGCGAGCGACACCTGCAACTCGTTTCCACTGACAAGAACCGCACCACTGCCAAGGGCACTCAGGCGTTTGAGTAGGGTGAGGTTATTGTTCGCCTTAATCGCATAGCCTATAATCGAGTCGATACCCTCAAGGGCTTTCTGATATGCGGCGTAGTTCGCCTCCAACTGCGCGAGACTGTAGAGATAAAATGGACTGTAGGGCACTTGTTCCTGAATATCTTTTACACGCATTTTTTCGCAGTAGAGGTACCCGTTTTTATAGTGAAAACTCATAATATTGTTACCATGCATCTTCAATCCAGTCGTCACCGTGGTCTGGATTATAGATGAGTCCCTTTCTAATATCTAAGCAGAGATCCAATTGTTCTAAGACCATGTGTCCAACAAGGACGGGCGCATCGGCTGGCAGATCAGTTATGGGGAGCGATCCTTCCCGCGCTAATATTGTAAACCGGACTTCTGAATAAATGGTGCGCTCTACGATGCCAGCCGCGGTTCTTGCCCTCGCGTTCCCGAAGGGCCTCAAGCCGAGTTGTTCGATGATCGGTTTCGGTAAGCCGAGCCGTGTAGCCCCCGTATCCACGAGGGCATCTTCAACGGTGACACGGCGGACCTCTTCAGGGGTGATAACACCTCTATCTGCTAAATTGAGGTCTGACAGGTTTGCGAGTTCGATTTCTGTTGTATGTCTCATGTTCTTTCTCCTCAGAACTGTTGAATCAAGGAATATTTCAAAAATATTGCGTGGTCATGTCTTTTTGTTTTCAATGTTCCTATTTGAAAGGATACCACACAATGCTTCCGAAATTCAAGTTTTCCACACAAATCTCTCAATCACAGTCCTGACTAATACTCGCGCTTATGCCAATCGTCTTCCCAGAGGTTGAATGAACCTTCACGATACGGATGTTCGGCAATAAGATCCTCATTCAATTCCATACCGAGTCCAGGGCCATCAGGCAGACTAAAATAACCGTCAATCACTTCCGGGCATCCCGTCGCTGCCTCTTTCACCCACGCCTCAGAGAAATCGTTGAAATGTTCCTGAATTTTGAAGTTTGTGGTGCATGTAGCGAAATGCAAGGCAATCGCGGTAGAAACGGGGCCACCGACATTGTGCGGTGCTACTGTCATATAACACATATCCCCCATCGCCGCGATCTTCTTCGTCTCCAAAAAGCCGCCTGTCTGCGTAATATCGGGTTGCAGGATGTCTGCTGCTTGTAGGTTAATCAACTCACGGTATTCATACTTATTGTGGAGCCGCTCACCCGTGGCGACAGGGAGGTTGATATGATCCGCCGCTTTTGCAAGTGCTGCGATGTTATCCGGTGGCACAGGTTCTTCGACCCAGCTGGGTTGGAATTTCTCCAATTCGGCGGCAATTTCAATCGCCATATACGGACTAAATCTACCGTGCATCTCAACGAGGATCTCAACATCGGGACCAACAGCATCACGCACCGCTTCAACAAGTCCGACAGACTTCAACTTCTCTTCATAAGAGAGCTCGTAATAGCCTGCACCAAACGGATCAAACTTCAAGGCACGATAACCTTTTTCAAGCACCCTTTTCGCTGCAGCATGAAATTCTTCAGTGGAGCGTTCAACGCGATACCAACCGTTGGCATACGCCTTAATCTTATCGCGGCACGCACCACCAAGCAATCGGTAGACAGGTTGGTTCAACGCCTTGCCGATAATATCCCAGCACGCAATTTCAATAACGCTAATGCCAGTCGCAACGATTTCACCAGCACGGCCATAGTCATCCCGAAATAGTCGTTGGTAGAGATCCTCAGTGTTAAATGGATCGCTACCGATGACATGCCGCTTCTTCGCACCGTCAATATAGGCAACAAGCGCATCTGTACGGTTGTTCATCCGCACCTCGCTGATGCCGGTCAAGCCTTCATCGGTTTCAACTTTGACGAAGGTTAAGTTCCGCCAACTGGTCCCCATGACCAACGTTTTGACATCTGTAATTTTCATTTTTTTACTTATGGGCCTCTCTGCGCCGTTTTTCTCCTTTGTCGAAAAACGGGTTTCTGAACTGAGTCAACGTGTCTTTCAAGCATGCGAGGTGAGCAAATCTGATCTAACTTCGCGCCTCCGCTTCGGTTACACTGCGCTGTCCGCTCCGTTGTGTAGGTGCTGCTTCGACCGTTGGTGCCTCTTCGCCTGCCTCCAACATCCGCCGAATGAGCCGTTCCCGCATGACCTCTGTAACCGGTTCATGCGATTGAAGTCCGACGAGATTCCGTAACTCGTATGGATCTGCCTGAAGATCATAAAGGTATTGCTCCACATACCGGTCTGACCCGGCATCTCTGCCACCGCTCTTATTCGGGGCATCTACACCGTATTTCCAACGTTGCGTCCGAACCGCGCGCCCGACCTGCGCCTCGCTAATTTGGACGAAAACCTCTTCTGGCCAGTCGTCCGTTTCCCCCCGTACCAACGGCATAATAGATCTGCCTTGCATTTCAGCCGGGACTTCCAAACCTGCAGCATCAAGCAGCGTCGGCGGAAGATCAACGAGACTGACGAGTTCTTGGAGCTGTCCACCACCAATGAAATCGGCTCCGTGGAACGCAGTCGGCACACGGATAGAACTTTCATGGCATGAGCGTTTATATTCACCATTACGGGTTTTGAAATGACATCCATGGTCAGAGGTAAAAAGAATAATCGTGTTATCAAGTAGGTGGAGACTTTTGAGAGCATCTAAAAGTCTGCCGAGTGCTTCATCCAACCTTTTCACCATACCGTAGTAACCACCTAAGTGCTGGTGCGTTGATCCACCGAGCGCAGCAAGATCCGGTGGTATCCATTTCCCCGTATACCGCTCCCGGTACCCGTCCGGCGGCGGATAGTCGTCTAAATGGTTTTGGTGGTGTGGTTCAATGTATGAGGTAAAAAGATAAAATGGTTCGGTTTTATGTCGGTCAACGTAGCGTATCACTGCATCGGTGAGCGCGTCTACACGATAGCCGGGAAGGTCAACGGGTTTATTGTCATTATCATAAAGCGTTGTCTGATATGCGTCGGAAGTAAATTCGAGCGTATTGGATGCTAACCAATAATCATACCCACCGCGATGCTCCGCAGGCACGGGCCCCGGTCCAGTGCCACCACCGCTATAGAGGTGCCACTTACCGATATATCCGGTCGCGTAGCCTGCCTCACCGAAGTGGTGTGCGAGGGTCTTGAGGTTTGGTGAGAGTGGAATACCATTTCGGAAACATCCTGTCCGTGTGGCGTATAATCCTGTTTGTAGGCACGAGCGCGCAGGCCCACAGACAGGTTGGCATGTGAAAGATCGACGGACATGTGTACCGCGTTGTGCCATCCGGTCGAAGTTCGGCATCAAGTCGAGCGGATTTCCGTGCAAGCCGGATGTATCCCACCGCTGCTGGTCGGTGAAAAAAACGATAACATTGGGTTGATTTGAGTCTTGTGGCATATCTCTATTTTCCTCTCTATTTAGATTTGGCTGTTCTCATTTTACGGGATTTTTAGACAGGTGTCAAGCAGAAAATTCGGATGAAAGGAGTTTCGTTAAAACGGGGAGAAACCGAAATGGAATGTGATTTAAAACTTCCAATGAACAGATTGAAAAGTAAGGTGAGGCATGTTATACTTTGTAAAGTAGTGAGAATGTTCTGAGATGAACACCCATAAATTTTTCCAGAGTATCTTGATAGCAGATCATCATGGCTAAAACAGCAAAAAGCCCGTTACGATACCCCGGTGGTAAATCCAGAGCCCTAAAACAGATCTTGCCGCTTATTCCGGTAAATATATCCGAGTTCCGGGAGCCTTTCGTCGGTGGTGGTTCTGTCTTTTTTGCAATCCGAAACCTCTTTCAAGACCGTATCAAATCTTACTGGATCAATGACCTTAACTACGACCTCTACTGCTTTTGGAAACAGACAAGAGACAATGGCCCAAATTTGGTTGAAGGGTTAACAAATACGCACACGACCACTACAAACGGGCGCGCCTTGTTTGAGGAACTAACACAAGCGAAAGATCAATTGAACCAAAACCGAGATATGCTCTGTGAATTCCAACGCGCAGTGCGCTTTTTCGTACTAAATCGGATTACTTTCTCCGGCGTTGTAGATTCTGGAGGATATTCACAAGCCGCTTATGAAAAACGTTTTACGGAGTCGTCTATTGAACGTGTGAAAAACATTTCACCTTATCTTTCTGGGGTCAAAATCACGAACTGGGATTACGCCGACGCACTTTTTCAAGACGGCGATGATGTGTTTATCTTCCTGGACCCGCCCTATTGGAAAGCAACCGAATCGAAATTATACGGAGTGAGAGGCGAACTGCATGCTACATTTGATCACACACGATTCGCCAAGAATATGAAGAAGTGTCCACACAGATGGCTGATTACCTACGATGACTCGCCTGTTATCAGGAAACTCTTTGATTTCGCCGAAATTCAGGAGTGGACACTCCAATACGGAATGAACAATTATCGGAAGGACAGTGCCGCAAAAGGTAGAGATCTGTTCATCAAAAATTACTAAATCCTATCATTTCTGGGGTGAAACTTGCTTATACCCTTTCGGCAACGGGTTCCCAGCGACAAGCGCAGATTTCAGGGGACGGACGTGTCGGCAACTGCCACGGTGCGTGAAACCTGGACAATCGCACGTTATATCTACACCGACAACCTCCAGCGTGTAAAACTTACCTTTCTGGGATGAACTCTCGGCGTGGTAGATGCGCCGTTCAGGACCAGAAAGGACTTGGGCTAACGTGCGGATGGCTTCTTCGGAATATGGACGCAGCTGCGCACGCGCCGCTTCGCGGAGGTGTGAGGCATTCTCTTCAAGGTAGACATCTCCCGCTTTCTGAAGCACGTCATGCAGTTCAGATACTTCAAGTTTAGTGGTTTGGATAGACAAAGCATTCATCATCCGTTTGAGTTCGCTGAGGACATCCAGCTGGAGAGCAGCCTCGCCTCCCGGTATCAAAATTGAGCCTTCGACGATGGAATCCATCAATGCTGCTTTGGTTTCTAATACTGTCTTAACAAACGAATCAACAGTTCCAGTCGCAATCATATAGGTGACATTAACGGTTCCTGTCTGACCGATCCGATAGGCCCGATCTTCCGCCTGCCAGTGATTAGCAGGCACCCAATCTAAGTCATTAAAGACGACCTGTCGCGCCGCGGTGAGATTTATACCAACGCCTGCTATGTGCATGTTGGCTACGAAAATTTTGATGTCGTCATCGTTTTGAAAGCGGTCTACTCTGTCTTGTCTCTCGTGAGCAGGGACTTCACCGGAAACATAAACCGCTCGGTCCTTGAAATGTTTTTGGAATCGCTGCATCGTATTGAGGAAGGAGGTGAAGATAATTACTTTTTCACCTTGTTCCAGCGCATTTTCCACGAATTTAATGGTGTGACGACATTTAACAAAAGCAATCGCCCGCCGCACTTGGGTTATCCTACCCATTCCACTTCCTAAATCCGTCGTGTCTATTGAATCGTCTAATTCATCGCGGTGTGCTGATGATAAACCAACGGATTCTGGTGTTCCATCAATCGCTTCAGGCGTGTCAAATTTTGATATGAATTCTTGTACCAGTCGATTGAAGTGTTGGATTGCATAAGGGTGCAGTTCAACGTCCATCCACGTTCGCACCTTCGGTGGAAGGTCTAATACCTCATCTTTTGTGCGGCGCAGCATGACACCGTGGAGTTGCACAGTCAATTCCTCGAGGTTGCTTGCACCATCTGCTACTAATCCGAAGTCTCCTTGATACGCTTCACAATAACGTTTCGCAAAACTGAGGAAACTCTTTCCGAGAGGATGATCCAGAATCTGCAGCAACGGAAAAAGATCGCGCGGACGGCTTGTCATTGGCGTACCGGTTAACGCGTGGACTACAGGATCATGCTTAATCTCTTTAACCAGTTTTGATGCGTTTCGACTCCGCTGACTCTGATAATTTTTTAGGTAATGTGCTTCGTCAAAAACAACGCCTTTCCAGTCAAACGCAAGGAGTTTCTCAAGGTTTTTACCAAGGATTTCATAATTGACAATGATCCAACCACTGTAATCTATACCGGGGAGCGGTCCGGGACCAACGATGGTAGGTTCAGCGTCTGGGAAAACGATTTCGATTTCACGTGCCCAGTTGCGTTTAATAGAGGCCGGACAGATCACAAGATAGGGGCCTTCTGCTGCCGCCTCGACCATCGCGATCACCGACTGACGCGTTTTGCCGAGTCCCATATCATCAGCAAGGAGCGCACGACGGCGACCGAGCAGAAAAGCGATCCCTTCTATTTGGTGCGGATATAAACCTTGGGAAATTTCTTCGGCACGCGTAAGGCTGTCTTGCTGCATGCAATGTCCCCTTATCGGCCTCTGTCAACCAGCCACAAATCTCCCTGACTGACCGTAGCAAGGCGTTTCAACATCACTGCGCCGGGGAAATTGGGGGACATCCCAATCCCCATGGCGAAAATGCGTCCATTGCCCGTGGCGTATTGACCCACAAGCGTCAGATCTGGTCCCTCGATCGTGGTAGGGATGCCATCGCTAAAGAGGACAACGAGGGTGGGTGAAGTCTTGGCGATTTCCGTCAAGGCAGTTAGCATATCGTGATCGGTACCTTTTGTGCGGATTTGGGATTGGATGTCGGCGAGATAGTTTGACGACGCGGCAACTGTTTCATCGGTTACCGGGTCAAAGTTTTCTTTGTAAACGACCAACTCCGTACTAAATGCAACAATATTAAAACTATCGTGTGACTCAAGGAAAGTCAGCGAATCTCGCATGAGGTCTATAATCTTTTTGAGTTTGTGCGGCGGTAGGTTTTGCATACTGGTTGACAAATCCACGCAGTAGACAATCCGCTGGGGTCCCTCTTGTGCTTCAATGAACCTCACTAATCTGCTTTTATATCGGGTTTCGACTTTCTCTTGTTTCACAAAAGGACGTTCAATAACCTTTTGCACACGAGGCACATTGTCAAATTCGACAGATGTTGCGGTGGGTCCAATGGGTTCGACTAAGTCCTTGTTGTCGAACTGCTGGAAGGGTGCGGGTTCCGCTGCGGAAACCACCCCACGACTGCTGACGGGCGCGTTGCTCGTGAGGATTTTCAGACGTTGCTGACTAACATCGCGGGTCTTTTCCTTGACAATTTGGGCACGTTTCGGCGGCGTTACACGTCGAACTTTCGGTTTCTCTTCCCTAACAAACAAGGCGTTAATACTCGACGCTTCTCGCATCGGAGCCGTACTAAACCAATAGAAGAATCCAAGCACCCCGATGCCGAGATGCAATAGGACTGAAACAAAGAACGCTTTACTGGATTTCGATTTCATCTTTTTAATTTTTCCTTACGGTTCGATCAGGTAAGTCAAATGAACGCCGATCCGCTCTGAGGTGGTTGAAGGAAACTCAATTGGTATCTCGTTTGCTAACTTCGTCAATAAAGTCTATTAACTTTTTGTCTCCTCTAAACCATTCTCCTTCAACGTTTAGATCACTAAAAAGGCGATGGATCTTTTTCTCCCACTCGTAGGCATTATCAAGTTGGAGCACTGCTAACTCTCGACAGTCGCCATCAGTCTGTTTCAGTATGTTCAGTCTACCGCCCGAATGATAGTTTGCAGTAACCCCAATTTTGATATACTCTGTTTCTTCCGATTCAACGAAATAAAGATACTGAGGTGCTTCTGGAACAAAAATACCAATTTTACTGAGGAAGTCCACAACATGTCTCTGGGCGTTAGGTGACTTTTTACCATGATTTGAAGTTGATTTAGCAACCCACCATGGAATGAAATCGATCCGGATGAACCATATTTTTCTTCCATTCTTCTCCAACTGAACAGATAAATTAGGGTAATCCTGACGATTACGAGAGGCATTACTCTTATTAACTCCAAAATATTCAGATAATCTGTGGAATTCTGTGTATTCGTGCCCTTCATGTTTTACAATTGATGCGTCTAAATCGTTGAGTAAATCTAGCACTTGCTCGCGTACAATTTTTAGTATGTTGTTCATAATCAGTAGTTCACTGCTAGTAGCCTGTCACATCTAAACTGATACATGGTTCGTAGTGGTGCAATTCATTGCGCCTTGGGCTTCCGTGTGATGAATCGCACCACTACGAACCGGGTTTACCTTACACTCCCATGAAGATCCACCTGCCAGATTTCCCCTCGGTTCACATAAACTGGCATAATCTCATTGTGTCTGATATGCATCAATGAAATTTCCTATCTATAGGTCTACAGGCTCCTTGGCAGCGTGTTCATAGTGAGTTTTCATCTGTTCAGCTTGCTGCGCGAGAACACGTTGACGCTCCGCTGAGGAAAGCGCCATGAAAATTGACTGCGGAGACTGTTCATCTATGTCCCTGTTATCTAAATCGACCAATAAACGATAGGCAAGCGGTAGTTTGGCTTCCGGAAGTTTTTTTACTAACTGTTGCACCTGAGCGTGTGTAATTGTTTTCATTACTACCTCCTTAAATTGAAGTTCATCATATTACGGCACGTAGTGTAACATATTCTATTTAGTGTGTCAAGTCTTGTTCGTGCTCCATGCATGCTGTTTGCTCGTATTGAAAAGATTTTTCAATCGCTCAAATCCGCGCGGCCGTAAAGGTCACGACATGTTATCGCATTGACATCTTCTCCTGCGTTTCTAACTTCCGACGGAGCACAACACCCCACTGTCCAACGACCCACAAGGCTTTACCGTCCTTAGAACGCGTAATAACATACAAGTTATTATCAATATCGGTATGTTCTTGTTCCCACGTCTCACCACCGTCGGTTGAACGGACAATCGTTCCTTCATTGCCAACAGCGTAAATCTCCTGTTCCGAGAGCGAAACAATGCCGTGAAGATCTTTGGGAACACCCGTCAATATGGGTTCCCACGTAAAGCCACCATCAATTGTCCTGAGGACGATGCCTGCCTCACCCGCTGCCCATCCTTTCCGCTTGCTAATAAATGAAACAGCGTTGAGATTGTAGTTGGTCTTCGTCTCATGCAGCCGCCAATATTGACCACCATTAATAGTTCGCTGGGTGACACCACCTTGCCCGACTGCCCAACCGAGCGGTGCGAATTGCATATCCACACTCGTAAGCCTATCGTTTGCAGTCGTCCGTTGAAGGGTCCATGTAGGACCGCCATCTTTATTGTGGATAATGTCCCCGAATTGTCCGACTGCCCAGCCTTCAGAGAATTTACCAAAAGCAACGTCGTTTAGCGAGAAATTACCGGGCGGATCGTCTTCCATAAACGGCGGACGTTCAGGTGTATCTCCTGCTGTCCAAATGTTGCCGTCTGTAGTGTACAGCACAGTCCCATCACGTTGCATTGCCCATCCCCATTTCGGTTCTAAGCTTGCGAAGTGTATACCGATGAAGCGTTGACGCGTTTGACTTCGGAGTTTCTGCCATGTTTCTCCACCGTCTTGAGTTTCCAATAACATACCGCCGTCACCTGCGATCCAACCGTTTTTGTCATCGTAGAAAAGCACCTCTCGGAAATCGCTGCGTTCTTGTTCACCGAGTTGACGTTCCCATGTCTTCCCACCATCTGCAGAGTAGTAAATGCTACCAGCACTGCCAACTGCCCATGCGTGTTCTGTATCAAGGAAATACACACTCGCAATTCGGCGACCACCGCGCCTGCGTCCTCTGGGTTCTGGTGGTGGAGGGGGTTGTTGCTGTGCGGATGCTGGCGTTGCCCGCTCTGCATTAGGCGGGAGTGTCCCTTCAGGTGCAAGACGCCCCGCACGTTGGTTCTCTGCTCGAAGCCGATTTTGTATTTCCTCCGGTGTCTCGTCATACTGTAACGTGGGTCCCTCAGCAACCTCATCTTCCGATTCATCTTTTTCTGTTTCTGGCGCGGGTTCTTCCGGTATCTCTGGATCAGGTTGTCGCATGGCGAGTATCTCGTCTCTTGTAGCGACGGGGATAGCCTTCCAATTCACCCCTTGGTCTTCGGTGATATATGCACCGCCGCCGCCCAGTCCCCACGCTTTGGTATGCGAACGGAAGGTAACACGTCGTAAACCGCGTGTGCTTTGTGACGTGGTCTTCAATTGCCATGTTTCGCCACCATCTTCAGTCAACAAAGAGTTCCCGTTACCGAGGATTACCCAACCGCGGTTTTCGTCGGCAAAGTGAACAGCGATACCGGGTTGATTGGTTTTCGCCTGAATTTTCCAGTAGTCCCCGCCGTCAACTGTATGAAGGATAAATCCACCGTCTCGACGTTGCGGCGTCACTGCCCACCCTACTTGACTATTGATGAAATGGAGATCGGTGATGTTTCCTGTTGTTGTTCCGGTTTTTTGGACTTTCCACGTCTTGCCCCCATCAGTAGTATGCAAGGTCTGCCCAATCGAGGCACCAAGCCATCCCTCTTCGGCGTTCAGGAAGTGCATCGTGCTAACGCGAGGAAGGTTTTGTTTGGTCGCTTGAAGGATCGGCTGCCACGTTTCGCCACCATTTTCTGTCTGGAGTAAAGTGCCAGAACCGAGAACTCTTCCATGTTTTGCATCAACGAATTCCACTTCGCGCAGATTTTCACTGACACCACTATGTTGCGGTAGCCACGTTTTCCCGCCGTCCATAGTACGGGCGATAACACCACCGGAACCGACTGCCCAACCGTTTTGGGCATCTACAAAGTGCGTATCTGCAAAATCAGTGCGCCAAGCCGCCTGACGGATAATGTCCCAATGGTAAGCAACGGGTTCAACCGGAGTTTCTTCTTCGGCAGCGACGAGTTCAGACGCTTCGGCAACAGGTGGTAACTTGGCAGGCAGTTGTGCCTCCTCAACCGAATACCGCATCGCAATCCCGCCTTTACCGACAGCGACAACGCCATCAGGCGAGAGGGCTAAGCCATAAAGGTCATTGTCAGTACCACTCTCCTGCATTTCCCATTTTTTCCCGCCACTGGTTGTGGTAAGCATCACGCCGTTATCCCCGACGATTAAACCGTGCTGTGTATCCGCAAAATAGAGTTTATTCAGGTTCTCTTGAGTCCCACTGCGTTGGAAAATCCACTTTTTCCCGCCGTTTTTTGTATGTAAAATCTCGCCGAACTGTCCAACGATCCATCCAGTGTTTTCATCTGTGAAATAGACAGCGTAGAGTTCATTGAAGGTACCAGTCGTCTGTTGGTTCCAGGTCAAACCACCGTCTTCTGTTGCGAGGCAAACCCCGGGCCATCCAATAGCCCAACCTTTCTTTTCATCAAGAAAAAATACGCCCTTTAGCATGAGCGAGAAGAAATCCCCAGTTGCGGTTTGTGGGAGCCATGTTTTGCCACCATCAATCGTATGTATAATACTGCCAATATCGCCTACAATCCAACCAACCTGAGGGCTAACAAAGTGGACAGAACGGAGTGTAAAGGCAGTGGGACCGCGCTGACGTTCCCAATTCATGCCGCCGTCATTCGTATGGACAATAAGCCCGCGTTCACCGACTGCCCAACCGTGCTTGTCAGTCGCGAAATAGATGTTCCAAATGCCGTCCCAGATATCTGTCTCAATTTCGTTCCATGTCTGTCCGCCGTCGTTGCTCATCGCCATTGTGCCACGTCTGCCCACTGCAATCGCACGGTTGGCATCCGTAAACTGCACATTCTGTAAATCGTTCGCTGTCGTACCGCTCGTCATCTCCCAGGTCGCACCGGCATCTGTCGTATGCAGAATCGTACCGTACCATCCAACCGCCCACGCCTCTGTTGGCGTGGTGAACTGGATGCCTGTCAAATTGTTTTCGGTGCCGCTCTCCATCAATTGCCAATTGTCGCCACCATCCTCAGTACGCGTAATAAAGCCGACATCCGCCACGGCGACCCCATAGTTTTCGTCTGTAAAATGGATGCTATTGATCGTATCTCGGACGTGCCCATTAATCAGCGGGATACGACTGTCTTGACGCTCCCAATTAGCACCGCCAGTCGTCGTATGGAAGATGGACCCGTCACTGCCAACGATCCAACCTTCATTGTCGCTGATGAAAAATACCTGTTTATTATCATTGATCATCCGATCGCGTTCGCCTTCAAAGCGGTTGCTCTGTTCCCGCCACGATTCGCCACCCGTCTTGGTGTGAAAAATTCTATCGTGTGTACCCACAACCCATCCGCTTGAATCATCAACGAACCAGACCCCGTTGAGCATAAATTCGCTAACATACTCGTAGCGTTTCCATTCTTTTCCACCGTTTTCGGTATAGAGCACATCCGAATCTTCGCCTACAATCCAACCTTCTTTTGAGTTCGCAAAAAAGACATCAAGGAGCATCGCGGAGCTGCCACTCTTTTGCAACGACCAGTGTCTGCCGCCATCGTCAGTTGCTGCAACTAATCCTTCATCGCCGACTGCCCATCCATTCTGCGCGTTTGTAAAATAAACCGCTTTGAAATCTAACGAGGCATCAGGCATGCGAAATCCAGGACTTGTTGTATCGACTTCCTGTTGTTTCCAGGTCTTTCCACCATCTACCGTATGAATTATCAGACCGCTCTCTCCGACAATCCATCCCTGTTTGTGGTTGACAAAGTGGATATCTGTGAAATGTGTCTCCCAATCCGCTTTGCGTGTTGCCTCCATCTTAACACAGCCGTTAATAAAGAACACGATGCCAAGTAGACATACTGTGATAAGTCTTTGCACAGCGAGTTTCGGTTTGCAAACTGCGCCAAAATTCATATTACGTATCAAACTCATTTTTCCCCTCCGGTCGTTATTCTCTTTTGAAAGCCGAGAAGATGGTTTGGATCTATTTGTGGTTGCAAAACGAGTCCCTTCTCCGCGAGATACTACTATTTAGGTTGAAACTCATAATGATTGTGAGCAAATTCCGTGCCACTCTATTAATGTGTTTTTGGTAAAATATATAGAAAAAACCGCACAAAACCGGGCATACGCTATACCCAATTGCACGAAATCGGGCAGATTGAATAATATAACACCAAATATTTAGACAAGTACGACCAACTGTTTGTTCACGTTTTAATAGCTACTACTTTCACCAAAAAGACCAGAGCGCGCAACGGCGATACCGATTGCTATAACGACAGGCAGCGCGATGGCTGCTATCTGGACCAAAGTAGAACGCCGCGCACCAAGTTGCTGAACCTTTTCTATCCGACCAACGGGGGCTAAGCATAACGCCATTGCTAACAGAATAGCACTCGCCGCTGGGACTTCTTCGTAGAAGTACCCGTTCACCCAGATACCTACAAACGCAAGTGTTATAACTGGGGATGTACTGATCGGAAACAAGGGGACTTTGGCATCAGATCGTAGAAAAAGCGTGATAATCCATATCGCTGCAAAAAGTGCCACAAGAACACCAGCGTGCTGTGCTAAGCGTAGACTGCCAGAGACCGCAAGAATGAGCGCAGTGCCACCAGAGAGTCCAAAATAGACAAACGGACTCCAGCCACCCGATGGCAATAGAGTAAAACTCCCTTGGACCATACTCCAAAAAATGGCAATCACAACGATGAGACAAAACCACCAAATGACTCCTTCAACCTGTCCCCATGTATGTTTAAACATTGGCTCCAGAAGCAGTGGCGGTATAAAAGCCATAACAGCCGACGCCAGCACCTGTCCATTAAAATATTTGGAAGTCTCAAAATGCCAAAAAATACCTAAGATGAGTCCAATAAGCGCAAGATAGCAGAGCCAATGGACTCCTTCTCGTGCCGGGAACGGCGGTAACCCTTCTAAACCGATATATCCGACAATGTACCCAACACTCAGTGCGGCACTGAAAAGCCATCCCGAAAACAAACCGTTCCGCTCCTCGGTCTGATCGCGGGATCTTTTAGAGGCAAGAATGTTTGCGAAAATAAAAATCCCGCCACCAGCGATGGCTGGTAGGAGTAGACCGAAGACAAGCTGTTTGAATATTAACATCGCTGATCCCTTGTTGGCGAGGCGTTTTTCTTAGGTGTTTCCTCTAAAGGAACCTCACCAACGAAAGCTTTTCAGGGCAGGGGTATCCGTAGTGCATCGGAAACGCGCGCCTATTCGTGTTTCGCTTCAATGCTGACGATAAGACGGATTTCGTCACTAACAGGACCCATACCATAAGTCATACCGAATTCGCTTCGCTTAACCGTGAAAATACTCTCAAATCCGATAAGCGATTCACCCTGTTTCCCTTTAGCGCGCCCCGTGATTTCGACATCCACCGTGATAGATTTCTTAACACCGTGTAACTCAAGGTCGCCCGTGACCTCTAACACATCTTTTTTGCCTGCCTTCGCCTTGACTTCCGTGCTTTTGAAGGTAATCACAGGAAATTGCTTTGCACTAAAGAAGTCAGAACTTCTCAGATGTTGATCGCGTTTTTCGTTGCCAGTATCAACGCTCGCTGTTTTGACCTCAAATTCCACCATGCTCCCAGGCGTGAAACGGCCGCTCACATCCATTGAAGTCATCACGATCTTGCCGCTGAATTCGTTGAATCTGCCGTAATTGTAGCTAACGCCATTATGTTTTGCGCGAAAAATTATCATTGAATGTGCAGTGTCAATTTCATACGCTGTTACACCCATAGATTGCGTAATTCCAGCAGAACCGATAAGTAATAAGAGCACAAGACTTCCGATACTGAAAACCTGCAAGTTCCGTCCTAAGTTCATTTTCATTGCAAATATCTCCTTATTTGTTTTGGGTTTCATTAGAAAATATGCGTCTATTAGACGTAAAGAAGTATACCTTATTTTTCAAAACACGTCAATGAAAAACAGGGTGTGTGAAGTTTTTAGCATTAAGCGTCCGAAATTAAACTAATTCCTTGTGAGAAGGGTTTTCAACCCCGATCGTGTTCCGACATTTTGCCCGTGTAACTTTTGAGGCCCATGAATCTGCTCCTACTGACAACCATTCCTCTGGCTTCAATCTTATTTTTAATTGAATTTCGTTATGGAATTGTGATATAATTATTAAACAAATATGTTAACAACGACACTTTTGGCACAGATTGCTATTGTAGGAGGGCTTTGTAAGCCCGATAACCTTTTTATAGAGGGTTTAACAACATGAAAATATCGCGATCAAGGTTTACTATCCATTTAGCGGTGTATTTACTCTGCCTTGTAGCGTGGGTTCCGTTTGTAACAGCGGATAATCATGGCGCAGAGGCACCCGTCAGTTACCACTCACAGATCGTCCCAATTCTCAAGCGGAGTTGTCAAGGATGCCATCACCCAGGCGATCCAAACGGCGGCTTGATTGTCACAACCTATACCGATCTCAAACAAGGCGGGATGGCGGGCGATGCAACAATCGTCCCGGGGAAACCTGATGACAGTCTCATCATTAAGCTCATCTCCGGCGATGAACCCGCAATGCCACAAAATATGGAACCGCTCTCTGCCGAAGAGGTCGAACTCTTCCGACGGTGGATTCTTGAAGGCGCGCCCGATGATACACCCGCCGAAGTCGATGATATGGCGGAGGGAGACTATCCGGTTTACACCGTACCGCCGGTGGTTACTGCGCTGGCATACTCACCCGATGGCAACACGCTTGCAGTATCAGGGGTCCGAGAAGTTTTATTGTATGACACGGCGAATTATAAACTCAAAGCGCGATTGGTCGGTAAAGCACGTCGAATAGAGTCGCTGACATATACAGCGGATGGCAAAATATTAGGCATGGCAGGTGGATCCGCCGCACAATTTGGCGAAGTGCAGCTCTGGGATACTGCAACCGACACCCTCATCAAAGCGATGCGCTCCAGTTATGATACGATTTACGGGCTTTCTTTCTCACCAGATGCAAGTCGCGTCGCTTTTGGATGCTCAGATCAGACAGTACGTGTCCTATCCGTTGAAAATGAAAAAGAGCTCATTAAATTTGATAACCACAGCGATTGGGTTTTCGGCACTGTTTTTTCTGTTGACGGCTCGCATTTTGTGAGTTGTGGACGTGATACTGCACTCAAATTGGTTGAGGTAGACACAGGCTCTTTTGTGGATGATGTCAACTCCAGTAACAAAGGCTACGGTGAAATCAACACCATCGCACGACATCCCACTGAAGACCAAGTTTTGAGTGCTGGCGAGGATCGGATACCACGGCTCTACAAAATTTTCCGTGAAATCCGAAGAGATGTTGGCAATACAGACTTTAACCTTATCCAAGCCTACGAAGCACAGTCGGGGACAATTGAAGCGGTAGCGTTTTCTGCGGATGGCACCCGGTTCGCGACCGGCAGTGCAGGCGGCGAAGCGCGTATCTATAACATAGCGGATGGGAAGCGTTTAGCGAGCATGCAAGGCGATGCAGTCGGTGTTTTCGCAGTTTCATTCCATCCTGATGGCACACAACTCGCTACAGGCGGTTTCGACGGTAAAATTCGGATATTTGACGCTTCTGGGAAACTACTGAACGCCTTTATGTCTGTCCCGATCGAACCTGCCGGGAGTGAAGATGTCACACTGGTCGTGTCAGGCATGACGTGAGGGGCGTGTGTCGCGAAAGTGCAGGGTGCACTTACACAACACCAGAGCGTTATCAGTGTCGAAGTTTCGCTACCCGATCAAGCCGTCATTAAAGTCCGAAAAAACACGGCGACTGCCACTGACCTCGCGAACATCGTTAAAGCGTCTGGGTTTAGCGCAACGACTCAATAGCACACACGAAGAGGCTGATGAATGGCTCTTAAAGCACCCAATATTCTCTGGGTTTGCACAGATCAGCAGCGTTACGATACAATCGGGGCGTTGGGTAACCCGTACGTATCAACGCCGAACATTGATAGCCTTGTGGAAGACGGTGTCGCGTTCACGCATGCCTACTGCCAAAGCCCCATCTGTACGCCGAGTCGGGCGAGTTTTCTCACAGGTATGTACCCAAACGCAACGCACGCAAATCGTAACGGAAACGATTTCTTTCCTGACGCGTATCCGCTTGTGACGCGGACCCTCGCAGACATCGGCTATGATTGCGGTCTGATTGGCAAACTCCATCTTGCGAGTGCTTACCGTCGAATAGAACCACGTACAAACGACGGATACCGCTATTGGCAGTACAGCCATGCGCCACGTGACGATTGGGAACAAGGGCATGACTACGCGGATTGGGTACGCTCGAAAGGTTATATTTTAGGCGAATTGAATCGAAATCCAGAAGGCGTGCCACCGGAATTGCATCAGACGACATGGTGCGCGGAAAAGACAATCGAATTCATCCGTGAAGAACGCGATGGCCCGTGGCTGGCGAGCGTCAATATCTACGATCCGCATCCACCCTTCAATCCGCCACAGACGTACCGAGAGCAATTTAATCCAGCGGAGATGCCAGAACCGCTCTTCCGAAATAGCGATCTCGAACAGCAGACCCGTTTACAAGTAGTCGATTTTCAATCCAAAGTCCGAACACCTGATGAATTGGACATCCGCAGCCCGATTTTACCGGGGTCCCCACCCGTTACTGGGAAGGGGCAGACCCCGCGCCAAGAGACGAATACAGTCGGGGCAACGGATGCCAAGACGCTCAAAGCCGCTTATTACGCGATGATCCAACTCATTGACGAGCAGTTGGGTAGAATGCTTGAAACACTTGAAGAAACAGGACAACGCGAAAATACCGTCATTATTTTCACGAGTGACCACGGAGAAACGCTCGGCGACCACGGATTGATTCAGAAAGGGTGCCGATTTTACGAAGGCTTAGTCAGAGTGCCGTTGATTTTTGCATGGCAAGGACAGTTCGTGAACGGTCTCAAAAGCAACGCACTCGTTGAACTCGTTGACAAAGCACCGACACTTTTGGAATTAGCGGGCTTAACACCCCCTGAAGGCATGCATGGACGATCGCTACTGCCTATCCTTCGCGGTGAGGCGGACGCAAACCAGCACCGCGACTTTGTCCGGTGTGAATATTATGATGCTGTCAATGGCCGCGACCACTCTTATGCAACAATGTATCGGGATAAACGTTACAAATTGGTAGTCTATCACGGACACGAGGAGGGAGAACTCTACGACTTAATCGATGACCCCGACGAGTTTAACAATCTCTGGCATGCACCCGATAAACAGGACATCAAACTGGAACTATTGAAACAGAATTTCGACGCGTCTATGTTTGCCATAGACATAGGACCGCGGCGGGTGGGACCGATGTAAATATAGAGGACGTTCTGCCGTATTATGCTTGAACGCAACACCATTCATTGTGGGGACACATTTACACTACTGAAAGAGATCCAAGATGCTTCGGTAGATCTGATTGTATGCGACGGACCGTATGGTGTAACAGAGAATTCGTGGGATGAAATTTCCTCAATTCAGGAATTTAATCTTGCACTCATTAAAAAGTTCACGCCGAAGCTGAAAGATGGTGGCGCACTTTATCTGTTCGGTAAACCCGATTGTATTGACTTTATAGATTATCGAAAGTTTTTGAACCTCCGTTCAAAAATTGTATGGTATCAACCGAGCAGACTCGCACAGGGACGCATCAATTACACCAATAACTACGACATTATCTGCTATTTCATCAAAGGCAAAAAGCCGCAGTGTTATAACTTGGATGCTATTAGAGTTTCGCAACTTGTTGAGTTAGAGCATCGACTTCGGTGTGAAAAGGTGCCATCCGTGACAAATGGCAAGTTTGGAAAGACGAAATACAATCCGAAAGGAAAAAATCCCGGAGATGTCTGGGGTGATATAAAACAGCTAACCTATAAGTCGAAGGAATTAGTGAACAAGAAGGCACTCAATACGATCCAGAAACCAGAGAAGTTAATCGAGCGAATTGTATTAGCAAGTTCATCACCCGGCGATCTGGTTCTTGATCCTTTTGCTGGTGTAGGGACTTGTCCTGTGGTGTGTCAACGACATCAGCGAGATTTCATCGGGTTTGAAATTGAACCAGGTTTCGTCGAAATGGGCAACGAACGACTCCGCGTGGGGTAGGAGAAGCCAAACTCGCATTTATAGATGGAGGCCCCGAATTTTGTGCCAGATGTGTTATGTTCTTGTAGGAATGCTTTGTAAGCCCGATTTATCTCGGATGCCAATACATATTGGGTGTTGATTTAACAGATAGTTCCTTGAAATCCGCGTAAATCCGCGATTTGCGGCGTACTCGCCCAAATGCGACCTGCATTCAGAATACTTTGACAAAAACATTATTGCATGATATTATCTATAGACAGACATCATAAAAGAGAAGCCTGACTGTCCATCGATCCTATTTTTGAAATGTGCTATTATTTGGTATGCAAGTGAACACACGTTGTTTTGCGTGAACACATAAGGAGCGAGCATGGAACGGATTTTTAAATCGCAAGATTTGGCTAACAAGTTTCGCCAAATCGTAATTTACTTGACATTTCTTCTCTGTTTTGGTATAAGTATGGGGAATGCTGCAGTGGAAGTCGGGTTTGTTAATCTTGGCAAAGAAGGCGACTTTACTGCACCCGCATTGGAATTTGCTGAAAAAACGTTCAATACAAAAAAACTCGCAAAAGCAGACTTGAAGAGTGATACCTTCAAGCAGTTCGCTGTTGTTTGGTGGCATGATGGCGATGAAGATCCGGGCGGGTTATCCGACGCAGAAATTGATGCGTTCATGGATTACGCTGAAAGCGGCGGCGCAGTGCTGCTAACAGGCGCGGCTATCCGGTACGCTACACCGTTGGGATTAGAAAACGCGGAACCACGAAAATTTGGACCCGTTGAGGACGATGGAAGTAATGTCGGTATTATTGTCCTCAAAGAGACGTTGGAACTCGGGTTGGTAGACGGACTCGAGAATGTTGATGGGAAAACACCGAAAGTCGATGATTGGATTCGGGTCAATTCAACTGGCTATCCCGTAAGTGGTGACTATTTTGATACGATTTGGAAGAATTTTACCACCCTTGCGCATGCTTGGGAGGGCGGTACCAATTACACCGATAGGATTGCAGCGTTCGGTTATTGGGAAGCTGGGGACGGAAAAGTGTTCAACATGAATTGGCGGCTCCCGAATTATCATAAGAACAACGAGAGTATTGATCAGATAGAGAAACTTACAGAAAACGTTATCAACTGGTTAGCGAGTGAATCCGAATTCTTGGATGTTTCTGCTGGTGATAAATTACCAATAGTGTGGGGACACTTGAAGCATCAGGAATAGCGCAAGATCTCCTCTCGCGAACCTAACAATAAAAATTCCGAAATTACGTCACATTGCCACGTACCACAAGGTGCCAGCACGTCACACGTATATGAACTTATGAACCATTAGCAACAGCAAGTTTTGGCTTACAAGTTATGCCAAAAAATATCTTTCATTGGAAAATCTAAAAGTTGGAGAAGAAATACAATTGAATCTACCTGAAGGAGTCAAAGCACGACTTGATCAAGGAAACCTAACTGGAGATATAGCCTTCTCACCGGACGGGACACAACTCGCAGTCGCCTGCGACATTGGCGTTTGGGTCTACGATGTAGAGAGTGCAACAGGGCTCAATCTACTTGTAGAGCACAAAGAATACGTCAGGTGTGTCGCCTTTTCACCTGATGGCGGGGCAATCGCAAGTGGAAGTATTGACAACACCGTTGTGCTGTGGGATGCAACCAGCGGGGCTCCGACAGCAACGCTCACTGGACATACTGACGCTGTTAGAAGCGTTACCTTTTCTCCTGATGGGAACACGATCGCGAGTGGAAGTCCTGATGGCACGGTACGTTTGTGGGATGTAAGCACAGGGGAAGTTAAAAATACCCTCACACTGGACCAGTTCTCTATTAGGTCTGTCACATATTCTCCTGATGGAAGCACGATCGCAGCCGGCAGTGGAGATGATACCGTCCTACTATGGGATGCTGCCACTGGACAGCACAAAGCGGCACTCGCGGGACATAAGCATATTGTCAATGCTGCTGTCTATGCTCCCAATGGCGAAACCCTTGCCAGTGGGAGTACCGACCGCACAGTACGTCTCTGGGATGTGATAACAGGTGAAACCAAGGACACACTCACAGGACATAGAGGTTATGTCTGGAGTGTTGCGTATTCTCCTGATGGTGCAACGCTCGCAAGTAGTAGTAGTGATGGTACAGTGCGTCTATGGGATGCGAAGGCAGGCAAATCGAAAAACACACTCACAGGGCATACCGGTAGTGTCAGGAACGTCGCTTATGCACCTGACGGTAGTTTACTCGCAAGCGCAAGTGAAGATAACTCTGTCTTGCTTTGGGATCTTTCGTGAATTATTTATTGACACAGAATTAACATAGATGATAGATTGAGGCAGGCGAACAACAATCAAACATTCATTGGAATAGTTTTCAGTTATCAGTTAAGAGGACGATTTGATACATGAAGGCTTTACTCTTAACTTTAACTATCAACTCGACTCCGTTATAAATGTTAAGGCATGAGTTGATGGTTAAAACTGACAACTATTTCCTCCGACAACCATTAAAAAGGAGGACGGCGTCCCCTCCGTCGATTACAGTCGGAAGGTTTCCACGCCGAGTTTTTGATGAAACCCAGGTTTAACTTTGTAACAATATTCCTTGTTGCATTTTCCATCTGCTTCGCGTTCCAGTTAACAGCGCATAGTGAAATGGCGCGGCCAGCAAGTGCCGAAGTGCCGACAGCGGAACAGTGGCTTGCCAGCATCGCTTTAACGGAGTTGAGGGTTCATCCGGAGTCACTGACATTCGAGCACGCACGCGATGGCAGACGCGTACTCGTGTCAGGAAAGACAAAAGATGGCACTTATGTAGATGTGACGCCGTGGGCGACGCTAACACCTGCTACGGCTGGCGTAAAGGTGCATGAAGATGGCTATATCTTCCCGATGGCAGTTGGCGCAACGAAAATCGTCATTACTGTCAGCGGCGTGAGTACCGAATTGCCCGTAGAGGTCAAGGGCATGCAAGCACCACCTGTCAGTTTCGTACGAGATGTCATGCCGCTCCTGAGCCATGCTGGATGTAATAACGGCACATGTCACGGTGCAGCAAAAGGTAAAAATGGATTCAAACTTTCACTCCGTGGCTACGATCCCGATTTTGATTATGAACTCTTGATTGAGGACATATCCGGCAGACGGTTTAATCGGGCATTTCCCGAACAGAGTCTGATGTTGCTCAAGCCGACATCGGAAGTGCCACACAAAGGTGGACAGGTGATCGTACCCGGCTCGCGAGATTACGAGCTCATCCGCCAATGGATAGCAGAAGGCGCAAATTCTGATGTCAAAACAACACAGCGCGTCGAAAGGTTAGAAGTCTTACCCGATTCCGCTGAACTCGCTATGCCCGGTATGAAGCAGCAGCTGATTGTCATCGCGCACTATCCCGATGGCACAACGCGAGATGTCACCCGTGAGGCGAAATTCACGAGCAGCCTTAATGACGTCGCAAAAATTACGGACGACGGTGTGGTAACCGCAGAGCGTCGTGGCGAAACCGCTATCCTCACCCGATATGAAGGTGCCTACAGCACGAATGGCATTATCGTTATGGGCGACAGAAGCGGTTATAAATGGGTTCAAACGCCTGAGTATAACTATATTGATACGCACGTGCACAATAAACTGAAACGAATGAAAATCCTGCCTTCTGAACTTTGCACGGATGAAGAGTTTGTACGGCGCATCTATTTCGATCTGACAGGTCTCCCGCCAACCCCCGAGCAGGCGCGGAGTTTCCTTGCTGATACCACCGCCTCTAAAACCAAACGCGAGAAACTCATTGACACACTCGCCGAAACACCAGAGTTTATTGACCACTGGACCCATAAGTGGGCAGACCTACTACAGTCTAACCGCAAATTCCTCGGTGAACGCGGTGTCTGGCTCTTCCAGCAGTGGATCCATCAGGCGATCGCTCAGAATCGTCCGTATGACCAGTTTGTACGAGACCTGATTACAGCGACCGGAAGCACCTACGCGAATCCCGCGGCAAGTTATTTCCGTGTATCCCGCGAATATACCGCTGCAGTCGAAAACACAACGCAGCTGTTCTTAGGCGTTCGGTTCTCATGCAACAAATGCCACGACCATCCGTTTGAGAAATGGACGCAAAACCAGTACTATGAACTCGGAGCGTTCTTCGCGGATGTCAATGTGAAACAGGGGCAACTACCCGGTGATGAAATCGTCTACGCGAGTTACACCGCAACCCCTGTGAAACACCCACGAACCTTAGCTGCCGTTGAACCCTCAGTTCCATTCGGGGAAGTTGTGGCAGAAACCGACGATAAGCAGCAGATGCTCGCAACGTGGCTCACCTCCAAGGATAATCCGATGTTCGCACGCGCCGGTGTGAATCGTCTTTGGAGTTACTTCATGGGACGCGGGATTATTGAACCTGTGGATGATATCCGCACGAGTAATCCACCGAGCAACCCTGAACTGCTCGATGCATTGACGATGGATTTCGTGGACAGTGGATTCGACATGAAGCATATCATGAAGACGGTCACTCGTTCCCGAACCTATCAACAAAGTATCAAGACGAATCAGTGGAACAAGTCAGATACAATTAACTTCTCACACGCGGTCGCAAGACGCTTGACAGCAGAGCAGTTGTTAGACGCTATCGGCGTTGCAACAGGAAGCCGACCCCGGTTCCAAGAGGTACCCAAAAACTTCCGTGCTGTGCAATTACCAGACAGTAAAGTCAAAGATGACGGATTTTTGAAACTGTTTGGTAGACCCGAACGCGAAACCTCGTGTGAATGTGAACGCACCACTGAGGTTAGCCTTGCACACGCAATGAACCTCATTAATGGACCCACGGTCGCAGAAGCACTCATTGATCCAAAAGGGCGTATTGCACAACTCATCAAAACGAATCAAGATGACCGAGCACTCGTTGAAGAATTATATCTCGCAACATTTTCTCGGTTACCAGAGAAGAACGAATATGCAGTAGCGGTTGAACATATCGCGAACGCTGAATCTAAGGAAGAAGGCGCGCAAGACCTGTTGTGGGCATTGATTAACAGTCCCGCCTTCTTATTCAATCGCTAAATGGTTATTAGTTGTCAGTTGTCAGTTATCAGTTACAAGAGGTTTTGAATAGTCCTGAAGTTTTTTTCCGAAAACTGAAAGATTTTCGCAGAAAACCGAACTGACAACTACCAAAAAACGGAGGAAACAATAGATGTTATCGTTACCACAATTACCCGGACGCTTGTGTGACGGGTTCTCACGTCGTGAATTTCTACGTGTCGGTGGTGCGGCGATGCTCGGCATTAGTCTGCCACAGGTATTGTCACTCCAAGCGAACGCGAATACGGCAGTTGACCCCGCTAAACCGCTAAACGGATGGGGAAAAGCCAACTCGGTCATCCTTCTCTTTTTACAAGGCGGGCCTAGCCACCTCGATATCTGGGACCCAAAACCCGATGCACCTTCAAATATTCGCGGTGAATTCAAACCGATCCCGACCAACGTGCCGGGGATTCAGTTATCTGAGACAATGCCGCGTTTGGCACAGCAGATGGACAAAGCCTGCTTGATCCGTTCGGTCAGCTACACACCGGCAGGGCTTTTCAACCACACGGCTGCGATGTATCAAATGGTTACTGGCGAAACACCGGATAAGGTCGCCCCTTCAGGGCAACTTGATCCACCTTCGCCTGCCGACCATCCGAATGCCGCAGCGCATATCTCAAATTACCGACCCCCCGATGAACCGATGCTCGCGGCAGTACAACTTCCGCGTCCGATGCAAGAGAGTAATATCATCGGTAAAGGCGGAAACGCCGGTTTCTTAGGGAGAGCCTACGATCCGTACTTCCTCTTCCAGGATCCGAATCAAGATATTAACCTTGATGACTTAAGCTTGCGGCCAGAGGTGCCACCCGTGCGCTTGAAACGCCGGAAAAACCTCCTTGAGACGATTAACGCCGGTATGCCCGAAATTGATAAGGTGGCGGACTCCTATGCCTTGAACGAGTATTATGAGAAGGCGTACAATCTCATCTTGTCGCAGCGGGCACGTAATGCTTTCGATCTGTCACAAGAACCCGATGAGATGCGTGATCGCTATGGTAGACACACCTTCGGGCAGAGCGCACTCCTTGCTCGCCGATTGGTCGAGGCTGGCACGCGCTTCGTTCAGGTGAACTGGCCCTCAGTCGCAAATGGCGATCCGAACACGACTGCGTGGGATACGCACGCAACAAACTTCGGCCCATTGAAGAACCTCCACTGTCCGAAGTTAGATAGTGCTGTCTCCTCACTGCTCGAAGACTTGGATCAGCGCGGGATGTTAGAGGATACACTTGTCTTGGCGATCGGTGAATTCGGACGCTCGCCACGGATGGGTATTAGCACCTCCGGTAATAGCAACGCACCTGATGGACGCGACCACTGGCCCTATTGCTACACAGGGTTAATCGCAGGCGCAGGTGTCAAAGGCGGACAGGTTTACGGCAAGTCCGATGCGACAGGTTCAACACCGCTTGAGAATCCGGTGCATCCACGCGACATCCTCGCTACGGTCTACCACACCCTTGGTATTGATCCGCATACGATCGTCTACAACCATTTAGATCAACCCCGCGAATTGGTGAAGGGTGAACCAATTGCCGGGATCTTTTAACTATGGACCATAGCACTGGTCTTTCCGTGTTGACCATCAATTTGTGCCTTTGTCGATTGTGTCAGAGGCGAGTTAATGGTCAAGAGACCAGGGCTTTCTGCGAACCAGGACGAGTTTAGTTCTTTCTGTAGGGATGGATTTCCACATCCGTCCCTATCTAATAGATTTTTTTCCAAGCACAGATTGCTCAAGAGATTCTAAAGTCCTGAGGAAGATATGAAACCGACCCCCAACAAAATCGCGCTTAATATTGATGGTGATACCAAAATTCCCATCAAAGGTTTCATCGCTCCGATTGAATATACCTTAGCTAACTACCACGTGGAGTATGAGTGGAACGAGTTAGCGAATCTCCGAGTCGCTGCGCCAGAAAAAGAGTATTCCGCATCCATTTTTCGCGCGTTTTTACCAGACGAAGCGGTGTCTGTTGGAACTCCCTGGCAGATTGAACAAACAAGGGTCCTTGAACTACTGAGGCAACTTCACCCAAACCCGCATTTGGATATGCGCGGTTACGGGGATCCCGGGTTGTGGGCTTGTTTACGTGCCTACACTGATGAATTCGCGGACATTGTGTTTCGCATTCACGTAGAATTCAAGTTAGGTGATGGCTGGTTCACGCCTTCACAGTTTGCCGGACATCTCATTATCAACCGTCCAGAAGAGACAGTCTCGTTCTTTCAGATGCGCGTTCCAGAAGGTCCCGTGAACTTTGAGGTTGGCTGGCAGGACGAAAAGAGTTGGGATGACTCCAACTGGATTATGGATACCGGTTTCTGTGCACAAATGGAACTCCGTACTGGTGCCGAAGCCGTTTTGCAAGACATCACAACCCACTTGGAAAGTGCAATGAGCGGTTCTACTGCCATCACGCAGGAGGAAGCCGAGCGTCTGCTAAACTGTCAGTTTTACAAATCGGAACAAATTGATTGGGTACCGATGGAGGCGGCGTTGGAATTAGCACAAGCACAGCAGAAACCGATTCACGCCATTTCCATAGATGGACCTTTGGCAGATGAAACTTGCTGAGGGAGTGGTAAAGCCCTGAGGTCAGGTGCTCTTTCCGACGAACAAAATATAAAATTCTTGAACGAACACTTTATCAACACATGGGTGTCCAATGTTGCCTTCGGGCGCACGCCAAACAAACGTACCTATCTTGCCCAGAGAATCCAGCACGGTTTCAAGGGGGTTGACACAACACATCCGTTGGCACAAGCTGTCATAGACGGATGGCATCTAAACGCGCCGGTAGATTGTTTGGTTATCTCGCCTGAACTTGAAGTGATGGGTAGGCAAGATGCCAATAGGTTCTTCGGAGATTGCATAGATAAGGGGCACTCCCAGGCGGAAGGGTACCGTCTATTTTTATCGGGAGCCTTAGAAGGAAAACGCCCTGGTTTGGGTAGAATTGTCCTGACCCCTGTGTGCTCCTCAGTGGAGGTAATGGACACTTTTCAGACTCCTATGGTACCGCATCAAAACTACACCGTCGTAGAGATTGATACCACGGTGTTTGAAGACGGCGGCACCCTTACACTGGATATCGGAGTTGGGAGAGGTAAGGCGGAAGGAACTTTCTACCTGTTTGATGGTGACAAAAACCTCCCAACAGAAAAAGCCCCTGAAGGCGTACCTGCCTCTGTCTGGGAGCGTCAACACGGCGATGCTTATGTGGAAGCTCTCGGTGCCCTCGCCACAAAGTGGCATGTTGGTCCCGAAAAAACGGGAAAAATCACATACCTTTTTGACCAAGGCAAGCTATTTCGGTTGTGTATTACCGGGAGTCCATACAGTGTGAAAGGGAGCCGTAACGCTTTCAGCGTCAAAATGTCTGTTTTCTAACTATGGAAATCTCGGCGTTGTTCCACTTCGTTCCACAACGGTCTCTATCTCAGTTGAGAACCTGCTTTAGGTGTGGAGTAGTGGCACTTGCCTGAGACGAAAACCGGAGGGTCCCCGTCCGTTACCTGGGAAGAGGCAAGGAATGTAATGGAGCAGTCCCGAAAGTTAATAGTTTAAAAGACGAAAAACGTTCAAACATGAGGTAATTAAAAATGCCTAATACGCTATTTCGGAAACCCAGAAGACAGGTTAATGCCCCGCTCTGTTATCTCTTAAGAAAACAGTCCTTTCTCGTTATAGCGATCTTTCTCCTAACGATTGGTTTCGCACACGCGCAGGTTGTGCCAGCACTATCGACTGTCTCCCCGCAAGGCGCGCAACAGGGACAGAACGTAGAAATTACGCTCAAAGGTCAAAATCTTGACACGGCAACGGCGGTCTGGTTCAGTGGAACCGGCATCACCGCAGAGATTAGACAGGAAACACAGCAAGCAGCTGTTCTCTTTAACGGTGCTGGTGTCTCAGGGCGTGTGCCTACCGACATGCAGCTGGTTGCCTCTCTAACGATTGACCCTGATGCCCCATTGGGCATCCAACGGATGCGTATTGTTACGCCTTATGGTGTTTCCAACGCACAAAACTTCGTTGTCGGTAACCTGCCAGAGGTGAAAGAAGATGAAGCAATCGAAGATACTGAAAAGTCAAACTATCTGGAGTTGCCTGTCACTGTGAACGGTGAGATCACATCAATTGATGATCAAGACAGTTTCAGTTTTAACCTGAACAAAGATGCGAAACTCATCTGTGAAGTAACAGCGCAACGGATAGGATCCCCTCTGGATTCATATCTCATCCTCCAAGACGCTACTGGGGCTGAGGTCGCGAATAGTGGACAGGGGAACGGATTAGATTCTCTCCTAAATTATACCGTCCTTGAGACAGGTAAATATACACTCCATATCCGAGATATCCGCTACAAAGGTGGAAACGGATTTCGTTATCGGCTGAGTATCGGTGAATTACCCTATCTTGAGACAATTTTTCCTCTTGGCGGGCAACGCGGAACGGATAATACGATCGCTGTCACCGGCGCAAATCTTGAAACAGTGAACGCTATACAGGTTTCAATAAATGCTGAAACGCCGACCGGTGAACAGACGCTGAGGGTAAAGACTGCTTCTGGGTTGACAAGTAATCCGCACCCTTTCTCCATCGGAAGTTTGGCAGAAATGGGAGAAAGTGAACCCAACAATGCGGCTGAAAAAGCAAATGCCGTGAACGCACCGATAACGATCAACGGAAAAATTGACAAATCCGGTGATGTTGATCGGTTCGCATTTGAGATAAAAGCACCTCAACTCCTTGTTTTTGAGGTGGAGGCACTGAGATTGTCATCGCAGCTTGATGCGCTTCTCACTCTCTACGGTGCAGAAAAACAGATGGAAGCTGCAACAGATATGGAAGCCAAGAGTGTAGAGAAAGAACAGGTCTTGATGGTGAACGACGATGCCAGCGGCTCCGACGCGCGCATTGAGTGGAATTTCACGGAAGCGGGAAAGTATTCTGTCGCGATTCGAGATCTGAACAACCAAGGCGGCGATGCTTATTCATACCGTTTAAACATCCAACCCTTGGAACCAGACTTCACGCTCAGTGCAGTCGTACTTGACAGCCAGAACCGGCCATCCGGTTTAGATAGCCCGCGGGTCAGCAGGGGCGGGACCTTCACAATGCAGGTTAACGTTAACCGCCTTGATAGACTCAGGGGACCCATCCGCCTACACTGCCCTACCCTGCCGAAAACCTTTGAGGTCAGTCCCGCTGTCGTTGAGACCGGCCAAAACAAAGCTCTACTCACGGTAACTGCCCCCTGGGACGCACCGCTTGGGTTGATGCCGTTTTCCGTCGCCGGTGTCAGTGCGGTTGGCAGTCGTCAGATAGAACGCACCGCTATACCTTCTCCAATGCTGCTAACGGTCATGGAGGCACCGGAATACACGCTGACACTCGCCGAGATTAGTGCAAGCGTCACACATAACAAAGCTGTCAACCTCCACGTAACAGCGAATCGGCGCGACGACTTCACAGGTCCTATCACACTCTCAGTGGTAGGTTTGCCACCCCGAGTAACTGCAGCAGCTGTTAATATTGCCGAGGGTAAAAATGAGGCAGTTCTCTCAGTAAAAGCAGGAAGTTTTGAGCGAAGGGAACAGTTTTCTGTCGTGCCTGTACCGGGCATCAACTATATCTCCGTTTTTGGCACGGCGAAGGTTGATACGGAGACGGTAAGTCAGTCAACACCGGCTATTCCGCTGACGATTCTTGAAGCACCTTTCATTGTGACAGTGGAGCCTTTGCGCTTTAGCATCGTCTTCCCCACAACGGTCGCTGCAAATGCAGACGCAACCGCAGTTCCACAAGGGGACACCGTGGCGATTGCGGCAAACCCAAATGCAGATACCGAGTCTTCTCTTGGGGGGGGAACCGATCCGCCAGCGACAAAGGAGGCAATACTTACGCTGACAATCGTCCGGCAAGGCGGTTTTACGGATGAAGTTACGCTGACACCGATTGATTTACCAGACGGGTTCACTACGGAAGCTGTTACGATCCCAGTGAATGAAACCGAGGTCAAGGTGCCACTAATAGCTCTCGGTTCCTTAGAAGATAAGACATATCAGTTCAAATTCCGAGGGGCAGCGACAATCAACGGCAAACCTTTTGTACAGGATAGTCCCGTCCTCAACGCAAAAATTATCCATTAAATAGTTATCAGTGTATCAGTAACCAGTGGCCAGTAACCAGTGGCCAGTTAAGAGGGGAGACCTCTGTTAATCACGGGAAACACCCCAACAAAAACACCCTCTTTTCTGAAAACTGGTAACTGGTAACTGGTAACTCCTAAAACTGACAACCATACATGACAGATTCCCCCTATACACTTATCCATCAAGATAAAGCCACTGCAGCCCGGGTTGGCACACTCCACACAGCGCATGGCGTTGTGAATACACCTATATTTATGCCTGTCGGAACACGCGGGACGGTGAAAGCATGCACGCCGCAAATGCTATCCGATCAGATTCAGGCGGAAATTATTCTCGCAAACACCTATCACCTCTACCTACGTCCCGGACACGAGATTGTCCAAGAAACCGGCGGCTTACACGCGTTTATGGGATGGCAGCACCCTATACTGACCGATAGTGGTGGGTTTCAGGTCTTTAGCCTCGGTCCCCTCCGCACAATTACTGAAGAGGGTGTGGCGTTCCGTTCTACGATAGACGGCACCGAACACTTTATCAGTCCCGAACGATCCATCGAAATCCAGAACGCACTCGGGGCGGATATTATCATGGCGTTTGACGAATGCCCCGCTCTACCGAACGCGTACGCATATCTTAAAAATTCGATGGAGATGACGTTGCGGTGGGCAGCACGCAGTAAAGAGGCGCATCGGAATCCCGATCAACTCCTCTTTGGCATTGTGCAAGGCGGTATGGAACGCGACCTACGTCAGGCGAGCGTGGACGGTACAGTCTCAATCGGTTTTCCGGGGTATGCTATTGGCGGCTTAAGTGTCGGCGAGGAAAAGGGTTTGATGTATGAGACACTTGCATACGTTGCCCCGCTCTTACCAGAAAATAAGCCGCGTTATTTGATGGGAGTTGGCACACCTGAAGATTTGGTCTACGGTGTCCGCTGCGGGATTGACATGTTCGATTGCGTCATGCCGACGCGAAACGCACGCAACGGTTCCCTATTTACAACAGATGGTATCGTCCGTATCCGCAACTCGAAATACAGACGGGACTTCAGCCCGTTAGATCCAGAATGTACCTGTTATACCTGTCAAAACTTTACACGAACGTATCTCCGGCACCTGCATATCGAAAATGAGATTCTCGGTTCGCAACTACACACACTGCACAACTTGCATTTTTATGTCAGTCTCATGCGTGGCATCCGACGCGCTATCTGTGACGGCAGTTTCGCAAAACTTGCAGATGAACCGGATATCAGCGCACTGGTGAAGTTAGGACAACCTGAGGAACTGACTGCTGACCGCTGATGGTTTCCTATTTCCGTATTAGCATTTTTCGCGTAGCAGTGAACTCTCCCGCCACCAAGGTATAAAAATAGACACCACTGGCGACAGGTTCACCGAGTTCATTTTTCCCATCCCAATACGCCGCACGATTCCGGTGTTGATAAATACCCGCAGACTGATGTCCTAACGCCAGCGTACGAACCAATTTTCCATCTGCGGAATAGATACGCAACGCCACATGCGCAGCCTTCGCCAACTGATACGGGATCCATGTCTCTGGGTTGAATGGGTTCGGGTAGTTAGGCAACAATACCGTTGCTGTTGGTGCTAACGTTCGCAGCAGTTGTTCGAGGAAGTGAATACCTCTCTGTAACGTTGCATCCCTCAAATCTAATTGCTGCGCTTGCGTAAGCCACTGTTGCACATTTTTTACGTTAAGTATCATAGCGGATGGCGCAGCTGCCGCATTATCCAACGCAGCAGCTACTTTGATAAGATCGGCAGCGTCAACAACACCGTCATTATTGACATCTGCAGCGTTTGGCCCCGTTTGCCCGAAGTTTGCTGCGACAAGCACCAAATCCTGAATATCTTCAACGCCATCACCGTTCACATCTGCTTCTAACAGCGGTAGTGGTAATTCCGCTGTGGTTCCAAGTCGCCAGAGGAGTATTACCCCACCAAAGCCAGCAACGGCGAGTGTGGCGCCATCAGGACTGAAAGCGATACTCTCACTGCCACTGGCATATCCTATGAAAGTCGATTTGTGCTCCCCACTGATGGGATCCCATAGGCGCACCGTTCTGTCTCGCCAATCTCCACTACTTGCGATTGTTTTTCCATCGGGACTGAACGCGACACTGGTAATTCTGTCTGTATGTCCTATGAGAGCGATCTTATGCTCGCCAGCCGCAACATCCCATAAATGTACATCTCGGTCCATACCACCACTTGCGAGTGTTTTTCCATCGGGACTAAACGCGAGCGTCCAAATTGTCCCTCTATACTCAGTGAGTAGGGTTTTTTGTTGTCTACTCGGAATATCCCACAGATGTATTCCGGCCGAACTCCCGCTTGCGAGTGTTTTTCCATCGGGACTGAACGCGACACTGAGGACACCATCTTTATGACCCGCCAGCGTCGCCAAGTGATTACCTGTGTCGGTATCCCACAGACACACACTTTCGTCATCTCTCCCTCCACTACTGGCAAGCATGCGGCCATCGGGACTAAACGCGACATCATAAATATTGGCTTTATGTCCAATGAGGGTCATTTTATGTGTGCCTGTAGCTGCATCCCACAACCTTACCGTGTAATCATCTACGAACCAGCCGTTGATGACAGTTATGCCACCGCTACTGGCAACCGTTCGGCCATCCGGACTGAAGTCAACGGATTTAATGGGACCTATGTGTCCAGTAAGTGTGGTTTTGTTATGACCAGTAGTTGTATCCCATAGGCGGACTGCTCGGTCCCAACTACCACTCACAAGCGTTCGTCCATCCGGGCTGAACGCTATACTTGAGAAACCTGTCGTATGTCCAGTGATTGTCGCTCTCTGCTCAAAATTCGTGGCATCCCACAACCGCACTGTACCGTCTCGACTACTACTGGCGAAGGTGCTACCATCCGGACTAAACGCGACACTTGATACACTTCGGGTATGTGTCGAGAGCGTCGTCTTGTAGGCAGCAGTGGCAACGTCCCATAAACACACTGTGCCATCTTTGCTCCCACTTGCAAGCACGCTACCATCCGGACTGAATGCGACACTATGAACACTATCTACATGTCCGGTCAGGGTCATTTTCAGTTCACCGCTGTCGACATCCCAGAGCCACACCGTGCCGCCCCACCAATGACTACAACTCGCAAGTGTGTGACCGTCAGGGCTAAACGCAATGCCCGTAACACCGTCTAAATGTCCGCTGAGTGTCGATTTGAGCGTACCGGTAGCAACATCCCAGAGCCGCACTGTCTTGTCTTTCCAATGCCCACCACTTGCGAGTGTTTTTCCATCGGGACTGAACGCGACACTTAAGATATTGTCCGTATGCCCTATAAGGGTCATTTCAAGGGTACCCGTATCAACATCCCAAAACTTGACCAATCCTTCTTTCTCATCTCCGCCGGTTGCGAGCGTTTTCCCATCAGGACTGAACGCGACACTCGTAATGTCGGCTGTGTGTCCTGTGAAAGTGGCTTTGTGTTCGCCTGTGGCAACGTCCCACAGGTAAAACTCCTTTGAACTACTGCTGACAAGCGTTTTGCTATCCGGACTGAAAGCTACACTTGAGATGCCGCCCGTCCGTGTTGTAAGGAACTTCAGTTCTTTACCCGTGTGTCCATCGTAAATCCAAATTCCAATAGCAGTCGAAACAGCGAGCAAGGTACTGTCCGGTGAAAAGACTATATTGCCCCGTAATCCGCCTTTTCCGAGTCTTACCCTGGCACCCTCAGGTAAACCCCATTGTGTGTAATCCTGAGCAAAAACACTCAGTCGGAAAAAGGTTGAAGTGAGAAGTAATATTAGAATCGGAAGTCGCATCGTTTTCATGGGTTGAGTCTCCTTTATTGGTTGTGGGTTAACAGTTGTCAGTTAAAGAGATGTGTTGGCTAATCAAACGTCTCTTTAACTGACAACTGAAAGGTTTTCGCAGAAAACCGTACTGAAAACTACGTACTCGTTTACTTCCGTATGACCATCCGCCGTGTTGCTGTGAACCTTCCAGTAGATAACGTGTAGAAATACATACCACTTGCGACAGGTTCACCGAGTTCATTTTTACCATCCCAATACACCGCTTGACTACGACTTTGATAAATACCCGCGGATTGATACCCTAATGCCAGTGTCCGTACCAATTCACCACTCGCAGCATAGACGCGGAGTGTCACATCTGCTGACTCTGCTAACTGATAGGGGATCCACGTCTCTGGATTGAATGGGTTCGGGTAGTTGGGTAGAAGCACCGTCTCTTTCGGAGTTAGCACATCCAAGAGTCTTTGAAGCACGGCAATACCTCTTTGGAAGACAGGTCCCTTGTCATTAACTTCTTGTGCTTGCATTAACCACTGCTCCACTTCTCCAGCCGTGAGCGATCCTATTGATCGAGAATACGCAGATGGCGCACCATTGCCGGTCTCAAAGGCACCAGCGACCAACAAGATATCTGCTATGTCAACAACACCGTCCCCGTTGATATCCGCAGCGTTTTCTCCACCAGACTGCCCGAATTGCGAGGCAACGAAAACCAAATCCTGGAGGTCTACCACACCATCATCATTTGCATCCTCTGCAAGTCGTGGGATTTCAATCTCAGCAACTGCGTCTGGATTCATATCCCACAGAAGCACTATACCGTCCAAACCACCGCTCGCAAGGGTCTGACCATCCGGACTAAACGCAATTTCAGTAATACCATACGTGTGTCCAAAGAAAGTAGTTTTAAGCGTACCTGTCTCAACATCCCACAGTTTTACAGTGGTATCATCCCGATATCCACAGCTCGCGAGGGTTTTGCCATCTGGACTGAACGCCACATCGTTGACACCGTTCGTATGTGCCACGATGGTAGTTCTCGGTTCCCCGGTGTCCATACTCCATAGAATTATGGTATTGTCGTCGCTACCACTCGCAAGGAGGCTACCATCCGGACTAAACGCAACACTCACAACGATATCTGTATGTCCCGCGAAGGTTGCTTTGTGGGTATCGGTATCAACATCCCACAGCTGCACTGTGTTGTCTACACCACCACTTGCAAGGGTTCGACTATCGTAACTGAAGGCGATTGAAGTGACATTATTTGTATGGCCAGTAAGTGTCTTTTTATATGTCCGTCCCGCATACCATAGCTGCACGCTGTTACTCGCGCTACGAGCAAGAAATCTGCCATCACGACTGAAAGCAATTGATCTGTATCTGACATAACCGCTTGTTGTTTCCCCATATCTTCTGATGGTTGCGCTGTGTGTTCTATTCTTAACGTTCCACAGATGGATTTGGAAACCACTCTCACTTGCGAGCGTATTGCCATCTGGACTGAAGGCCAAACCGGCATTAGTTGCCCAGTCTCCTACAAACAGCGTCGCTTCGTGTGTACTTGCGGCGATATCCCACAGACGGATTTGTTCAGAACTCCCGCTTGCAAGCGTTTTGCTATCTGGGCTGAAGGCAATTGAATAAATACCATCTGTATGGCCGGTAATCGATAATTTACGCGTACCACTATCAATGTCCCATAGATACAGTTTGTCCACACCACCACTGGCAAGTGTTTTGCCATCTGGACTGAAGGCAACGGAAAAGATACCTGACAAATGCCCCAAGAATTCCGCTTTGTGCGTCCCACTGGCGACATCCCATAAGTGTAATTCGCCTCTCCAACTTCCGGTCGCAAGCGTGCTGCTGTCAGGACTGAAAGCGAAACAATTGATATCCGTATTAAGAGCTGCTTTTTGCTGCCAAGTCCCGACATCCCATAGTATCACTTTATCTTCGTTGAAACTTGAACTCGCAAAAGTGCGGCCATCCGGACTGAAAGCAATATTAGAGATGCCTTCGGTATGTGTTGTGAGGGTTGTTTTGCGCACCCCGGTCGCAACATCCCATAAACGCACTGTCTCGTCCCAACTACCGCTCGCGAGCGTGCTACCATCCGGACTAAAGGCTACTGAAGTGATTACGTGTGTGTGTCCAATGAGTGTTGCTTTGCGCGCGCCAGAGGCAACATCCCATAGTATTACCTTATCGTCCGAAGTCCCGCCAGCAACCGTACGACTATCCAGGCTGAAAGTTATTCTCCGAACTTTCGAGGTATCACCTTGAAGTGTTAATTTGTTCTGGCTATCGGCTACGTGCCACAGGCATACCTTGTCGTCTGGTCCCCAACCGGCAACAGTACTACCATCCGGACTCAAAGCGAGACTGTCTGATAAATTTCTTGTGATTAAATCCAGTGCTACACCGCTGTGGGCATCGTAGACCCAAATCCCGATAGCGTTCTCGACCATCAGGCGATTTCCATCAGCGGAAAACTTTAAACCGCCTGCAGATCCCTTACCGAGACGTGCCTTAGCCCCGTCAGGTAAATCCCATTGTGTATAACTTTGGGCAAAAGCATTCGGTTGCAAAAAGGTTGAAACCACAAAGAGCAGTAAAGTTAATCTTTTTATCTGAGTTTTAGCAAGAAAGCGCGTACGGTATGAAATAATTTGGAGAAGCCTTGTCAAAACCTTTTGAAATTGCGTCCTTTTCATCGGTTCACCCTCCTGTCTGAATCGATTTTCCAACAGCAAGTCCTTTGGTAGCATTATAGCAAATATGATGCCAATTATGCGTAAACGCCAACGACAGTGCCATGCGTTGACTGCCATGCACGCAAAAATGCCGAGCATTGTTCGTAATTTGAGCACTCTCGGCATTTATACGCTGATGTTTAAAATCGCTGACGATATCGGGTTTCTTGACCGTAGGGGTCTAATCTGCACAAAAATGGGCAGTCCTTATTTCAAATTGGACAATATAGGGCATTCGTAGAGGGCGGGATTAAAATTTTTTTATGTAAAGTCCCAAAGTATGTGAACACCCTTTGTAAGCGCGGTTTAAAATCGCTGTCGTGAGGGGATAGACTACCCAACCAAGTATTTAAACACAGAAGAAAGGTTGTCGTCAGGAGAGTAGAGTTGGGAGACGTTCAATTCGTTTTCAATAAGAATTTCAGGGAGTCGAGCATAGAAAGCATCCGGCTTAGCAGTTTCAATAATAATATCGCCTGCTACGTCAGTTTCTGATTCTTCCACAATGTCTCCGTTATTGACAAAGGTGACGCTCAGGATGTCTGGAAAAGGGAGACAGACTTGTGCCAAACGGCGCGGTTCATCGGTGCTTAAGTAGACTTTGTGGGGGTGTTCGTCAATGAGTTCTCGGATATCGGAGATCGTGCCTTCAGCAAGGATACGTCCTTGATGAATCAGCAGAATCGTCTCTGTTAATGCTTCAATCTCGTAGAGGATATGGCTTGAAACAATGATGCTAATGCCTGTGTCGGCAAGGTCTTTCAGCAGCGCAAGAACGTGTCGTCTGCCATTCGGATCTAAACCCGTGAGGGGTTCGTCAAGAAATAGAAGTTCCGGTTCATGTACCAATGCCTGCGCGAGTTTGATACGCTGCCGCATACCCTTGCTATAAGAACCGATAGGTCGATCCTTTGCCGATAGCATGTCCACTGTTTCCAATGACTGTAGGGTCCGGGATGCTACTTCTGTTTTGTCGTATCCACTTAACGTGGCGAAAAAGGTGATAAACTCAAGTCCACTCATGAATTGATATGCCAATTCTATGTCGGGACAGTAGCCTACCCGCCGCGTCAACTCAGGGTTGTTCCATACCGGTTGGTTCAGCACTTTTACTTCGCCTTGGTTGGGTTTGAGTTGCCCCGTCATAAGTTTGATTAAACTTGTTTTCCCCGCGCCGTTTGGACCCAGTAGACCGATGATGCCGGGGTGAATCGTGAGCGTTACGTCATTCACCCCCATAACTTCGCCGTACCATTTGGATAGATTTTCTGTTTGAACAATTGGTGTGTTATTCATATTTTTATAGGTGTCGGTTGTCAGTACGGTTTGCCTTGCAGTGAGAATTTTTAGTAAAGAGAAAGGCTTCACACATCAATACGGTTCTTAACCGATAACCGATGACTGAAAGATTTTTTGAAAAAAATCGTACTGAAAACTAATTTCTCTGATGGCTAATTTTTAGAGTCTCTTCAAGATTCTGGATTCCCGCAGTGGTCCCGATAGCAGTGACGCATGCTGCACCCGTCGCGGATGCCAATTTCGCAGTCGCTTCTAAGTCCCAACCCATGATAGTCCCAGCGAGAAATCCAGCGACATAAGCGTCACCTGCACCCGTTGCGTCAACGATATTGACCGGATATGCAGGCACAGAGAGTTCTGTTTCTGGTGTGGAAATATAACTCCCGTTTTCACCCATCTTAATGGCGATAGTTTGGATATTGTAGTTATTCCGAAAAAATTGTGCGATTTCACGGTGTTCAGACATACCGGTGAGTTGTTGCGCTTCAACGATGCTTGGCATAAAGATGTCTACATGGTGCAAACACGGTTCTAACGTCTCCATCCATTTTCCGGTGGCATCGTATGCTGTATCGAGTGAGGTGGTTATACCCAGCCTTTTCGCTTCTCGAAGAACGTTTGCCATCGGCGCACCGTCAAAACGTGGCATGACAAGCGCACCGGCGATATGCAAAATTTTGGTGGTTTGAATAAGTTCCCAATTCAGGTCTGCTTCACAGAGCTCACCGTTCGCACCGATGTAGTGATAGAAAGTCCGTTCGCCATCGGAAGCAATCGCGACAAATGTAAACGAGGTGCTAACGTCGATATCTTGTCGCATGCCAGCCACATCAACGCCGTTGTCGGTAAGTGTTTGCAGAATCAGATCGCCAAAAGGATCAGTGCCGATTTTACCCATCGCACCCGCAGAGATACCCAAACGCGCGAGCGCAAGGGCTGTGTTGTTCGCACAACCTCCCGTATGGATTTCGAGTTCATCAAAGAGTGCTAATTTGCCTTTTTCCGGGAACTGATCTATCGGCCGTCCAAGCACATCAACGACATAAATACCGAGCGATAGCACATCCATAGTTCACCTCTGTTTAACAAGTACCGCGAGGAACATCTAATCCGGGAATCACATTGTTCTTTAAAGCCCAGTGATAGGTAAAATCACTAAAGTTTCATTATTTGTGTTAACATTTCCTGTTACTACCGTGTCCGTAAAATTCTGAGAAGTCCATCCGATCAGATAAGGTGGCGATACTGCGCCTCTCTCTTCCGCCAGATGGCGCAAGACTTGCTCCTGTCGTAGAATTTGTGCAAACCACTTCCGCTTGCCGCGCAGACCTTCGTCAAGTGGTAATGCAGCTGTTACTCGCCGCCGGAGGACGGCTGTTGGCTGAAGCACACCATCACGATGATCCTGATGGTGTGACTTCAGAGAAAGTTCAGATTCCAACGCACTATCAAGTGTGACGTTACCTAAGTAAGTCATCTCTTTACCTGTAACGTGCCACGCGTTTTCAAGGATACGCGGAAGTTCCTGAGCATCTAAAAATGTTTCTTGCACATAGGTCGTAGGATGCCACGGCTCCACGGGCAAGCCTCGTAATTGAACACTTGAATTCTGAACCAACGTTCCGATCTTTTGAGGGCTCTCAGTTTCCTGATGACGAATAAAGTTCCCTTTTGTGAAATCAATGGATGTTTCAGCGTGTGCTGTAGCCCTAATAGCGACGTAGCTTCGCAAGTGCACACGATTCCGATCACGATAGACTGACAAAATTGACAGTTGATCCGCCGTAACGCTATTCGGCAACACATTTCTCGCGACTGCAATTGTACTCAATGAGAGTAGAACAAAGAGAAATCCTCCTATCCAATAGATGCCTGCCTTTCGCTTCTGCTGAAGCACGCCATCACGATGATCCTGATCGCGTGACTTCAGAGACCTCCCAAAGTAAAAGAAGAAACCACCAAAACTCAGCAGATATATTGGTAAAACTATAGCCAGCAGTTTAATGAGCGGCACCTGAGTCGATCCGGCTTTGACAGAAGTTGATAAAAATTGTTGGTAAATCTTCTCCTCATGTTGGAGCGCAAGGGCAAACCGGTCTGTGATATGCCGCGGAGATTTACCGTGCCTGCTCAGTAATCCGTTCCAGAATGTTTCACCCACTTGTTGTTCCGAAAAGGGCATGGCATTGTAATCAAACGCAAGACACAGGATCTGACCGTCTCCAAAGTTCCGCTTCGCGACGTAGATCTGATCGTCTGTTCCGATGAGCGTTTCACATCCAAGTTGTGGAGAAAACGGGATGCGTTCAAACGGGTTACTGTTGCTACCGAAGCTCCGAAAACCGAGTTGTTCATGTAAGACAGCCGGGATCTGCTCTGTTTGTTCTGGTTTTTTCAATTCGACTGGAAAGAACGGTACTAAAAAACTGTGGCGCAGATATTTATAGTTACTGCCACCAGAGACAATAAGCGTACCGCCACGTTGTACCCAATCAAGCATCGCTGTTTGTTGGGGCTTAGAGATACGTTTCAGGACTATCTCGCGAATAACGAGGACATCCACTGCACTATAACCTATCCAGTCGCGTGGCAAGGATGTCGGGTTTGAACGGTACGCCACATGTACCTGTGCATCATCATGAGCCGCTAACTGCTTTTGGTCAATAAATCGTTTTAGTTTATCACCGCTCGGTGCCAACACCAATACGAGGAAGTCTTTGCGGGCAAGAGGTGTCGGTAAAGCCATCTCCTGCATCACGCGTCGCACTTTATCCTGAGACACTGTGTTCTCTGACTGTGGGGCAGGTACGAGTTCAATGACGAGCTCCGTAGCATTTTTCGGGCAATAGATATAGAAATTTTTCTGTCGTAATCCAGTGAGTGGAGTCGCATACCGCTGGGTAGGTGTGTTTGAAGAAAAACTTCTAACTTCTACTGCCAGATAGGTCTCAGCTATCTGTTGACCAGGAACGCCAATAGGTGTAGCAAACGCATCTTGACCCCCAACGGTGATAGTCAGAGGTGCCCATGTGCCTGTCTTGTAACCCTCGTTGAATCCAAACGTCACATCCTCAATCTCAACCGCACCGAAGGCAACAGATACTGTAAAAAATGATAGAAGAAGTGCAGTTTTCATTGCTGTGATTCCATCTGACGGACGATATAACATCGCCCTTACGGGATGAGCCGTGCTGGATTCTGAATGAGTCTCGTTTCCACTGCGTCGTCAAAAGAATGCGTGCTAAATACACCGTTCCCTAACATTATCATTGACGCAACACCGCCTTCTGCCTCAATACCTGCGATTGTATCTATCACCCGTGCATCGCTAAGCAAACCGCTCTCTACCGAAAACTGTTTTGAGACCGCGAAGCAGGCGTTAAAGAGGTCGGCATTCGGCTTGGCACTGGTCAGCGTTTGCAATGTACGCAACGCAACATCCGCTGCACGATTGATGCGGGTTGTCTGTTCTCTGTTTCCAAGCACCTCGCTTGTCTGAATAGGTCCGAAGTAACGGTAATAGATCGGCTGCTCCGTAATCGGTAGCCTGTCAGCTGTTAAAGGTGACCCTTCCTTCAATTTGACAAGGCAACCGCCGTGATATTGTGAACAGACATCGCCCAATCCCGTCCGATTCTCAACTTCTGCAACGTGTGCTATCATCGCAAGTGTTTCGTTGTCTTTATGTGACGACAAAAGTTCATTAAGGGCATAGGCTGTCGCGAGTGCTGCGGCACCGCTGAGTCCAAAACCACAGCCGAGCGGCAATGGAGAGGTGATGTCTACCTTTATGCCTGTGATGCCACTGTTTTGCGTGAGCCGATTGACAACAGCACGGACCGTCGGAAAATTGATGCACTCTCCGTTAAATAGCACTTCCGTCTCATGATGTTCAGAGACGATAACCTCTACACCTTCTTTAACCGTGAAACCCATGCCGAGCGAGTGCATACGCGCCGGATCGGTGTGCGGAATAACCTTGAAAACACACGAGATGTTGCCGGGGGCAAATGCTCTCGCCATTTCGTTCCTTTCAACAGTAACCATCGAGAATCTGTAAAAACTTGCCAGTTGTATAACGTCTCCTAAAACGTCTAAGGTTAGAAACAGGATTTACAAAGTGAGTCAACGGTAGGATCAGGGCGTATCTGTCAATTTGACGCGTCTATAGATATGCCCCAAAGGCAGTTCGCAGCGAATTGAATCCAGGGGCAGTACGTCCGCAAGCTCCTGAAATTCCATCGCTCTCCACTGCGTTCCTAAGCGAAAATGACGTTCAACGTTTACCCTGTCTTGTGAAACAAGGATGTATTCTTGCAAGGAGGCGATCTGCTTATAGGACTCGAATTTCTCGCCCTTGTCATAAGCTGCAGTTGAGCGGGAAAGCACCTCTACGACAACAGTTGGGTTCAGGAGCGTGTCGAACACATCATCTTCAAAACGGGGTTCATCACAGACGACAGTAACATCTGGATAAAAATAAGATGTTATGGGTCTCGCCTTCACGCGCATTTCGCCAGTGTAAGTCTCACAATCCCGGTTTAACAGTTGGTTGTAAAGTCCATTAAATATATTTCCTGTGATGAGATTATGTGCGCGATTTGCCCCGGACATCGCGAGTATCTGTCCGCTGAGATATTCATTTTTAAAGGGTGCTTTGCGTTCCCAAGCGAGGTATTCCACAGGTGTCAGGTGGGTTTGCACAGCAATAGCCGTCATGGTACGCTCCTTAACGGACGGAAAATCTGTGTCCTTTGCAGTTTCAGTTGCTTGTTACATAGCATACACGAAGTCTGTTCTGAAGTCAACGTAGAAAACTAAATCGCCCTGACAATTTGGTGGTCTTGAGTTCCAATTTTATTACAACAATTAGTTGGAAAATAAAATTAGTTATCAAATTCGCCTAAGCAGCTTTTCATATTCTCTATGCGGCCCAATCCAAAACCAAATTATATCGTTTCCATCTATTTCACCTACAGCTCGATAGTCAACATTTATGCGAACCGAATAAATTGGTCGCGTATTATGGACTTTTTTGAACTGTAAGCTCGGATGATTAGGATTTAAATTAAAAAGCATATAAGTTTCCCGCGCACTCCGTCGAACCTGACGAGGCAGGGTTGCAAGCATATCCCGGAAACTACTTGTTGTTTTTGAATTCAAATTTGCTCCGGATCTAATTTTTCTGTTTTGCCTTTTTGATGCTCATCAAGGGCTTTTTGTCCCAACGTAGCCAAAATATCTTGTGAATTGGCAAAAAGTTTGGACCAGCGTTTTTCCGATGCTAATTCAGCAAGCAACCACTCTGCAAGAATATTTTGTTCCTCCGAGGGGAGTTTAGATGCTTCTGTGAATGCATGTTCAAGTTTCGTAGTCATAAATATCTCCATCTTGATTTTTCTTGATACTATTACATAGATTTGAGTCAGACAACCCCTATCTGTTTTGTTGATGACTGGTATCCCTTGGATTGAAGGCATCTTCACCGTACACCCCATCTCCAATTTTTGCCTTTTGTCCTCTGCCGGTAACTGTACATCTTGTGCCATCCAATCGTGGGTCTACGTACCGTTCAAACCACGCACCCATCTGTCGCCGCATATCGCTTATCAATGCGTTCTGCGATCTGTCGTCTATCAGATTTTTTCGTTCTCTTGGGTCTTTCACTAAGTCATAGAGTTCATGGGGGCCGTAAGGATAGCGGTGAACATATTTCCACTCTTGTGTTCGGATCATACGGACAGGACCGTATTCATCAAATACAACGACCTCATCTTGCGCATCGTTTGTTTTTCTGGTGAGTGCTGGGACAAAACTTCTGCCAGGTGACATATCGTCATTCGGATCCGGTAAGCCGAGATAATCGAGAAGTGTCGGCATGAAATCGTATTGACTCACCATCGCTTCGCTGACGCGTCCCTCTGGTATCTTACCGCGGTGGCTCATGATAAAAGGCACTTTAACCGAATTCTCATACATATTCAGTGGGAATGTACCGTTGCCTTTGTGCCAAAATCCGTGATGTCCACACGAATATCCATTATCGCTACTGAAAACGATGAGGGTATTTTCGCGGATGCCTAATTCAGAAAGTCGTTCTAAAATGCGTCCAACGTTTAGATCAAGTGCCGTTATGGCAGCGAAATAACCCTTTAACGACTCGCGATTTCCCATGTGAGGGAGTGTTCCGCGTCCCGCCCAGGGGTGCAATGCCTCCTGCGGACATGTCTTGAACGGGCAATCCTCATAAGAATCCACAATATCTTTTGGATGCCCATTAAACGGGGTATGTGGTGCGTTATAATTGATGCTGAGATAAAACGGACCTTTGCTATTCGCTGAAATGAAATCTAATGCGTCATCGGTAATCACGTCAGTCAAGTAGCCGGGTTGCCTTTCTACTTGTCCATCTCGAATCATATTGGCGTTGTTGTATTTGCTTCCACCTAAAGGCATAGCGAACCAGTGGCTAAACCCGTGTTGTGGTGTTAGACTATCGCCGAGATGCCATTTACCACTTAACCCGACAGTGTAGCCATTGTTAGCGAGTACATCGGTATAGCAGGTCAAACCTTCAAGATAACGTTCAGCATTCGGTGGCATGCTGCCGTCCCTGCAAAAATCGTGTACGCCGTGTGCAGAAGGGATGCGTCCGGTCATCAGGCTTGCACGTGCCGGTGAACATACGGGAGTCGTGCAGAAAAAATTGGGAAAGCGTGTCCCCTCTGAAGCGAGTTGGTCAACAAAAGGTGTACGGACTTCATCATTACCGCAACAACCCGCAGCCCAGGGGCCTTGGTCATCCGTCAGAATAAAAATGACATTGGGTCGATTTTGCATTTGATTTCTTTCTGTTTTCTCTGCACCGATAAAGACCGCTGGTGTAACTGCTGCAGCAATAGTACCAGTGCCTATGTCCTTAAAAAAACGCCGGCGCGAAATATTCTGGCTCTGGTTTTTCGCCTGATCTGACATACCTTCCTCCATTTGATGTTACGAAATCAACGCTAAATGCCCGGTATAGCATTCAGCATATCTGATTCAGATGAAGATATGTTGTCTACACATTTCGTCGAGGAGGTGCATATCTTGGATGGAAGGAATTTTCACCGTAATTTCCTTCGCCTAACTTTTCTGCTTGCCCACCACCCGTAACCGAGCATCGCGCCCCATCTAATTCCGGCAGGACGTACCGTTCAAACCATGCCCCCATCTGTTGACGCATATCACCGATACGCGCATTCTGAGATTTGTCATCTATCAGGTTTTTCCGTTCACTGGGATCGTTCACCAGATCGTACAGTTCATGCGGACCGTAAGGATACCGATGCACATATTTCCACTCCTGCGTCCGAATCATACGGACGGGACCGTATTCGTCGTAAATAACAATCTCATCTTTCGCATCGTTCGTCTCCCCAGAAAGCGCGGGGACAAAACTTCTGCCGGGCGACATATCGTCGTTCGGATCCGGTAAGCCGAGGTAGTCAAGAAGTGTCGGCATGAAATCGTATTGGCTTACCATCGCTTCGCTGACGCGCCCCTCTGGAACGCTACCCGGATGGCTGACGATAAAGGGCACCTTGACAGAGTTTTCATACATGTTCAACGGGAATGTGCCGTTGCCTTTATGCCAAAATCCGTGGTGTCCACACGAATACCCGTTGTCACTGCTAAAGACAACGAGCGTATTTTCGCGGATGCCTAACGCTGCAAGCCGATCCAGAATCCGCCCGACATTTAAATCAAGTGCCGTTATCGCTGCGAAATAACCCTTCAACGATTCGCGGTTACCCATGTGCGCCGCTGCGCCTTGCACAGCCCACGGATGCAATGCCTCTTGTGGACACGTTTTGAATGGGCAATCGTCATAGGAGTCAACAATATCCTGTGGGTGTCCCGTAAACGGCGTATGCGGTGCATTATAGTTAACGCTAAGATAGAACGGTCCCTCTTTGTTCGCTGAGATGAAGTCTAATGCGTCATCAGTGATCACGTCGGTGAGGTAGCCGGGCTGCATTTCTACCTGTCCGTCTCGAATCATATCCGCATCGTTATACTTGCTGCCGCCGGTGAGCAGAGCAAACCAATGACTGAACCCGTGTTGCGGTGTCAAGCTATCACCAAGGTGCCACTTACCACTCAATCCGACTCTATAGTTGTTCTCTGCAAGAACATCTGTATAGCAGGTGAGTCCGTCTAAATATCGGGCGGGGTCTGGTGGCATGTTGCCGTCGCGGATCCAGTCGTGTACACCGTGTGCTGACGGGATACGTCCCGTCATAAGGCTCGCGCGTGCTGGCGAGCAGACAGGACTTGTACAGAAGAAATTCGGAAAGCGGGTGCCTTCTGATGCCAGTTGGTCAAGATAGGGTGTCCGTACCTCATCATTACCGCAGCAGCCCGCAGCCCACGGGCCTTGATCGTCCGTTAAAATAAAAATAACATTAGGTTTTTGTTGCATATTGTTCCTCCATGAAATAGTTATCAGTTGTCAGTACCTGTGGAAGCATACCTGTTGCACCAAACAAACTTCCTTATCTGTGCTCGCTACTCTTTTTTTGTTTTTTAGATTGTCCGCTCTTGGAATCAAAGAGGCGGAGTTGTTTGCCCTCTTCAGTAGAAATTATAGATGCTGGGTCGGGTTGCAATTGATCCTTACGTAGGAGTTCTCCTATTGTAAACAGTTTATCGCGCACGACAGACCTGCTAACTTCGTCAACGGGGGCAATTACCGTATTTCCATCATACGCTTCAACCGCGAGAATTGAATCGACATCCAAGTGTTTGTCCTCAAGGAGATCCGGACTGTGACTGGTGGTAATCACCTGTGTCTTGTGGGCACCGTCCCGAAGAGCATCAAGCAAGGCTCCTGCTGCTGCCGGATGAAGTGCGATTTCTGGCTCCTCAATTCCCACGAGCGGCACGCGTTTTTGCGTGTCGGGGCCTCCCTGAAATAGTGCTACCAGAATTCCCAACGCGCGGAGCGTACCATCAGACATATTATTTCCGAGAAATCGCCACGGGTGTGTGTCCCCTGTAACATCCTGTCTAAATTCTAATGTTTCCTTGGGTCCAAAATCTTTGACATCTACACTACGAATACCAGGCACAATGACCGCTAAATATTCCTCAATATCTGTTTTCACAGTCGGTGCAAGTTGGGTGAGCACACTCGTAAGATTGCCACCATCACGCATAAGCACATTCCCAGGATCCGGGTCTTGGAGGTCCCGAATTTTATTCGGGTTGAAATTGTAAAATCCCATCCGAGAAAAGGCTTCGTAGACAGGCCGAAATTCGGGCAGCCCAGAGGCATTCACTAAGTAGAGTCGGTCAGGCACTGCAGCCGGGGCCACCTTCACACTCGTATGGGTTACGCTGCCATTATCAACGCGAAAGTGTTCCTCTGGTCCGAGAAGTTCATGCTGTATCTTACACTCTTCAGTCTGAACCTTGTAACCTCCAGGTGAACGAGTGCCGATGCGGAAGGCATAGTGTCCCGTAGCACCTTCAGGTAAAGCGAAACCCAGTCGAATGCTGAAATGGTTTGGATGCCCACGCGAACGCCGGCGAACACCGTCAATTCCACCTCGGTTCCGGACAGCGTGATCCAGCGATAAATTCAGAGCATCAGTAACAAATCGCAGTGCATCCAGAAAATTACTTTTACCTGATCCATTACGTCCTAAAAGGAACGTCAAGGGGCCCAACTGCACATCACAAGCAGCGATACTCTTATAGTTTTTTAAAACAACTCTTGTGATGAGCGTTGAATCTTTCATGTCGTTGGCCCTCTACTGTAGGAGGGTTTGTAACCCCGATTCCCTTATTGTAGGAGGGGTTTGTAACCCCGATTCCGTGCCGAGTTACGCTACCGGAAACCCATCACCGACGAGCGGCTCACCATCTGCCACCTCAATGGTTGAAACGAGGATATGACCCGGTGCTTGGGCGTTGTTATAGTAGACATCCTGCGCCATGAAAATCATTACGAACGCGCGACGTTGACGGTCCGTAACATTTGGGGGTGTACCGTGCCAGTTTAAGCAGTGATGAAACATACACTCACCCGCTTTCAATTCCACCGGAACGCCGTGACTGATGTCCAGTTCCCGTCTCTCTGTCCATGGATTTGGCGGCGGTTCACGTCCTTCTTCGCTCGCTTTTGCGGATTCCGCATTGAATGCTGCTCTGGCTTCCACTGAGAACCGTTCATCTTTGTGGCTCTTCGGCATAACATGCATGCACCCGTTATCGACTGTCGCATCATCCAAAGCCAGCCAGCAGCTCACGATGTTTGGCGGACTCAGGGGCCAGAAGAAAAAATCGTGGTGAAATCCGAAGTGTCCGTTATCTTTTGGCGGTTTGGAGATAATCTGATCGTGCCAGAGACGGACTTCGGGCGTATCAAGTAATGCACGTGCTGTCCCTGCAATGAGCGAGTTATGGATAGCTGCCTCGTAACTGGGTTCACGTTTCCACATGTTCACATACTGATGGATCGCGCGCGGGTGACCGCTACCGCGATTGAGTTTATCTTCACGCCGGTCGTGTCCGTACTTGAACTCTGGCGAAGAATCGTCGCCTTCGTTGAGTTCAAGTTCGATAATTGCATCTAAACCTGCACGCATGGCTTCAACACCATCGCTATCTAAGACCCTGCCGAATTTGAGATACCCATTCTCCTGAAAAAAATTGATCTGGTCTTGTGTTACCATTATATTCCTCTTCGTGAATTTGATGTTCCTTAACTTTAGGATTTACGCATTCCGCCTTAAAGTCCGCCTGATAAGGGGGATTTAGGGGGTTTAAAGAACGAAAATTACCGTTTTTTGCGTCTAAATGTCCGATATTTGCTCAATTTGCGCAAGTCCTAACTTTACAAACGAAAAGTTTGTGCTACAATTCCAATACAGGTTTGAAACTACTGATGGTTGACAAATTTTTGAAAGAATGTCTGCATCACATTGTAAATAAAGGATATAAGTTTCCGTATCAAACACAACAAAAGTACCAACAGGTAGTATGTGAGATATAATTGAGCGACTATTATAATGCCAACGGCAAGAAGTTTTAGTATCAGTAGGAAAAAGTATATTATCGTGTTTTTATCTATCGGTTCAGGAGGCCAAAGGGTGATAAAAACAAACCCGAAGCAGGCAATTATCAGCAAGGACAGACTTATGAAAAATTTTTTAATGGAGAAGGGTTCGTTTTTATTCATTTTCTGTTATACTTCTGGGCAATGTGTAGGCATGTGTGTACTACCTTTAGACCCATATCTAAATCGGAAACTGATGGTTACCGGCGGTCAAGCCACCGTCAATGACAAAGACTGCACCTGTTGCGAAACTGGCTTCATCAGAAGCGAGGAACAGCGCGGCGTTTGCAATGTCAACCGGTTGTCCGATCCGTCCTAACGGATACCACGGCGTGATTTCGTCCAAGATTTGAGGATTCCGTTCAAGCATCGGTTCCCAAACTTCAGTTTGAATCGTGCCGGGACAGATACAGTTGATACGGATGTTATCCTTGCCGTGTGCGACTGCCATCGAGCGGGTCAGTGCGATAACGCCACCTTTCGCAGCAGAGTACGCATGAATCCCCTGTAACCCGATGAGTCCATTGACAGAAGCGATATTAACAATACTACCACCACCACTCTGCTGCATCACGGGGATAACTGCATCGGAACAGTGGCTCGTCCCTTGGAGCGCGACCGCTAAGTTCGCCTCCCAATTATTGTTCAGCACATCGGCTGTCGAACAGATGGCGTTGTTTACCAAAATGTTGACCGTGCCGTAAGTATCAACAGCAGCCGCAATAAGCCTTTCAGCATCAACAACACTGGAGACATCGGCGTTGACAAACATCGCCTCGCCGCTTGCATCAGTAATCGCAGCAACAGTCTCGGTTCCGTTGATGTCGTTCACATCATCAACGACGACTTTCGCTCCCTCTTCAGCAAACCGAAGCGCAACTGCTTTGCCGATCCCGCGTCCGGCTCCTGTAACAATGGCTATTTTGTTATCCAACCGCATGAGGCGATACTCCATCTGTTTATTGGATAGTCTGAATCAACTGGATATTGCGGCGGAGCAGTTCATTAACGAGTTCTCCAACGTCCTTTCCTTTAGTATCCGCCAAATGATGCATAAACTCATCAACATCTTTTTCCAGATAGATGGGAAGTTGGAAAACGGAATCTTTCCTATAGAACTTACCGCGTTCTCCTTTTGAAAAATCGTATTCTGCTTTCATTGGTTAAATTCCTCTGCTTGTTTTGCTTTTCTTTCTCAATATGCCATTCAAAACTATATCGCAACTGTGGCTCCTGGGCTAAACCCTAATGTTGCAATGTCTGCGAGATGAAAAGTTTCGTGCGTTCGTGCTGTGGGTTATCAAAGAAATCTGCGGGTGCTGCCTCCTCTATAACCACACCTTCGTCAAAGAACATGACGCGATCCGCCACTTCTCGTGCAAATCCCATCTCATGCGTAACAACGAGCATCGTCATACCGGAATGTGCAAGTTCACGCATCACATCTAACACTTCTGAGATCATTTCTGGGTCAAGAGCACTTGTGGGTTCATCAAAGAGCATGATCTTCGGCTCCATTGCTAATGCCCTTGCGATCGCGACACGCTGCTGTTGACCGCCCGATATTTCTGCCGGGTATTTATAGGCTTGGTCAGCAATACCCATCCGTTCTAATAAAGCCAAAGCGGCTTCTTCGGCTGCACTTTTTGACATCTTCCTCACTTGGATTGGGCCTAAGCTTATATTTTTTATATTTGTCAGGTGTGGAAACAGATTGAACTGCTGGAAAACCATACCGACTTCCTGACGGATGAGATTGATATTGCGCAGATCATTGCTAAGCTCAATTCCATCAACAATGATTGTGCCGCGTTGATGTTCTTCAAGGCGATTAATTGTTCGGATAAACGTGGACTTTCCTGATCCAGAGGGACCGCAAATGACCGCCTTTTCTCCCTTTTTGAAGGTGGTGGTAATTCCTTTGAGGACATGGAAATCGTCAAACCATTTGTGTACGTCTTCACATATAATAATTGGGTCATTTGTTGTATTTTCGTTTTCAGTCATTTTCTGATGCCTCCTTCAATCATAACACATTCCTAATGCTTTCCGACACCTAAGTCTGCTTCAACTTTCTGGCTAACAAAAGACATTGCATAACAAAAAACAAAATAGATAACTGCAATAAATAGATATACTTCAGGTTGGAGTCCTTGCCAGTTTGGATTTCCGAGAATGCTTCTGCCTATCCCTAATAGATCAAGCAGTCCGACGACAGATACCAAAGAGGTATCCTTAAAAAGTGCTATGAATTGTCCAACAATCGCTGGAATAACTGCTCGTAGTGCCTGTGGAAGAACGATAAATAGCGTCGTTTTGGGATAAGTAAGTCCGACTGCTTGTGCAGCCTCAATTTGTCCTTGGGGAATCGCTTGAAGTCCACCGCGTACGTTCTCTGCCATATATGCAGCAGAGAAAAGCGTTAGCACAACCATAGCGCGTATAACTTTATCAAGTTGAAAATCACCCGGCATAAAAATTGGTAACAATATACTCCCCATAAACAGCAAAGTTATTAAAGGCACACCACGGACTGTCTCAATATAAACGGTGGAGACCCATTTTATCACTGGTAGTTGACTTCTCCGTCCGAGTGCCAATAGCACGCCCAGTGGGAAGCAAGCAAGGATCCCAATAGCAGCCAGAATCAATGTAAGGAGAAGTCCACCCCAATTTGTTGTTGTTACGATGTCCGCGCCGAACCCGTGCAGCATCATCATCGTCCACGGGAAGGAGAGTACCCAACCTACTATTACCCAACGTTTCCAATGATCCTTGTTTCGTCCAATTGCAAAAGATACTGCTAGGATAACAGTTGCTATTAGCGCGTGTTCTCGGACAGCTATATGAAAAGGTAAAAGGAGTATGATTGCACCGATGCAACCGATAGCAACTGTTATTTGCCGGGTCAATCCATTCCATATGCCGGCACTCAGTCCCAATAATACTGCCAACCCATATATAACCGTGGAAACTCTCCATATCTGTTCTAAAGGATAAGAACCGACGAACAAGATTTGCAAGTTGGCGGGGATAACTTTCCAATTTGCTTGTGTGAATATCCATGTGAAAACACCCTTAAAAACAAAGAATAGAATTACAAGACCTAAGCAGGTTAAAATGGTATTATACCATGTGCTAAACAGGTTATCTTTTAACCATTTCACAGGCCCTTTTTTGGTATTTGGGGGTTTGACTTCTTGTGTAAATGTCAAATTTTCCACTTTTCTATCCTTTTTCCTTATGTATCTTTATCTACCAATTCGGGTTATTCTACGGTTGTACCAATTCATGAAAGCGGATGTGGTTAGACTCATTATCAGATAACTCACCATAATCATAGCGAAGACAGGAATAGATTGTCCTGTCTGATTAATCATTGTTTCCCCAACCATAAACAGGTCAGGGAAGCCGATGAAAATTGCAAGACTTGAGTTCTTTGCGAGGTTGAGATATTGACTGGTGAGGGGCGGCACAATTATAGGAATAGCTTGAGGTATGACGACTAAACGCAAGACTTGTGATTCTTTCAAACCGACAGCTCTGGCTGCCTCCCGCTGTCCCCTTACCACTGCTTGTATACCGCTTCTCACCACTTCTGCAATAAATGCACTTGTATAGACAGCGAGACCAATTAAGAGGGCAGAAAACTCCGGTGAAAAACTCATCCCGCCGACAAAGTTAAACCCTTGTAACGCAGGGCGTGTTACGACAAAAGGTTGTTCTGGTGTTAAGAACCATCCTACAATAGCGACTATTAAGAAAATAGGTGCAGCAGCCCACTTCGCACCAAAGATTATATTGGAGATAAAGGAGGGACGGTCTGTTTGTTGAAGTTCACGAAACGAAAAGAAATAACGGAATGCTGCAAGACCAAGTGCAACACAAATCGCTAAGATGATACCCGATAGAAGATACCACCACCAAGTGTTAAATCCATCAGCTCGTTCAACGAAGGCAAGGTATACACCACGATTGTTAATGAAAATACTATTGAAAAAACTAATACTCTCTCGCACAACAGGAAGTACCCGCGTTAGCGCATACCAAAACAATATCTGTAGGAGGAGCGGAATATTACGAAAACATTCTACGTAGACGGATGCTATTTGACAGATTAGCCAATTGCTGGAGAGGCGAGCAATTCCAAAAAAGAAGCCGATAATAGTCGCACAGATTATCCCAATAATACTGATCTTGATTGTGTTAACGATACCCACCCAAAATGCTTTGAGATATGTTTCGGAAGGCTCGAAATCAATTCCTTCGGACAATTCAAATCCTGCTTCACTGTTTAGAAAATTCAGACCCAGTTCTATGCCCTGTCTACTGAGTCCATCTCGCATATTTCCGTATAGGAATCCTGCTAACAGAATGATACCGATAACGAAAAGTATCTGAAAAAATACTTTCAGAAACCGAATGTCTCGATAGAATGGGATTTTATCTGATATGATCTTATGTGAATTATCTTCCATCATAGTTGTAAAGGGAGTGTTCTGTCCAAAACAATAGTAGATGCGCGCCGAAGTCAGCGCGCATTCAAAACAGGGGTATCCTTACAATCAAAATCTAACGGAACGGCATTGCGTAGAGCAAACCGCCTTGCGTCCAGGGTTTATTAACGCCACGCGGCAGGCCGATTGGTGTGAGGTTACGCTCAAAGATCTCTCCATAGTTACCGACAGCCATAATGATCTGTTTTGCCCAGTCTGCAGGAAGTCCAAGTTTTTCGCCCATTTCACCGGATTCACCTAAAAAACGTTTGATCTCCGGATTTTCAGTTTTGAGGGTCTTGACATTTTCCTGCGTAATATTGTGTTCTTCTGCGAAAAACGTTGCATAAACGACCCAACTCACAGCATCATTCCATTTATTATCGCCGTGAATGGTGAGGGGCCCCAGCGGCTCCTTTGAGATCGTTACATCCAGAATGACATGATCGTCTGGGTTTTTTAGATCCTTACGCCGCGCAACAAGTTGAGACTTGTCGCTGGTAACAACATCCACACGTCCTGCATCATAACTACTGTAAAGGGTGTCAATGTCGGCGTAAACAACCGGATTGAATTCAATGCCTAATGACCGCATGGTATCTGCAAGGTTTAGCTCGGTTGTGCTCCCTGCGGTGACACCGATGCTTGCTCCTGCTAATTCTTTAATCGATTTAATATTAAGAGATTTCGGAAGCATGAAGCCTTGCCCGTCGTAGAATGTGGGCGGTGTGAAGTCAGTGCTCAACTCGGCATCGCGGCTAAGCGTCCATGTGGTGTTTCTGATTAAGACATCTATTTCACCTGTTTGAAGAGCGACAAAACGTTCAGCAGCATTTAAGGGTACAAATTCAACTTTATCGGGGTCCCCCAGCACGGCAGCGGCAATTGCACGCCCGAAATCTGCGTCAAAACCGCTCCATTTACCATCTTCACCGAGGAAACCGAAACCCGGTAAACCGCCGTGTACGCCACAGACTACTTTTCCCCTGTTTTTAACTTTGTCCAAGATACTCTCGTGATTGTCAGCAAGTAGGGGTGTCACGAATGAAATCGCTAAAACTAACACGGAAACGCGAAACAAAAATTTATTACGCACAGAAAACCTCTCTTTTTGATGTGCCCTCTATTGAAAAGGCAATTTGATTAAATTCTGTTATCACTGTTCACAATTTTATCAGTATCGAATTTATGACTCTCTGATAAACAGACAAGTAAATATTATCTTTCACACATTATATCAAACTGTCCTTATGTTGTCAAGGAAATTAATAGGAGGTAGACAGTCCAGAGTGCTAACGGTTTGTCATATCTGCCCGATTTTGTGCAAGCGATTGTGAGGTATGCCCTGTTTTGTGCAGGACATTATAAATATCATGTAAGATGTTCTGTCGGTGGGTATAATTCAAATCGGCACGAAACTTGCTACAGTACTTTACAGTGATCAGTTTGCCTTGCAGTGAGAGTTAATCTGAATCGAGGGTGACGCGGATTTTTAGATATTTGTTATCCGAAACCGATTCGGGATTTGGTAGTTTTCCAGAGAATTGCATGGCTCTGGTGCGTAAACCTATTGTACTTGACATATTTTAATAGTCTTGTTAACATACTTGGAATCAATACTTGGTAAGGAGAAGAAAAATGAAGAAGTTCATAATTGCAGAAATCTGCGTGCTGCTTGCACTTGCTGGTGGGTTTTGGCTGGGGCGTGTCACGGGGAATAACACCAGTTATGAGGACTACTACGACAACGCAGACAAGGCGTGGACAGCGGCAAAGCAACTTGATGCACCGCCAGTGCAGATTGATAGCCCCGATAAAAGCCGTTTGCGCAAAGTCCGAGCCGCATACCGTGAAGTTTTCGAGAACTATCCTGACAGCCTATGGGCGGATGATGCGATCTATCAGCTCGCCACCCGACCACGCACTGATGAAGAGGCGTTCGCACTCTTCCGACGACTCATCAACAATTATCCTGACAGTGAGTGGGCGGATGATTCAATGTATGCCATTGCTTTCGCTTCCTATAAGATTGCTGAGGAACTCAAAGAGACCGGCACGCTTGAATCCCTTGATGCCTACTATGACCGGGCACTCGCGCTTTTCAATCAATTAATCGCCATCTACCCCGGCAGCGAACTGTCGGAACAAGCACAGTTTAATACGGCGATGTGCTACTATGGAAAAGGTGAATTGAACACCGCACTCTCGCAGTTTGATACGCTGCGAGAACCGTTCAGCGATAGCCCGTTGCTCTATCAGATTTTATATGTTACTGGCGAAATCTATCTTAAGATGCAGGATTACGAAAACGCGCGCGTCGAGTTCACAAACGTCGTCGATTCCGGTGATCCTGACCTCGCTCCATTGGCGAGTTTCGGTATCCCGCAGGCTTATCTCGCTGAAGGGAAATATCAGGAAGCTCTTGACGGCTATCAAAAGGTTATTGATCTATATCCAGATACCAAAGCCGGGCAGGATGCATATTTCTACATGGGATGGGCTTATGAAAGGCTTGAGAAGTACGAGGAAGCCATCGCGCAGCTTGAAAAAGGAATTGATCTGTTCCCACGCAATGAAAATGCTGCCAACGCGCAGGTTTACATCGCACAAATCGCACATGTAAATAAAGATATAGCGACTGCTGTTGATGCGTTTCAAAAAGTAGCGGATAATGCTACCTACGATTACGACACGCGACGGATGGCGCAATATTCGGTCGGAAAAATTTATGAGGACAATGGTGAAACGGATTTAGCAATAGGCGCGTATCAGAAACTACTCACAGAATTTCCAGAACCGCATAGAAAGGCAACGCACGACTCAAATAACATCAATGAGAATTATATTCGAACCCTAAGAAGCACAGGATTCTAAGGCCTGTTCGAGGTCGGCAATAATATCTTCAACATCTTCCAGTCCGACGGAGATTCTGACCAACCCGTCTGTAACACCAATCTGTTGCCGGATTTCTGCCGGAACATGTGAATGCGTTGTTGATGCCGGATGGCAAATGAGGGTCCGCACATCACCCAAGCTGACTGCGAGTGCGCAGCGTTGGAGGTGATCGACAAGGTGCTCACCCGCAACGCGTCCGCCTTTGAGTTCCAGTGTTATCATACCTCCAAACACGTCCATTTGCTGTTTAGCGAGTTCATATTGTGGATGGCTCGGCAAACCGGGATAGCGAACCCACGCTACCGCCGGATGTGCTTCGAGAAACGCCGCAACGTGCATCGCATTTTCGCAGTGCCGCGCAAATCGCAATGGTAGCGTTGTGATCCCCTGTAGCGTTAACCACGCATTGAATGGACTGATAACTGCCCCAAAGTTACGTAGTGCCCCTGTTTTCGCGTGCGTAATAAATTCCTTTTGTCCGACAATCGCACCGGCAATCACCGCCCCTGTACCACTCAAATATTTCGTCATGCTGTGGACGACGACATCAATACCGAAGGCAATCGGTTGCTGCCCACAGGGTGTCGCAAACGTATTGTCGATAATTGAGGTTACCCCGTGTGCTTTCGCAATCTCGGCAGATGTCCGCAAGTCAATCAGTTTCAGGAGCGGGTTTGTTGGACTTTCAAGGTAGAGTACTTTCGTGTCAGGTCTAATGGCACGCGCAATTTGCGAGGGATCGGTGGCATCAACGAATGTCGTCTCAACGCCGAACTGTCGGAGATCTTCATTAAGTATCTGGAACGTCGCTGAATAAAGGTTTTCCATCGCGACGACGTGTCCACCATCAGATAGAGCCGTAAGCAAAGCAATGCTCACTGCTCCCATCCCGGATGCTGTCGCGAGTGCCGCTTCGCCTGCCTCAAGGACGGCAAGTTTTTTTTCTAATACCTCTTGTGTCGGGTTACCCCATCGGGTATAGACATAACCGCTCTCTTCGTCTCGGAACGTTTCCGCACATTCAGCAGCTGTTGTGAACCGGAAAGTACTGTTCTGATAGATTGGCGGTAGGAGGGGGGTCCCACTTTTTTCGGAAGCGGAGGGTTGTCTTTCACCCGCATGGATCGCTTGCGTGGCTTTCCCTAACTTTTTCTCAGATGTCATTCAAAACTCCTGAAGTCTGGTTTTGGTGTTTTTGTGTGGAGAGAGTATTTTTAGTAAAGCAGAAAATAAAGAGACATTTTCATCCCCCGGTAGGCGAGGTTTCCTAACCTCGCCGGTGCAGAGTGTCCAATTAATTCTAAACTTTACTATTACTTGAATTTTTCGGTATCGTGTCCTTCAAGTGCTAACAATTGGCGTTTGCGTTCTAATCCGCCGCCGTAACCGCCTAAATTACCGTTGCTCCTAATAACTCGGTGACACGGTCTGAAAATAGAGACAGGGTTTGCACCAACAGCGTTACCAACCGCCCGAACTGCCTTCGGCTTCCCTATCTGCTCCGCGATCCACTTATAACTGCGTAACTCTCCATAAGGAATCTGCTGGATGGTTTTCCAGACGCTGTTTTGAAATGGGGTCCCGCCATCTATTTGGATCGGAATCTCGGAGACATCAAGCGGGTTACCTGCAAAATAACGATCCAGCAGCGCCCGTGCACGGGTCAGCACTGGGTACTGCATTTGAAGGTCTTGAGGTTCGTCAAATGGAAAATATTCGGTAAAGAAAACGTGCGAAATGGTGTTCTGATCCGCTGCTACTATGTTTATACACCCTATCGGAGACGCATAGGAGATAGCGCCAGCGGCAAAGTCATCGGGTATATTTTTGTAAGGTTGAATCTCAGCAGGTAGAGCCTCGGAAAGTTCTTCAGAAAATGTTTTAAATGGATGCATTTGCATTTTTAATTTGACCTCGAATCTATTATAGAGTATGCTATATCGCAAACTATGGCTATATTTGAAACGTCTGAGCAACTCTATAGTTATATTAGTGAACTGTTTGCAGAAATCGCAACGCTACCAGAAGCAGAAGAGGCACTTAAATCTTTGACGCTGAGCGTCCAGTTTAACTACACTCTGCCTGATTGTACAATGACGTTAACAGCGGCAAATGGCGAATATAGCATCACCCGTGGTCCGTCTAATAATCCATCGCCAGATGTTGAACTGACTATGACAGGTGATGTGGCACACAGGTTTTGGACAGGTGAACTCAACGTCATGGGTGCCATAACCACGCGCGAAATTGGTATCATTGGCTCCCTCGGCAAGGTGATGCGCCTTGCACCGCTCATTAAGACAGCTGTTCGCTATAACCGTGAGCGAGAAATGAGTTGCGATTCTTGACACGCAAGGAGACTTCAATGGAAACTGACAATACATTAGAAACAGTTGAACCTTATGTTACGCAGTTGCGGGAAGAAGGCTGGTGCGTCTTGGATGGTGTTATTCCCGCCGATGTCGTTGGTGGCGTGCGTGAAGAAGTCGAAACCTCAGAAGCGGACTATAACGCGTTCAGCAAAGATCACGGCAGATGGGAACGCAATGTTATCAGTTTCATGCCGAAATTTGCCGAGCATCTCGCAAATGAGCGACTCCTCGCTACCATCCGCCAATTGTTGGGACCGCAAGTCCGTATCTCCCAGACCGAGTATAAGATTCGTCCCCCGCATTATGAATTGGTGCGTGCATACCACTCCGATTTCCCGTATGATCTGAACCAGAAATGGCACATCCCACAACCGTTCCCGAGCGCAGTCATCGGCATCACAACGCTCTGGATGCTCTCCGAGTTTACAACTGAGAACGGTGGCACTTGGATTGTGCCTAAGACGCATGTAGACCTTCGCAACCCCAGAGGCAAAGAGGACGGTATCGGCGACCGGAACCCGCTTGACGGTGAAATGCAAGCGATTGGGAGTGCCGGTAGCGTGCTTATCATGGACAGCCGAATTTGGCATTCCAATGCAGAAAACCCGAGTGCTGGCAAACGGACGGCTGTCGTTGTCAGATATGCACCGTGGTGGTTGAATTTAGAACTCTTCGGTGTCAATACTGCCACGATTCCCGGCGAGACTTTTGATAATTTCCCCGATGATGTCAAAGTCCTCTACGAGCATCGTGCAGAAACCCGAGAACCAACTGTCTGGATCTAGAGGACAACTACAACTATCCGAATGTCATTCGCACAGCGTTTACATAATTATAGACTTTCTGGAACTGACAACTACCTTTTACTCTGTCAGAGAAACTCTTTAGCCCCGTAGGGCCGGCATGTTTATAGAAAGGCACGCGCCGTGTGCCGTAACAAAAAGGAAAATCTCTTATGGCAACAACACTTGTACACATCGGTGTTCGTACAACCGATCTGGAGAAAAGCATCCGTTTCTGGCGCGATGCGCTCGGATTACAGGTCTTCTCAACGATGAACGGCTGCTACGACCTTACCGATGGCTATCACAATTTCCGTGTATTTCAGCACCGCGGGCCGGAGCGTCCCGAACACGTCGGTGGAATGTTGGACTACCTCCACATCGGTGTGCGTGTCCCGAATTTGCGGGAAGCCGCACAACGGTGTGAAGACCTCGGCTTTGAAATTACTTGGGAAGGCTTAGACGGCAGTAAACCTTACGATCCCAATTCGGATGAACTGCCTTCAGTCGCCTTCAAAGTGGAAGACCCGGACGGTATCGTCGTTGATATTACCGAGCAAGACGATCAGTGGCCCGGTGTCGATATCGAAAGCAAGGCGTAAGCCCGTAATTCCCCTATCGGCGCGGTTCCGTGCCGCGCCACTATTCTATTATTCATCACCACCCAACACTCCCAGCCGTATCAGGTAATAGACCAGTGTAAGGACGCTTGTCACCGCTGCAGCAAGATAGGTTAAAAACGCCGCGTTCAACACCTTACTCGCGTGTCGATTCTCTTCCGGTGAGAGCATTCCCGCTTCGTCCATTGCGACTTTCGCACGTCTGCTGGCATCCCATTCAACGGGAAGCGTTATCAGCGAAAAAACGACACCCACTGAAAATAGGCATACGCCCAGGAATATCAAGCCTGTGAACTGGAGAAAGACCCCTGCTATCAGCAAAATATATGCAAAGGTCGAACTGAAATTAGTCGCAGGAACAAGCGCAGTACGCAAACCTAACATGCCGTAATTGTGCGCATCCTGCATTGCGTGTCCCGCTTCATGACAGGCGACACCTATTGCGGAGAGCGACTGACTCGAATAGACATCCTCGGACAACCGCAGTGCCTTCTTAGACGGATCGTAGTGGTCGCTTAACCACCCACCTGAACGTTCAATCCGGACACCGCTCACACCGTGCCTTTTAAGCATCAGTTCAGCAGCCTGTGCCCCAGTGAGTCCGCTGCGCGACCCGACTTTCGAGTATTTTGAGAATGTCGATTTTGTGCGAAACGTCGCATATAGAGACAAGGCAAGTCCCGGCGCAAGGATTATGAGATAGAGCGGATCAAATAAAGCCCAAAACATGATAAACACCTCCAAATTCTGTTTTTGTTTTTGTTGTTAAATATTTATTAGGTTAAGAAATTATACGGGATATTGCCGTGAAATTCAAATCATTTTTCGGGAACTCTATTAAAAACGCACACTAATAGTCTGTCTACCTTTGAATTGTGGGTGGACTCGTTCGTAGTAGTGCGATTTATCGCACGTCTCCGCTCAGAAACGGGCAATGAATTGCCCTACTACGAACGGGGGCTTCCAATTTTAGACTGGACAGACTACTAACTGCTGTAGGCTGAAAACTCAATACCCCCGAATTTGACATCTATTCCATACCGTGCTACACTTTGAGGCGAAAACGTGCCTACCCACAAAAAATGAGGAAAAATAGATGCTCAAAATAATTGATACGCACCAACACCTCTGGGATACTGAAAACTTGGAATACCCTTGGCTTGAAGGTTTTGACCTGTTGGCAGAACGGTATACAGCGCAAGACTATCGCGAGGCGATTGGCGACCTTAACGTTATCAAATCGGTACACGTTGAGGGGGATCCCGCTGAAACAGCTGTTGTCAAAGAGGTCGAGTGGTTAACAGAGATCGCTGAAACAGACGGCATGATAAGCGCAATCGCGGCGGCGGCACCGTTAGAAAAACCGAACGCCGAGGCTATATTGGAGCAGCTTGTCGGATTTGGACTCGTCGTCGGGGTGCGCCGGATGGCGTGGCATCATCCCGATCCGCAGTTCTACGCGAGTCCTGAACTGATTAACGGCGTGAAATTGCTGACGAAATTTGATCTCTCATTTGAACTCTGCGCGAACAGTATGCAGCTTCCAGCGGCGATCAAACTCGTCAAGGCGACACCAGATGTGCGGCACGCCCTCAATCACTGCGGGGGACCGGATATAAAAGGTGGACAATTTGAACCGTGGGCATCGCATATCCGCGAACTCGCCACTTTTGAGAATGTCCATTGCAAGGTATCGGGGATTGTAACAACCGCGAGCGAAAATTGGACGCGTGAGGAGCTCAAGCCATATATTCAACATCTAATAGAGGCATTCGGCTATGAGCGACTGATGTTTGGGAGTGATTGGCCCGTTTGCACGCTGGCGGCGACATATCAGGAGTGGGTAGACGCGCTCTTATGGGCTGTCGAAGATGCGTCAGAAGCAGAGAAAAGTAAACTCTTTTACGAAAACGCTTCGGAATTCTATTCGATATAAACTGATGTTCTCAACTCGGTAGGTGCGGTTTTGCGGCGTACTCG